>NZ_JBEPSM010000001.1:928599-1238132 GCF_040548815.1 Kaistia defluvii | reverse complement strand
AGCAATCCGCAGCGACTGATTTTCGGCAACCCGGGCGTACAGGACTACAATCGCAAATGACTGGGGTACGACAAGCCATGCGTTCTGTGCGTCTATCCCTGCCTGCGGGGACCGTTTCGATGCTCCTCGCCGCCACGCTGCTCTCGGGCTGCGTCAGCAAGCTGCTGACCGCGCCGCCGCCGGCCACCTATGACCTGGCCGGCGTCGAATCGGCGCCCTCCGTCAAGCGGCGGACCTCGGCGCAGGTTCTGGTGCCGGAGCCCTTCGCGCTGCAGACGCTGGCGAGCCAGCGTATCGTGGTCACGCGCGGCCCGCTCGTCGCCTATTATCCGAATGCTCAGTATCCCGACACGCTGCCGCGACTGGTGCAGAGCCGGGTGATCCAGGCGTTCGAGAAGTCGAAGGGCGTCCGCGCCATCGGCCGACCGGGCGAGGGGCTGTCGATCGACTACCAGCTGCTGACCAACATCCGCACCTTCGCCTTTGACGTGACGCCGTCGGGCCGCTTCGCCGAGATCGAGATCTTCACGCAGATCATGAACGATCGCACCGGCAAGGTCGTCGAGGCCAAGCTGTTCAAGGCCTCGGTGCCTGTCGCCGAAGATACGGCGCCGGCCGCCGTGACCGGCCTCAACGCAGCGCTGGACCAGGTGCTGGTCGAGATGGTCGCCTGGGCGGTCCCGCGCCTCTAAGGCAGCTGAGCTTCGCAGAGACCTCACGCCACCCCTTCGCCATAGGCGGGCGAGGGGGGCGTCTGATCGTGGCCTGTCGGCGGTAGTTATGCAGCCGGCCGGGAGATGGTCTCGCACCGGCCCGGTATAGGCCTGCCACCGACCAAACGATCGCGGGCGCGCCACAGGCTGCGCCATTAAGCGCCGTGCCGTAAGCCGGCACCTCGGAACCAACTTCGAAATATCTGGATACAAAAAAGCCGCGCGGCGGGCGCGGGCGGCAGGCTGTTCGTCGGCCGGGTGACGGGCGCCATGCGCCGATCGTCACCACCATGCCGCCGTAGCCCGGCGGCATGGAAGGATGCCGCCTGGCGGCATCCGAATGGATCAGGAAGAGGACGAGGTCGGCAGGCGGACCGGGCGCAGCAGGAACTGCGGCACGTGATCGCCCAGACCGATCACCTTGTCGTCCGGCTCGTTCCGGTCGCGGCGATCATGACGGGGACGGTCGCGCTGATCCCGCTGATCGCGGTCGCGGCGCGGCGATTCCGGCTGCTGGCGAACTGCTTCCTGCTGGCGCGGTGCCTCAGGCTGGCGGGGCGCTGCGTCGAGCTGGCGCGGTGCCGGCTGCTGCTGGCGGCGCGGTGCCTCCGGCTCTGCCTTCTGCGGCGCGGCCTCGGGGGCTGCGGCCTCGGCGGCGACCGGCTGGGCCTCCGTCGCTTCTTCAGCCGATTTCTCGACCTGGCGGGCGACGCTCGAACGCGATGCGCGCGGCTTGCGCTCGCGCTCGCCGCTGCGCGGCTCGTCGCTCTTGCTGCGGCCACGGCCGCGGCCAGCGGCGGGTGCCGCCGCTTCGTCGGTCGCAACCGGCTCGCCGATCCACTCGACGCCATCGCCGGTCAGCTTGTCGATCGCGGACAGATATTTCTGGTCCGACGGAGCGACGAGGGTGATGGCGGTGCCCGAACGTCCGGCGCGGCCGGTACGGCCGATGCGGTGGACATAGTCGTCCGCATGGGTCGGGATGTCGAAATTGAACACGTGGCTGACATCGGGGATGTCGAGGCCGCGCGCCGCGACGTCGCTGGCAACCAGCAGCGTCAGGCGGTTGTTCTTGAATGCGTCCAGCGTCGCCATGCGGGCGCGCTGATCCATGTCGCCATGCAGCGCGCCGACCGAGAAGCCATGCTTCTCCAGCGAGCGGGCGAGGACGGCGACGTCGCGCTTGCGATTGCAGAAGATGATCGCGTTCTTCAAATCGACCGCGTTGCGGATCAGCTCGCGCAGCGTCTCGCGCTTGTCGAAGGCCTCGCGGCCGGTATGCACGAAGAGCTGCTTCACCGTCTTCGCCGTGGTCGCCGGCTTGGCGACCTCGATACGGATCGGGTTGGACAGGAACGTGTCGGCGAGGCGCTGGATTTCCGACGGCATGGTTGCCGAGAAGAACAGCGTCTGGCGCGTGAAGGGGATCAGCTTGGCGATGCGCTCGATATCGGGAATGAAGCCCATGTCGAGCATGCGATCGGCCTCGTCGATGACGAGGATCTCGACGCCGGTCATCAGAAGCTTGCCGCGCTCGCAATGGTCGAGCAGGCGGCCCGGCGTGGCGATCAGAACGTCGACGCCGCGATCGAGCTTCTTTTCCTGGTCGTTGAACGAGACGCCGCCGATCAGAAGGGCGACGTTCAGCTTATGGTTCTGGCCGTAGTTGTTGAAGTTTTCCTCAACCTGCGCTGCCAGTTCGCGGGTCGGTTCGAGGATCAGCGTGCGGGGCATGCGCGCACGAGCGCGGCCCTGCTCCAGCAGCGTGATCATCGGAAGCGTGAAAGATGCTGTCTTGCCGGTGCCGGTCTGGGCGATTCCCAGGACGTCACGCCGTGCGAGCACATGCGGGATGGCCTCTGCCTGGATCGGCGTCGGCGTGGTGTATCCGCTTGCCTCAACGGCAGCCAACACTTTCGGGCTCAGTCCGAGCGTAGAGAAGGTCATGTTTTGAAAAGGGGCCCAAAGCCCGATGGGACGGCAAACAGGCGCATCGCCATCGATGAAAGATGCACGCAAATACGAGATTTTGCGTGGTCTTGTCAATTGTTTCGCGAAGAGTGGCTGAATCCTGCCGCTTCTGGCGGCCGGATTTTAGTTGCTGGCCGGTCCGAAACGATAGTTCTCATCGTCGCCGATGAAGAGTTCATAGCTCTCCTTGGCGTCGCCGGCAGCCGGATCGACCAGCTCCAGGAAAACACTGAGACCGTCCGCATCCGTCTCGACGACGAAATCGCCGATGTTGCGCTTGAGGTCGACCATCTCCTTGATGTCGACATTGCGGGACACCGTCATCGCGCCATCGGCGCCGCGCTCGAGCCACTGCACGAAGAGGCGCGCCGTCGGTCCCGCGCCGCTGCGGTCGATGACGATGCGATAGGTGCCCTTGTGGCCGTCCTTATCCCAGGCGCCGACGGTGCGGACGTCCTGGATCGAGGGCGGCAGGGCGGCGATGCCGTCCGTGACCGGATCGGCGCGGAGAGGGGCGGCGGCGGCCGCGGTAAGGATGCAGGCGGCGAGAAGCGTGCGAACGATCATCGGTGAACCTCCGTGGAGCGCGGCGCCGCTAGGGGCGAAGCCGCGTGGCGTCGACCGCTTCCATGGGCCGACTGGAATTCTGGGCGGTCGTCCGCTCAGATATCGAGTTCCTTCACGAACACGGCCCGCTCCTGGATGAAGCGGAAGCGTTCTTCCGGCCGGTTGCCCATCAATTGCTCGACGACATCCTGGGTAACGGAAATGTCGCCGTCCGTGATGCCGACCCGAAGCAGGGTGCGCTTCGAGGGCTCCATGGTCGTCTCCTTGAGCTGGCCCGGCAGCATTTCGCCAAGGCCCTTGAACCGGCCGATTTCGACTTTGCCCTTGCCCTTGAACTCGGTGCCGAGCAGCTCTTCCTTGTGCTTGTCGTCGCGCGCATAGAGCGTCTTGCCGCCCTGGCTGATGCGGTAGAGCGGCGGCACGGCGAGGTAGAGATGGCCCTTGTCGATCATCTCCGGCATCTCGCGATAGAAGAAGGTGATCAACAGCGAGGCGATATGGGCGCCGTCGACATCGGCGTCGGTCATGATGATGACCTTGTCGTAGCGAAGGTCGTCGTCGCGATAATGGTTGCGTGCGCCGACGCCCAGCGCCTGCATCAGGTCGGTGAGCTGCTGGTTCTGCGCCAGCTTCTCGCGACCGGCATTGGCGACGTTGAGGATCTTGCCGCGCAGCGGCAGGACCGCCTGGCTGGCGCGGTTGCGCGCCTGCTTGGCGGAGCCGCCTGCCGAGTCGCCCTCGACGATGAAGATCTCGCTGCCCTGGGCGGCCGTCTGGCTGCAATCGGCCAGCTTGCCCGGCAGGCGGAGCTTGCGCACTGCCGACTTGCGATTGACTTCCTTTTCCTGGCGGCGGCGCAGGCGCTCCTCCGCGCGCTCGATCACCCAGTCGAGCAGGCGCGAGGCTTCCTGCGGGGCTGCGGTC
The DNA here is from genome assembly GCF_040548815.1 of Kaistia defluvii. Lineage (NCBI taxonomy): Bacteria > Pseudomonadati > Pseudomonadota > Alphaproteobacteria > Hyphomicrobiales > Kaistiaceae > Kaistia > Kaistia defluvii. The sequence goes on along the minus strand of NZ_JBEPSM010000001.1, from coordinate 1,233,957 downwards.
AGCCAATGGTCGAACGGGTCGCCGATCGCCTTCTCGACGATGCGGGTCGCCTCGGCGGTCGAAAGCTTGTCCTTGGTCTGGCCGACGAATTCCGGCTCGCGCACGAAGACCGACAGCATCGCCGCGCAGGACGTCATCACGTCCTCGGCGGTGATGGCGGAGGCGCGCTTGTTGCCGGAAAGTTCGGCATAGGATTTGAGGCCGCGGAGCAGGGCCATGCGCAGGCCCTGTTCATGCGTGCCGCCCTCGGCCGTCGGAATGGTGTTGCAGTAGGAGCGGACGAAGCCATCGCCCGGATACCAGGCGATCGCCCATTCCGCCGCGCCATGGCCGCTGGCCTTGTCGGTGCGGCCGGCGAAAATCTGGCTGGTGACCATCTTCTCGTTGCCGAGCTCGGCGGCGAGGAAGTCCTTGAGGCCCGCCGGGAAATGGAACACGGCGGTCGTGGGCGTCGCGGCGTCGGGCTTGATCAGCTCCGGCGCGCAGGTCCAGCGGATCTCGACGCCGCCGAAAAGGTAGGCCTTGGACCGCGTCATGGCGAACAGGCGCTCGGGACGGAAATGCGCGCCGACGCCGAAGATCTGTTCGTCCGGCTTGAAGCGGGTCTTGGTGCCGCGACGGTTGTGAACCTCGCCGACCGCCTCGAGCTTCGAGGTCGCGTGGCCGCGCGAGAAGGTCTGGCGATACAGGCGCTTGCCGCGCGCGACCTCGACCTCGAGGATTTCCGAGAGCGCGTTCACGACGGAGATGCCGACGCCATGCAGACCGCCGGAGGTCTCGTAGACCTTCGAATCGAACTTTCCGCCCGAATGCAGCGTCGTCATGATGACTTCGAGCGCGGACTTGTCCTTGAACTTCGGATGCGGGTCGACCGGAATGCCGCGGCCATTGTCGGTGACGGTGACGCTACCATCGGCGGAGAGCTCGACATCGATGAAGGTCGCATGGCCGGCGACGGCCTCGTCCATCGAGTTGTCGATCACCTCGGCGAAGAGATGGTGCAGGGCCTTTTCGTCGGTGCCGCCAATATACATGCCGGGCCGGCGCCGCACCGGCTCCAACCCTTCGAGGACTTCGATGTCGGCGGCCGAATAGCTCGCCTCCGCGCTCGGCGTCGGCGATGCCGACCGCCGCGGGGCGGCGGGTGCCTCGCGCAGGGCGGTTTCGGGCTTGATCACGCGTGCGGTCGCACCGGATCCGAAAAGGTCGTCGGTCTCTGCCATGGTCATCCGTAACTGTGTGGCCGTTGCAATGGCTTGGTCGAGGCGGCGAATCAAGACGGAATTTTGCCACGCCCGGCGGTAGGACGCGAGTGTGTTCCTTGTTTGTTCGATTCAGCGCCCTTTGTGCCCCAGCGTCGGCGCGGCGAGCATCCCGACACCCGTTTAGCGAGTCCGGTGGCCGGGTCACGATTCCATGTTGCGGGCGAGCAACAGTGCATTCGCAACTCGCCGCGTGTAGGTGCTGGCCGCCCCAATTGCCGCCTTTCAGCCATAAAGTGGAACGACCGTCCTCCTCATCCGGGGGCGGATAGGACAAACCTTGCGTATTGTCGGTACAAATTCTCATTGGTCTTCAGGGGTACACGTAGCTGTGATGGCGCGAACAGTAGAACGCAGCTGCAACGGCCTCGGAATCGCCCGAAACCAGTCCCATATTCGGGAAAATCCAACTCGCCGCGTCTTCGCGGCACAAATCGGGAACTTCGCTCCGGCGACCCTGGCGGCCATTGGGTCGGCGGCGGGCGCGAGCGTCAGGAATGGTGTGGCGTGCAATGCGAATTTGTAACGCGTTCGGCGGCGTCGCCCTCTTCGGGATCAGTGTGCTTGCCGGTCTTGGCGCGTGGTCGGGACAGGCATGGGCGCTGGATGCTCGGACCCTGGACCGCAATGCGACTCCGGTCGAGGCGTTCCGCTTCGGTTTCAACGCCTACAAGCAGGGCGACAAGACCACCGCGGTCGAAGCGCTGACCTTCGCAGCCGACAAGGGCCATGCGGTCGCCCAGTGGAAGCTGGGTCGCATGTATGCCGAGGGCGATGGCCTCACCAAGGACGACATGAAGGCGTTCGAGCTGTTCAGCGAGATCGCCGACGCCCATGCCGACGACAACCCGGATGCGCCTTCCGCGCGCTTCGTTTCCAATGCCTTTGTCGCGCTCGGCTCCTATTATCGCGACGGCATCCCCAACAGCACCGTGCAGCCCGATTTCAGCCGCGCCCGCCAGATGTTCTCCTATGCGGCATCCTATTTTGGCGACTCGGACGCGCAGCTCAATCTGGCGCGGATGTATTACGAGGGCGAGGGCGGCGAGCGCGATCCGCGCCAGGCCGCTCGCTGGGCCAAGCTGGCGGCCGACAAGGGCAATGTCGGCGCCCAGGCGCTGCTCGGTCACATGCTGTTCGAAGGCGATGGCGTGAAGCGCCAGCCGGTCGTCGGGTTGATGTTCCTGACCATCGCGCGGGATCGCTCCGGTCCCAGCGATCCCTGGATCCTGAAGCTGCAGGAACAGGCCTTCTCGGTGGCGACCGAGACGGAGCGCCGTACGGCCCTTGCGATGGCCGACGATTGGATCGGCAAAAATCCGCAAACGGTCCAGTAGCGGGCCTCCGCGCTGACATTCGCGCAACACACGCTATCTCCCTGATCGCCCCGGCAAGCTTGCCGGGGATGAAGACGCCGGATTGCTTGCGAGATGACCGCGAATGCGGTCAGGATTGCCTCCTGCAATCGTCTGTCGACCGGTTCGTCCCCAGGACGGGCCATCTGGACGGCGGGGAGGGAGAAGACATGAAGAGCAGCTCGGTTCAACGGGCCTGGTCGGGCTGGTTGTCTGGGTTGCGCCTTGGAAACGGGCGCCGGTTTCCGGCCGCGGGGGTGCCATGAGCGCCCTACGCCTTTCCCTCCTTCCCGGCCTCGTGCTGGTCACCATCCTCACCGTCTGGGCCCTGATCAGCCAGGCGGGAGAGGTTCAATCCGATATCGGCACCCGCGTCGACAATCAACTCGCGCTCGACGGCCAGCCCTGGGCGTCGGCCAAGATCAGCGGCCGTACCGTCACCGTGATGGGGACGTCGCCGACCTTGCTGGCGCAGCGCCTCGCGGTCGAATCCGCCGAGCGCGTTTGGGGCGTCGGCCGCGTCATCGACGGAAGCGGCGTCATCCCGCTCCAGCCCTCCTACACCTGGTCGGCATCGCGCGACGGCGATCAGGTCCGGATCCTGGGTTTTGTCCCTTCCGAGGAGGCAAAGCTGGCGGTTCTGGCCGCCGCGAGCCGCGAAATGCCCGATCTCAAGATTGAGGACAATCTGGTGCTCTCGCGCGGCCAGCCCGTGGGCTTCTTGGTCCTGACCGACTTTGCGCTGAAGCGCCTCGCGGAACTGGCGAAGGGTCATGTCGCGCTGACGGGCTCCAGCCTGACCATCGACGGGACGGCCATCGACGAATCGCGCTTCGCCTCGGCGGCGCGCGCGATCTCGTCGACCGTTCCGGGCGGCGGCCAGTTGCGAAACGTCCGCGTCCTGCCGCCTCTGAGCAAGGCCTTCACCTGGACCGTCACCTATGACGGCAAGTCGATCGAGCAGACCGGTTATGTGCCTTCGGTGGCGGTGCGGCGCGCGATCGCGGATGCGCTCGCCGTAGCGCTGCCTGGCGTTCCCATGGTCGACGCGACCCAGCTTGCCTCGGGCGGGCCGGAGGGCTTCTCCTTCGCCGCCGTCTTCGCGGCCTATCAGCTGGCACGTTTCAGCTCCGGCACGCTATCGATCGACGGATCGCTGCTCTCGGTCGAGGGCAAGGCCAAGACCGTCGCCGATTATGAAATGGCGCTGGCCGAAATCGAGGCGCGCCGCAGCCGGCGTGCGATCGGGGTCGGCATCGGCTCGATCGACCTGCTGCCGGCGCGGGTGGATCCCTATGTCTGGCGCGCCGACCGGACCGGCGACAGCATCGTCCTGACGGGCTACGTGCCGTCCGTGGAGGCGCATGACGAGATCCTCGGCGCGGCGGCGCGTCTGTTCCCGGACCTGGCTGTCACCGATCATGTGCGCGTGGCCGATGGCGACCCGAAGATGGACTGGATCGGCGCCCTCAAATATGCGCTGGAACAGCTTGCGTCACTGAGCAAGGGCTCCGTTTCCCTGACCGGCCGGCAATACGACATTGTCGGCGAGGCGGTCTCCACGACGGCCTATTCGAGCCTGACCGAAGCGCTGAAGAAGACGCTGCCGGCGAGCATGGAGCTTCGCCGGTCGGCGGTTTCGCCGGGCGCGGTCTCGCCCTTCGTCTTCGCGGCCGCCCGCGCGCCGGAGGCATTGCTGCTCAGCGGCTATGTGCCGACCGACGAGGTGGTGCAGAAGATCATCGCCTCGGCACGCCCGAAATTCGGGCCAGACCGGATCGAACTGCGCCTGCTGCTGGCCGGCGGCGCGCCGGATGGCTTCGTCGAGGTCGTCGATGCCGGTTTGCAGGCGATCAGCCGGCTGCAGGGCGGCCGCTTCGATCTCGTCGACAACAAGCTCTCGCTATCCGGCATCGCCGTGTCCGAGGGCGCGCGCGGCGATATCGAGGCGACCGTCAAGGCCACGCTGCCGGAAGGCTTCGATCTCGCGCCGTCGCTGATGGTGGCGGTCGGCGGCGACCCGCTGTCCGGGCCGGAGTGCCAGGCGGCGTTGCGGGCGGAGAGCGACCGCGAGAAGGTACAGTTCGATGGCGCAACCGCGCGCATCCTGTCCAGCAGCTTTGGGCTGCTCGACCGGATCGCCGCCGTCGTGCAGCGCTGCCCGGTCGCGACGGTCGAGATCGGCGCGCACACCGATTCCGCCGGCGGCACGCGCAAGAACCAGGCGCTCAGCGTCGAGCGGGCCAATGCCGTCGTCAACCATCTGGTGGCGGACGGCGTTCGGCGCGAGCGGCTCAATCCGGTCGGTTATGGCGGCAGCCGGCCGATCGCTTCGAACTCGAAGGCGGCTGGCCGCGCGCAGAACCGCCGGATCGAATTTGGCATTGTCGGGCAATAGGGAGCGGATATGGCTTACGTGATCGTGCACTATCTGCCCTTCATGATTGCCGCCGGGGCGCTCGGTTTCCTGGTCGGCTGGTGGGCGACGGGATCGCGCCGGCGCCAGATCGTCGACCACTCCGGGGATGGGGGCGCCGCGTGATCCTTCATGCCGCCGAAGTCTGGGTATCACTTGCCGTCTGCTTTGCGCTGGGCGGGCTGCTCGGCTCCATCCTGCAGCGGGCTATCGCGCTGACGGCGCTCGGCAAGCCGCAGGCAACACTCATTCGCGGGATCGATCGGGTGGTCCGCTGGCTGGATCGGCGCCTTCTGCCCTGGCGCGGCACCGTGCCGGCCGTGCTGCCGCAGACGGTGCCCGTGCCGCCGCCGGATTTCGGTCATGGGCTGGATGCCGCGATCGAGCCGGACGCGGGCGAGGCGGCCGCGCCGCGCTTCACGCTCGCTCCGCCGCTCCAGCATGACGAATTCGGATCTCAGGAAATGGCGCCGGCCGCGTCGCAGAAGCAGACCGAGGCCATCGCGCGCGGCGACGGCGCCGGCTTCCGGCCCTTGCCGCTGAGCGCGCCACGGCACGGCCAGGCCGATCCGCTCTATCTCATTCAGGGGATCACCAAGCGCCATGCCAGCCGCCTGGCGCAGGTTGGCATCTTCCACTTCAGCCAGATCGCCTCGTGGACGCCGCAGGAGGTGGCCTGGATCGCCGCCTATCTCGGCGCCGGCGACGGGCCGGTCGAGAAGGACTGGGTCGGGCAGGCAGTCCATTTTGCCGGCGCCGATGAGCCGCTCGAGGTCTTGGCAAGGAAGGCGGCGGTCAAGCGCAAGACGGCGAAGAAGATGCCGGTTGGCGACCAGCCGCTCCGGCGGAAGGCGGCCGCCGAGCCGAAGCCGCGATCGCCAAAGCCCAAGCGCCGAAGCAAGCCGAAGAAGCCGGCGGAATCGGCCACGGCAGCGGGCAAGGCGGAAGAGGGCGGCGAATAGCCGTCCCGTCACGGCGAGCCGCGAGGGCGTCCGACATTCCGGTGCTGTGCTGGTTCAGACGGCGGAGCGTGCCCCGCCGTCCTTCGATCAAGGCTAGCCGCGGCCGCCGCGATTGAGGTCGCGGTTGATGACGAGGGCCGGCTCGCCCAGCCGGGCGCGGTAAACCTGCAGGTTTTCCATGCAGCGCATCACGTAATTGCGCGTCTCGCTGAACGGGATCCGCTCGATCCAGTCGACCGCATCGACATTGGGATCGCGCGGGTCGCCATATTGCTGAACCCATTTCGAGACGCGGCTGCGGCCGGCGTTATAGGCCGCGAACGACATGATGTAGGAGCCGTTGAAGCCGCCGACGAGTTCGGCCAGATGCGCCGCGCCGATGGTGGCGTTGTAGCCGGCATCGGTGGTGAGGCGATCGAGCGAATAGGGCATGCCGGCCGCCTTGGCGACGACCTTGGCCGTGGCCGGCATCAGCTGCAGAAGGCCGCGTGCGCCGGCATGGCTGACGGCGCTCGGATTGAACGCGCTTTCCTGCCGAGCGATGGCATAGACGATCGACTTCTCGATGCTGGTGGTCTTGACCGAGCGCGGGATCGCGGCGGTCGGGAAGGCCAGGGTCTCGACCGGCAGGCCACGCACATAGGCCTTCTTGCCGACCTGGAGCGCGAGCTGATGGTCGCCGCGCTTCTCGGCCATCTGGGCGAGCAGGGCGACTTCGGTCGGGTTGGTCAGCGTGTCGGCCAGGCGGACATAGAACTGCCGGGCGCGGTCCGCATAGCCGGCGGCGGCGAGGCGTTGGGCGGCCTGCACCATCGGGCGGGAGTTGAAGCGCTGCCGCGTGGCGCTGTCGGACGCCCGCGGCGACGACAGGGTGAGCTGCTTCATGCCGAGCTTCGCCGAGGCGAGCTGGCCGTAGAAGGTGGTCGGATAGGCGGCGGCGAGGCGGTACTGCGCCTGAGCCTCGCCCCGTTCGCCCATCGCCTCGGCGGTGCGGCCAAGCCAATATTCGGCGCGCGACTGGCTAAGCGGCATGGTCGAGGCGGCCTGGATCGCCTGGAAATGGCGTCGGGCAACGGCCGGGTTATTCAGGAAGCGCAGCGCATACCAGCCGGCATGGAACTCGGCGTCGGCCTGGTTGGTGCTCGATTCCGCAGCGTGCTCTGCCACCAGCTTGTAGGCAAGCTTCGGGTTGCCGAGGTCCAGCAGCTCGCGCGACAGCACGCGCCGCTCGATCCACCACGCATCCGGGTCGACCAGCGAGGCGCCGTCGCGCGGCGCGGTCAGCATCAGGGCCGCAGCCTCCTGGTACTTCTCGCTGCGACGCAGATACTGCACCTTCGAATAGATGTAGCCCGGATCCTTCTTGAGGCGGGCAGGGACCTTCGCCAGGAGGTCGGCCGTGTTCTTGGACTTGCGGATGACGGCGGCGCGGGCGGCAGCCAGCTGGCGCTGATCAGCGCTGAGTAACTTGGAAACGGCGAGCCCTTCATCGGCATCATTGTCGTAGAAGAACTTGTCCATCCGCGCCTTGTGGTCGGCGGCGGTCAGCAGCGAGCCGAACTCCGAGAGAAGCGTGGCCTCGGTGCTCTGCGAGAAGGAATCCTTGCGCCATTTCGGGCGGATCAGCGCGGCGGCGTCGCTCGTGCGACCGGCACTCACATAGGCGCGCGCCAGCAGCAGCATGCCCTCGTCCGAGCCGGGCTTGGTGCCACCGAAGGCGGAGATGACGGTGGCGGGGGCTGCCTTCATGCGCAGGAGGGCCTGTTCGGCACGACGGCGCAGGAGCGCCTGTCCCGGCCAGTCCGGCAGGTCGAGCGTCACCTGGGTGATCTGCGAGACCGAGACATCAGGGCTGCCGCTCTGCGCCACCAGCCAGGCGACGATGCTCTGGTTGGTGCGGTCGGGCATCATCCGGGCCAGCGCCTGAGCCTTGCCGATCTGTCCGCTGTCGATGAGCTTCAGCGCGGCCTCGAGACCCAGCTGGTTGGGTGAGAAACTTTCGACCAGGTCATTGGCCTGCGAGGCAACGCCTGCCTTGGCGGGACGCGCGGGCCGGGCGACGGGGGTGATGCCCGCCGTGGTGAGATCGTCCGACCCGACGGTCGAACCGCGGCTCGGATTGGTACGCGGGACGGGCGTCGATTGGGCCAGGGCGTCGCCAACGATCCCGAGGCTGATCAGCGCGCAAGCGGCGACCTGCGTCAGCATTCCGATGCGACGTTGCAAGCTGCGGTCCGCTTTCACGATCATGTCGTCCTCACTCGTTGTCTCACCGCGCCCATGCGCAGCACACTCATGTACAGGTAGGCTGTCGTCGCGATGACTTGCGTCATCAGCGTGGCGCCTGATCCATCTGCTCCGACCTTACGGTCGTCATGGTGAACAAAGGCTTGACGCAGGCTTTGACCGATGCGCGGGTTCTTGCTCTGCCCAAGGGCAACGACTATGTTCGCCGCCCAAGATAGAGCAAAAAACAGAACATGTTGGACCAAACCGCGGCCGATCATAGTCGGCGCGGAATTCGGCCAATTGACGGCAAAAGGTGGAAGAGCGCGATGTTCAAGGGTTCGATCACGGCCATGGTCACCCCGATGCGGGAGAACGCGGTCGACGAAGACGCGCTGCGTTCCTTCATCGATTGGCAGATCGGCGAGGGCACGCATGGTCTCGTGCCGGTTGGCACGACGGGCGAGAGCCCGACCCTTTCGCATGCCGAACACAAGCGGGTCGTCGAGGTCACCATCGAGGTGGCCGCCGGCCGCGTGCCGGTGATTGCCGGCGCCGGTTCGAACAACACGGCAGAAGCGATCGACCTTGCCCGCCATGCCGAGCAGGCGGGCGCGGACGCCGTACTGGTCGTCACTCCCTATTACAACAAGCCCAACCAGGAGGGCTTGTATCAGCACTACAAGGCGATCAATGACGCCATCGGCATCCCGATCATCATCTACAACATTCCGCCGCGCTCGATCATCGATATGTCGGTGGAGACGATGGCGCGCCTGTTCGAGCTGAAGAACATTGTCGGCGTCAAGGATGCGACCGCCAAGCTCGACCGCGTCAGCCTGCAGCGCCATGCCATGGGCCCCGACTTCCTGCAGCTTTCGGGCGAGGATGGCACCGCTTTGGCGTTCATGGCGCATGGCGGCCATGGCTGCATCTCGGTCGCGTCGAATGTTGCGCCGCGGCTCTGCGCCGAGTTCCAGGAGGCCTGCATGGCCGGCGATTTCGCCAAGGCTCTGGCCTATCAGGATCGCCTGATGCCGCTGCACAGCGCCATCTTCGTCGAGCCGAACCCGACGGGCGTCAAGTATGCGCTGTCGCTGCTCGGCAAGATGGAGGATCGCGTCCGTCTGCCGCTCGTCGGCATCACCGAATCCACCAAGACCATCATCCGCAGCGCCATGGCGCATGCCGGCTTGGTCAACTGAGGCATTGAATCATGAGTAGCGGCACGGGCGATCCGCGCTATCGGCTTGCCGCCGACAATCGACGCGCACGGTTCGACTACGAGATCGGCGACGTCTTCGAGGCCGGCATCATGCTGACCGGCACGGAGATCAAGTCGCTGCGCGGCGGCCGCAGCACGATCGGCGATTCCTACGCGGCCGAAAAGGGCGGCGAGGTCTGGCTGTATAACGCCTATATCCCGGAATATCTGCAGGCCAACCAGTTCAATCACGAGACCCGCCGGCCGCGAAAGCTGCTGCTGCACAAGAAGGAGATCGCCAAGCTCTCGCAGGCTGTGCAGCGCCAGGGCATGACGATCGTCGCGTTGAAGATATACTTTAACGAGAAGGGCCGGGCCAAGGTCGAGATCGCGCTGGCGCGCGGCAAGAAAGAACACGACAAGCGCCAGACCGAGAAGGCGCGCGACTGGAACCGCGAAAAGGGTCGCCTGATGCGCGACAAGGGCTGACAAGCCCGCTCTGGCAGCTGGATGAAATGCAAAAGCCCGGCCGCGATGCAGTCGGGCTTTTTTGTTGCGCGTCGGCGAACCAAGGCCTGACCACATAAAAAAAGCCCCGCCGCAATGCGGCGGAGCTTTCTAACCTGTACGTCCGGTGGGGAGGGCCACCGGACGCGAGATCGCTGATGCGACCTGGAATTACCAGGAGCGCTTCAGGAACAGGTTGGCCGTCCAGGAGTCGCCCGAAGCGTCAGCAACCGGGGTCTTGACGTCGACGTCCGTGTAGAAGACGTCGGCGACGAGATCGAGACCCTTGACCGGGGTATAGGCGGTGTTGAAGCCAACGCGCCAAGCGTCGATCGTCAGGCCGTCGAGGCTGTCCGAACCGTCAAAGTTGGCGTAGCCGCCCGAGAGCGACGACCAGAGCTGCGGCGTCCAAACGTGCTTGTACGAAGCCAGTGCGCTCCAGCTCGAGCCCGCTGCGACGGAGAAGAGGTTGTCGTCTACGCCCAGCGCGCCGACCACCGAGGTTCCGCCGGAGATGCCGGTAAACGAGTTGGCATTGTCACCATAGGCTGCCGACACGAAGAAGCGATCGCCTGCGGAGACGTTGTCGAGAGCGATCTCGAGGCCGCCACCGATGGCCCAGCCGGCCTTGCCTTCGCCGGTGATGATGTCGGCTGCCGAATTCGTGTAAGCACCGGCAACCTTCGCACTGAAGATGCCCGACGAGTAGGTCAGAGCGGCGATGATGTCCGGAATGTTGTCATTGCCGAGGTCTTCATTGATATACGCGTACGAGCCGCGATCGCGCTGATCTTCCACCGACAGCGACAGACCGAATCCGTTGACGGCATAGGTCAGCTGGATGTGGTCGGTGGTCGAATCCGAACCGAACATGCCGGTGTCGTCATAGCCGCGGCCGAAGTCGAACAGCGACGTGAAGTAACCAGCCTTGATCGGGCCGAGCTCGAGATAGGCGCTGTCGACATATGCCGAATTCGTCGAGGTGTTGATGTAGTCGGCCAGATCGCTGCCCTGGCCAGCGTCGTTGCCGGTCTTGGCGCGCATGTCGATGAAGCCGGTCAGGTTACCGTATTCGGTGACCGACGAGGCCGTCAGCTGGATCGAGACTTCCGTGTAGAAGTTGCCCCAGTTGTTGTTCGAGCTGTTCAGGCCACCGAAGTCGCCGCCGCCGAAGTTCGTGCCGAACTCGACGTAGCCGCCGACCTTGATGCAGGTGTCGGTGCCGGGGGAGTAGAAGAAGCCCGCGCCGAACGCGTCGCAGACCTTCACATAGTCAACCGGCTCGGCGACGGTGAGATCGGCCGCCTGGGCGCCGCCAGCGAGCACGATTGCTGCGGCGGAGCCGAGCAGAAGGGACTTAAAGTTCATTACCTGACCTCTGGTTGTCAGGGGATCGGAAGGCGGTCTGCTTGCCTTCGGTCCGCACTGTGTCCAGCGCGCCGAAAGGGGCGTCCCCGTGCCTCATTCCCCCAGCCAATGAGCTGTCCGCGACCCCCCATGGGAAACGGACAGGACTTTCTCCAAATCACTCGTAGAAAGTGAAATGAACTTACCCATCCAGATGATTCACGTAACTCAAAAACAGCCGCATCTCCGATATGGAGTCATGATTGTAAGCTTGAGTTGCTATTTTGCGACAAGGTGCGTTTTGCCTTTTCTGAAGGGGCTGGAAGTCCCGGCGGAAAGCCGCTTGCGGGCTTGTGGAAGAACGCCTTTGGCAAGGCGTTTCGCGAAGGCGGCGCAGAATGCGGCGCGCCGGGCAGGCCGGGCGAGCCCGATGAGGGCGGCATGGCTCCGCTCACGGTCAGGCCGGTGTCCGGGGAGATAAGGGCGGCAAAGATGGGTTCTTAGGGGGGGGCTCGGGAGGCGCTTACGGCTCCTGGCGGAACCTCACCCTTTGAAGGAAGTGATCGACTGCACCCTCACCCTCGGATTCAGCGGCGTCAGCTGCCGTCGGAATCCAGAAACGCGCGGACGTCGGAAAAGACGGCGCGGAACATTTCCGGCGTGAGCACGCCGGTGTTCGTGTTGTAACGCGAGCAGTGGTAGCTGTCAAAAACGCTAAGTGAACCGATGTTATGCCGTGCGCGATGTCCGAACTTGTGTCGCGACATGCGTTCGCCCAGCGCCACGACAGCGCTGTCATGCGCGATCTTTCCCAGCGCGATGATGGCGCGCAGGCGAGGCATGGTCGCCACCGTGCCGGACAGGAACGTGCGGCAGGTCCGGATCTCGTCGGTCGTCGGCTTATTCTCCGGGGGGACGCAGCGAACGGCATTGGTGATGGCCGTGTCGATCGGCGTCAGGCTGTCGTCGGGCCGCGTCTCGAAGACGCCGCGGGCAAAGCCGAAGTCGAGCATGGTCTGGTAGAGCAGGTCGCCCGCATAGTCGCCGGTGAACGGCCGGCCGGTCCGGTTGGCGCCCCGCAGGCCTGGCGCCAGCCCGACGATCAGCAGCCGGCCTTCCTCAACGCCAAAGGACGGAACCGGCGCATTGTTCCACTCGGGCTGCTTCGCCCGCCACTCTTCGCGAAACGCCACGAGGCGCGGGCAGAGCGGGCAATTGCGCCCGGGATCGGAAGCGGTAAGCGGCACGGGTGTGAAGTCTCGCTAAGGGCGATCGGGATCGAGTTGGGTCGGGCTCAGATCTCGTCCTCGAAGCCGTCCTCGAAGCCGCTGGTTGCCTGCTGGCGCTCCGAGCTGCGGTGTGTGCGCTCGGACGGGTCGCGGCCGATTCGGCTCTGCAGCGTCACGAGATCGATGAAATGGTCCGCCTGGCGGCGAAGCTCATCGGCGATCATCGGCGGCTGGGTCGCGAGCGTCGAGATCACGGAGACCTTGCGACCCTTGCGTTGCACGGCTTCGACCAGCGAGCGGAAATCGCCGTCGCCGGAGAACAGCACGACATGGTCGACGAATTCCGCCACCTCCATCACATGCACGGCGAGCTCGATATCCATGTTGCCCTTGACCTTGCGGCGACCCGCAGCGTCGAAAAACTCCTTGGTCGGTTTGGTCACGACCGTGTAGCCATTATAGTCGAGCCAGTCGATCAGCGGGCGGATCGAGGAGTACTCCTGATCTTCCGACAGCGCCGTATAGTAGTAGGCGCGCATCAGGTAGCCCTTGCTCTGGAACTCGCCGAGCAGCTTCTTGTAGTCGATGTCGAAGGCGAGGGACTTGGCGGTGGCGTAGAGATTCGCGCCATCGATGAACAGGGCGATTTTTTCGCGAGCGTCAAACATGTTCAATATCCATAATGAAAAGGGATAGCGGCATTAGCGGCCCCAACGGGCCGACTCGAAGCAGGCAATCCCGCATCAATATAGCCTCGCCGCCTTGCCAGCAAACAATTCGCCGTGTTCGATTGCGGGCGCCTAGCCATGACATCCGGCGCGTGCACGGGGGCAGGGCAGGCTGTATAATCTCTTGCATTCGGAAGCCCGCGCACTTATTCATGCGCGCTTGAACCCCAGACTTTTCCGAACAGGAGACCTGACATGGCGCGCGTCACCGTGGAAGATTGCGTCGACAAGGTCGAGAACCGCTTCGAACTGGTGCTCCTTGCCGGCCATCGCGCTCGCATGATCGCCAGCGGCTCGCCGCTGACCATCGCCCGCGACAACGACAAGAACCCCGTCGTCGCTCTGCGCGAGATCGCTGACGAGACCGTCCATCCCGACGATCTCAAGGAAGACCTGATCCATTCCCTGCAGAAGTACGTCGAGGTCGACGAGCCCGAGCAGGATATGCAGCTTCTCGCCGAGGATTCTTCGGACGAGGACAATGGCGTCGCCTTCGACCGCATGTCGGAAGAAGAGCTGCTGCGCGGCCTCGAGAACATGGTCCCGCCGGATAAGCAGGACGACTTCTAAGGCACAACGTCGCGCCGCGGCCAAACCGCTTGTCGTTTGGCCGCGCTCGCTATCCTATATGAACGGGTAGCCATCCGGCCGGGTCATTCCCGGCCTATTCGCGTGCCTTCGGATATAGCGCCATGATGCGCCAGTATGAACTCCTCGAGCGTGTCCAACGGTACAACCCGCAGGCCGACGAGGGGCTTTTGAACAAGGCCTATGTCTATGCCATGCAGAAGCATGGCTCGCAGCGGCGCGCCAATGGCGACCCCTACTTTTCGCATCCGCTCGAAGTCGCCGGCATCCTCACCGATCTGAAGCTCGACGACGCCACCATCGCGGTGGCGCTGCTGCATGACACCATTGAGGACACGGACGCAACGCGTTCGGAAATCGACGGCATGTTCGGCGAGGATATCGGCCGGCTGGTCGAGGGCCTCACCAAGATCAAGCGCCTCGATCTGGTGACCAAGAAGGCCGCGCAGGCCGAGAATTTCCGCAAGCTCCTGCTCGCCATCTCGGAAGACGTGCGCGTGCTGCTGGTGAAGCTGGCCGACCGGCTCCACAACATGCGCACGCTGCACTTCATGCCGGAGGAGAAGCGCGGCCGGATCGCCGAGGAAACGCTGGAGATCTATGCGCCGCTGGCCGGCCGCATGGGCATGCACGACATGCGCGAGGAGCTGGAAGAGCTCGCCTTCGCGGTCGTCAATCCGGAAGCGCATCTCGCCGTCACCAGCCGGCTCGCCGAGGTGCGAACCCGCAACGAGAGCCTGATCGAGGCGATCGAGAAGGACCTGCGCGAGAAGCTTGAGAAGCACGGCATGAAGGCCAAGGTCTTCGGCCGCACCAAGCGCCCCTATTCCATTTTCCGGAAGATGGAACGCAAGGCGATCTCGTTCGAGCAGCTTTCCGACATCATCGGCTTCCGCGTCATTCTCGAGACGACGGCGGAGTGCTATGCGGCGCTTGGCATCGTCCATACGACCTGGCCGACCGTGCCCGGTCGGTTCAAGGACTACATCTCGACGCCGAAGCAGAACGACTACCGCTCGATCCACACCACCGTGGTCGGCCCTGGCCGCCAGCGCGTCGAGCTGCAGATCCGCACGCGCGAGATGGATGACGTCGCCGAATACGGCATCGCCGCGCATGCGCTCTACAAGGACAAGGGCAACGGCAATCTTTCCGACGAGAGCCGCGCCTATACCTGGCTGCGCCGCACCGTCGAGATGCTGGCCGAGGGCGATACGCCGGAAGAGTTCCTGGAGAACACCAAGCTCGAGCTGTTCCACGACCAGGTGTTCTGCTTCACGCCGAAGGGGCGGCTGATCGCACTGCCGCGCGGCGCGACGCCGATCGACTTCGCCTATGCGGTACATACCGACATTGGCGACACCTGCGTCGGCTGCAAGATCAACGGCCGGATGATGCCGCTGACCACCGAGCTGCATAATGGCGACGAGGTCGAGATCATCTGCTCCAAGGCGCAGGTGCCGCCGCCGGCCTGGGAATCGATCGCCATCACCGGCAAGGCGCGCGCCTCGATCCGCCGCGCCGCCCGCACCGCGATCCGCAAGCAATATGCCGGCCTCGGCCGCAAGATCGTCGAGCGCGCCTTCGAGCGGGCAGGGCGCGATTTCTCCGAAGATCGCCTGAAGGCCGCGCTGCCGCGCCTGGCGCAGCAGAACATCGAGGACATGCTGGCCTCCGTCGGCCGGGGCGAAATCCCGTCCGTCAATGTGCTGAAGGCCGTCTATCCCGATCACAAGGAAGAGCGCGCCGCCGTGCCCAAGGGCGGCAACGGCATGGGCGGCGAGCCCGGCTGGTTCGGCCTCAAGAAGGGCTCCGGCATGATGTTCCGCGTGCCGAACGGGGAAAGCCAGGCCGAACTACCGGCCATCCCGATTCGCGGCCTGCATGGCGACATGCCGGTTCGCTTCGCGCCGGAAGCCGGCGCGGTGCCGGGCGACCGGATCGTCGGCATCATGACGCCGGGCGAGGGGATCACGATCTATCCGATCCAGTCGCCGGCCCTGAAGGATTTTGACGACGAGCCCGATCGCTGGCTGGACGTGCGCTGGGATATCGACGCAGCCAATCGCGAGCGTTTCCCGGCCCGCATCGAGGTGACGGCAATCAACGAACCCGGCACGCTGGCGCAGATCGCCCAGATCATCGCCGACAATGACGGCAACATCTCGAACCTGCGGATCGTGAAGAGCGCACCGGACTTCTCGGAACTGGCCATCGATCTGGAAGTATGGGATCTCAAGCACCTCAACCGCCTCTTGAGCGATCTTCGCGAGCGTCACGTCGTCAGCGCGGCAAGCCGCGTGAATGCCTGATGCCGATGATCGCAGCGACTAGACCTGGACTGGACACAGAATGAACCAAGCCGAAATCCTCGACGTCTTCCGCGAATCCGGCGCTCTACTCGAGGGGCATTTCATCCTGAGTTCCGGCCTGCGCAGTCCGATCTTCCTGCAGAAGGCGCGCGTCTTCATGTATCCGGACCGGACCGAGCGGCTGTGCAAGGCGCTGGCCGAGAAGATCCGGGAGTCGGGCGTCGACTTCGATCTCGTCGTGTCGCCGGCTTTGGGCGGCCTGATCCCCGGCTATGAGACCGCGCGCCATCTCGGCGTGCCCGCCATGTGGGTGGAGCGCGAGCAGGGCGAATTCCGGCTGCGTCGTTTCGAACTGCCCGCCAATGCCAGGATTCTCGTCGTCGAGGATATCGTCAGCACCGGACTTTCGATCCGCGAGACGATCACCGCGATCCGCGCCATTGGCGGCGATGTTGTCGCCGCCGCCTGTCTGATCGACCGCTCGGACGGCGAGGCCGAGGTGGGCGTGCCGCTGATTTCGCTGACGCGCTACAAGGTGCCGGCCTATCCGGTCGATCAACTGCCGCCGGAGCTCGCCGCCATCCCGCCCGTCAAGCCCGGCAGCCGCAGCCTGGCCTGAGGCCGAAGCCCCCATCATGCTCTTCCGTCGCCGCCGCCCGCTCAAGTTTCATCAGAAGCTGAACCACTTCATGTGGCCGAAGGGCGGGTGGTCGCGAGCGCTTCGGTACTATGGCAAGCGGCTGCTGCGCCTGTCCGGCTCGCCCCATTCCATCGCGGCCGGCTTTGCCTCCGGCGTGGCGCTGGCGATGACGCCATTCATCGGCTTCCACTATCTGCTCTGCTTCGTCGTCGCCTTCCTCGTCCGGGGCAATGTGCTCGCGGCCGTGCTCGGCACGACGATCGGCAATCCGCTGACCTTCCCGCTGATCTGGGTCGGTACCTACGAGACGGGAAGCCTGATTCTCGGCTGGTTCGGCATGGCGCCGGAGAAGCTCGACTTCCACGATCTCCGCCACAAGCTGCTGACCGAATCATGGCGCGAGATCTGGCCGATCATCGAGCCGATGCTGGTCGGCGCGGTCCCGCTCGCTTTGGTATTTGGCGGGCTTTCCTACGTCCTGGTCTATATCGCGGCGCAGAGTTTCCAATCGTCGCGCCGCCAGCGCTTTGCGGTTCGGCGCGGCGCACTGCATGGTAAGTGACGACCGCATCGAGTGAGGGAAAATACGCCGTGACTGTCCGCAATGAGCTGCGACTTGGGATCAACGTCGACCACGTCGCCACCATCCGCAATGCGCGGGGCGGGGTGCATCCCGATCCGGTGCGCGCGGCAGTCCTCGCGGCGGCGGCTGGCGCCGATGGAATCACCGCGCATCTGCGCGAGGATCGGCGCCATATCATCGACAGCGACATCGATCGTCTGCGCGCCGAGATCGCCCTGCCGCTCAATTTCGAGATGGCCGCGACCCGCGAAATGGTCGACATCGCCCTGCGCGTCCAGCCGCATGCCGTCTGCCTGGTGCCGGAGCGGCGCGAGGAGCGGACGACCGAAGGCGGGCTGGATGCCGCCGGCCAGCTCGCGCATCTCGTGCCCTTGGTCCGGGAACTCAACTCGGCCAAGATCCGCGTGTCCCTCTTCATCGCCGCCGATCGGCAGCAGATCGACGCCGCGCTGGCGCTCGGAGCGCCGGTGGTGGAACTGCATACCGGCACCTATTGCGAGGCCTTCCTGGAAGGCCCCGAGGCGTTCGAGCGCGAGCGGGCCCGGATCGAGGACGCGGCGCACTATGGTGCCAAGTTCGGGATCGAGATCCATGCGGGACATGGGCTGAACTACGATACGGTCAAGCCGATCGCCGCCATTCCGGTCATCCGCGAACTGAATATCGGCCATTTCCTGATCGGCGAGGCGGTGTTCGTCGGGCTCGAGCAGTCGATCCGCACCATGCGCGCGCTGATGGACGAGGGGCGGGAAGCGGCGGAGGCTCAGTCGTGATTCTGGGCCTTGGCAGTGACCTGATCGATATCCGCCGCGTGGAGAAGACGCTGGAGCGGTTTGGCACGCGCTTCACCCAGCGCGTGTTCACGGAAATCGAGCAGAAGAAGTCCGACCGCCGGGCCGAGCGCGCCGCCTCTTATGCCAAGCGCTTTGCCGCCAAGGAGGCGTGCTCCAAGGCGTTGGGAACCGGCCTCAACCATGGCGTCTTCTGGCGCGACATGGGCGTCGTCAACCTGCCCAGCGGCAAGCCGACCATGGCGCTGACGGGCGGCGCGGCCGCGCAGCTGGAGAAGATGATGCCGGCAAATCATCACGCCGCGATCCACCTGACCATCACGGACGATTATCCCCTGGCGCAGGCCTTCGTGATCATCGAAGCGCTGCCGGATCCGGCCTGATTCCCGCGCGGCTCTGGCGCTCGCAGGAGGGTTGGGCCGTGCAATGCCGATGCAATTTCGAGGCGAGGCGGGGGCACGCGTTGCGCTGATGTCACCGACTCGGTATGAACCAACCTCCGCCAGACGGCGAACTGCAAACGAGACGGATCGGAAGGACGCATGAGCGTGGCGGGCGAAAAATACAAGGCCGAGCGCGGCGGCACGGGCGAGACTGTCAAGATCGTCATCAATGCGCTCATCCTGGCGCTCATCGTTCGAACCTTCCTGTTCCAGCCGTTCAATATTCCCTCGGGATCGATGAAGTCGACCTTGCTTGTCGGCGACTATCTGTTCGTCTCGAAATACGCCTATGGCTACAGCAAATACTCCATCCCCTTCGCGCCGGACCTGTTTTCCGGGCGCATCTGGGCGTCCCCGCCGGAGCGCGGCGATGTCGCCGTCTTCAAGCTGCCGCGCGACCCCTCGGTCGACTACATCAAGCGGGTGATCGGCCTGCCGGGCGACAAGATCCAGATGATCGACGGCGTCCTGCAGATCAACGGCACGCCGGTGCCGAAGGAAAAGATCGACGACTACGTCACCAAGGACGAGTTCGGAACCGAGACCCACGTCCCGCGTTACAAGGAAACGCTCCCCAATGGCGTGAGCTATACCGTGCTCGATCTCGATCCGCGTAGTTTCTCAGACGATACGCCGGTCTATGAAGTGCCTCCCGACCACTACTTCATGATGGGCGACAACCGCGACAACTCGACGGATAGTCGAGTGCTCGGCGCGGTGGGCTACGTCCCCTTCGAGAACTTTGTAGGCCGCGCCGGCATGGTGTTCTTCTCCGTCGACGAGGGCGCCCAGGCCTGGCAATTCTGGAAGTGGCCCTGGACCGTGCGTTTTGACCGTCTATTTAAGGTGATCTGAGCTTGGCTTCCGAAGAACCCTTGCAACGTCTCGAGGAGACGATCGGCCACCGGTTTTCCGACCGCAGCCATCTCGTTCGGGCCTTGACGCATGCGAGCGCCGTCGCGGAGAGCCATCTGGCGCATGGCGAAAGCTATCAGCGCCTGGAGTTTCTCGGCGATCGCGTGCTGGCGCTCGTCATCGCCGACATGCTGCTGGCAGCGTTCCCCGAGGCCGACGAAGGCGAACTGGCCCGTCGGCTGACCGGTCTGGTGCGCAATGAAAGCTGCGCCGAAGTGGCGATCGACATCGATCTCGGCCGCTGGATCCACCTTGGCGGCGGCGAAGTGCAGTCGGGAGGGCGGCGCAAGGCGGCGATCCTCGGCGATGTCTGCGAGGCGCTGATCGGTGCGATCTTCGTCGATGGCGGATTGCCGGCGGCGCAGGCCTTCATCGATAGCCACTGGCGCAAGCGCATGCTGAACTGGACGGGCCCGCTTCGGGACGCCAAGACGACATTGCAGGAATGGGTGCAGGGCCGCGGCCTGGCGGCGCCCAAATATGAAATCGCAGAGCGGAGCGGACCGGATCACGCCCCGCATTTTACCGTTGAAGTGAAGATCGAGGGCATGCCGGTTGTCCTCGGTTCGGGTCGTTCAAGACGCGAGGCGGAGCAGAAGGCGGCGACGTCCGTGCTGCTGGCTCAAGGCGTATGGAGAGAAGAAACGCATGGCGTCTGATCTGGTCAATTCCGAGGAGACACCAACCCGCTGCGGGTTTGTCGCGCTGATCGGCGCGCCGAACGCCGGCAAGTCGACGCTCCTCAACCAGCTTGTGGGCACGAAGATCTCGATCGTCACCCACAAGGTGCAGACGACGCGCGCGATCATGCGCGGCATCGCGCTGGAAGGCGCCTCGCAGATCATTTTCGTCGACACGCCCGGCATCTTCCAGCCGAAGCGCCGGCTTGACCGCGCCATGGTGGAGACCGCCTGGGGCGGCGCCAAGGATGCCGACCTGATCGCCGTCCTGATCGACGCCGAGCGCAGCAACAAGGGCGAGACCGCCCAGATCCTCGACAAGGTCGCGGCCATCAAGGGCCCCAAGATCCTCGTCATCAACAAGATCGACACGGTCCCGCACACGTCGCTGCTGGAAATGTCGGCCAAGGCGAATGCGACCGTGAAGTTCGAGCAGACCTTCATGATCTCTGCCCTCAAGGGCCATGGCTGCAAGGACCTGATGACCTATCTCGCCGGCCGCGTGCCGTTGGGTCCCTGGCTCTATCCGGAAGACCAGATCTCCGACCTGCCGATGCGCGCGCTGGCGGCCGAGATCACGCGCGAGAAGATGTTCCTGCGCCTGCATGACGAACTGCCCTACCAGTCGACCGTGGAAACGGAGCTCTGGAAGGACCAGGCGGACGGTTCGACCCGCATCGAGCAGACCATCTATGTCGAGCGCGAGAGCCAGAAGAAGATCGTGATCGGCCACAAGGGCGAGACGATCAAGGGCATCTCCATGGCGGCGCGCACCGAGATCCAGGAGATGGCCGAGCGGCCGGTTCACCTGTTCCTGTTCGTCAAGGTTCGCGAGAATTGGGGCGACGACCCCGAGCGCTATCGCGAGATGGGAATCGAATTCCCGCGCTAGATTTCTTTCGACATCGGAGCGGACCTCGGTTCGCTCCGATTGCTGTTCGGACCAGCTTTCAGGCGCATGACGCGCTCTTGGTCTTGGCCGATTGCTCCTCGCTGAGCCGTTTCATGTAGTCCGCCAGCGTCCGGCCCTTCTCGGGCTTGAAGGCCTCCTCGAGCAGGTTCGCTTCGACGATCCGGTCGAGCCGGAACATGCGGAAATCCTCGCGCAGCTCGCACCACGCCGTCGCCGTCCAGGCATGGCCCCAGGCCTCGATCGCCAGCGGGCGGATCGTGCGCCCGGTCAGGGCTTCGCTGGCGCTGCGATAGCTCAGATGCATCTTGCGCTTTTGCCGGATCGCCTTGCGGAACAGCGCCAGCTGCGCATTGGCGGCGCCGATCAGGGCCGGCGAATTGACCAGCACCGCGTCGCGCCAGATTTCGCCACGGCGTGATTCCGGCAGCACCGCGTCGATCTTGACCAGTGCTTCGCGGGCCGCGGCAGCGAGTTCCGGATCGGCCCAGGCCTCGACGAAGCGGGCGCCCAGCGCCAGCCCCTCCAGCTCTGCCTGCGAGAAGGCGAGGGGCGGCAGCAGCAAGGTTCCGCGCAGGACGTAGCCGACGCCGCGCTCTCCCTCGATCGGCACGCCGGTCGCGACCAGCGCATCGATATCGCGATAGACGGTGCGCACCGACACTTCGAGCTTGTCCGCGATTTCCTGCGCCGTACGCAGGCGGGCGCCGCGCAGCACCTGGACGATCTCGAACAGGCGATCGGCGCGCCGCATGTCCGTCAGCCGGAATAGGCGACGGGGTAATAGCCGCTCTGGAAGGAGGGGCGGTCGATCAGCGCGGAGAAGGCGGCGGCATCCGGATTGCCGGCCAGCCGCTGGCTGGCGGCGCTGGCCGAGGCACGATCGAGCCAATGGACGATCTCCGTCCAACTGCCATCCTCCGCCCGGGCGATGCTGCGGGCGAGGAAGCCACGCTGGCGGCGCAGCACGGTCATCGCGTCGTCGGCGGCGCGGACGAACTGGCGCTCGTCGACACCCGCCAGCAGCGAATAGGAACTGATTTCGAGAACGTTGCGGTTCATGGCGATATCCTCGCGGGACAGTGTCTATCCTGCCAGAATAAAGATACCCAACTGACAGCGTTATGTCAGTTGGGTTCAGCGCCTCACACTAACGTGTCTGCCACTCGACAAAGCGGCCATGGAAGTCGGCACGGGCGATCTCGAGGTCGGTTCCGCCGGGCCAGACCCTGAGTCGGACGCCGGCGGTGTCGCGGCCGTCCGCCTCCATGCGCAGCCAGGCGACCGGGGCCTCGGGCGTCGCTCGCTCTCCGGCATCCTGCATCGTCTGCATGATGGCCTGGCGCGTCGTTTCCGGCAAATATTGCCAGACGATGGTGTGGGCGAGGACCCGCGCGGCGCCGGGGCGGGGCGGCGCGGAAAAGTGTCGGGCGACCCAGGCGGCCGCGTCGGCTTTCTCGACCCGCCACGGCGCCGCAGCCGCCACGTCCAGCGCTGCGCTGGCGCGAGCGAGCCGCTCGGTCTGGTCGGCCCAGACATAGGCAAGCAGGCGCTCTCGATCGGCCGGAAGGCCTGGATCGAGCGGGTTGAGGTCGCAGCCGGCCCGGCTGCGCAATTCGACAGGCGCAGTCGTGTCCGGATTCACACCGCGCCATTCCGAGTGGATGAGCACGGGCGAGTCGGCGGCGCCCCAGCGGTCGCTGCCGAATTCGTACCGGTATCGGTCGAAGCCGAGATTGAGCCCCATGCTGGCGCCGATCTCGTGCCAGTCCAGCGGCAGGCCGAACTCGCTGGCAAGGAGCAGGGCGCTGCCGATAAGCACGGACGAGCGGGCGACCTCGTTGGTCTGCGGCGGGCTGTCGAGCCAGTCATGCAGGAAATCGTCGTGCGACCCGATCGCGTCGATAACCGCCTCCGTGAGCGCCGCCCGATCGACCGGATTGGGGGGATAGGCGGCGGCGAGTCTCGTCGATTTCCCGGCGCGCTTGAGGGCGTGGAATCCGGCGGCCGCGCGGAGCGCGAGCGCATCGGCGAAGGGATCGCCCGGCCAGCCCAGAATGCGGCGGCCGAAGCGGCTGGAATCATCGAGATGCTCGGCAAGGAGCTCGCATATCTCGGCGGTGAAGGGCGAGCCCAGCTTGCGGCTGGAGCCTGCCTGGGATTGAAACGCCTTCAGCAGATCGCCAGCCATCCTTGCCATGATCGTCCTCTTCAGGCGCCCGGTTCGTCGAGATGCGACGGTAGGTCGAGGTCGAAGCCCTTGCTGGCCTCGCGCCGGCTGCCGACCCAGATGTTGTGCTGGACCGGAAATCGGTCCGGCTCGTCGAGGGAGGCGAGTGTCACGTCGACCTTCAACGGGTCGTCCGTGGACGTCATCATCAGCGGCGTGCCGCAGTCGGCGCAGAAATGCCGGCGGCCGGTGGCGGACGATTCGTTGACCGCGGGGTGCCCGGCGGTTAGCTGGAAGGCGCTGGCGTCGAAAGTCGCCCAGGTCAGGAACAGCGCGCCGCCGGCCAGTTGGCACATGCGGCAATGGCAGTGGCAAACGATGCGCGGGGCGCGGTCGATCGTGTAGTGGATGCGGCCGCACAGGCAACCGCCCGTGATCGGCGCCGCGCTCATCACCTGGCTCAAATGCGAAGCTCCACATGGACGGGGACGTGGTCGGACGGCTTGTCCCAGCCGCGGACATGCTTGTCGATGCCGACCGAGACGAGACGGTCCGCCGCCTGCGGCGAGAGCAGCAGATGGTCGATGCGGATGCCGTTGTTCTTCTGGAAGGCGCCGGCCTGGTAGTCCCAGAAGGTGTAGAGGCCACCTTCGTCCGTCGTGGCCCGGAGCGCATCGGTCAGGCCCAGCGTCTCGATGGCGCGGAATGCCTTGCGGGATTCCGGCTGGTAGAGTGCGTCATTGACCCAGAGCGACGGGTCCTTGGCATCGCGCGGCTCGGCGATGACGTTGTAATCGCCGGCGAGCACCAGCGGCTCCTCATAGGTCAGCCGTTCCGTCGCCCAGTTCCGCAGGCGCTCCATCCAGGCGAGCTTGTAGGAAAATTTCGGCGTGTCGATCGGATTGCCGTTCGGCAGATAGAGCGAGACGACGCGCAGCGCGCCGCTTTCCACGGAGAAAACGCCCTCGATGAAGCGGGCATGATCGTCGCCGTCATCGCCCGGCAGGCCGCGATTGACCTCGTCGAAGGGCAGCTTGGACAGCAGGGCGACGCCGTTGAAGCCCTTCTGGCCATGCGTCGCGACATTGTAGCCGAGATCCTCGAAAGCCGAGGTCGGGAAGCCCTCATCGACCGACTTGATCTCCTGCAGGCAGGCAATGTCGGGCGAGGCCTCCTTGAGCCAGGCAAGGGCGGTGTCGATTCGGGCTTTGACGCCGTTGATATTCCAGGTCGCGATCTTCATGCGTGCAGACTAGCCGATCCGCCGCGAGATGCCACCGGGCGGTGCCGATCGCGTTGCATCTTGCACACCTGCCGTCACTGCCTAACTCTAAGGGCTCCGGCAACGGCCGGAGAGGAACGCGCAAAGGAGGCTTGAATGCCGGTCAGGACATCGGACGCAAAGTGGCAGGGTGATCTCAAGAGCGGCAAGGGCACCGTTCACCTTGGCAGCGGCGCCTGGGAAGGACAGTTCAATTTCTCGTCGCGATTCGAGGAAGGCAAGGGCACGAATCCGGAGGAACTGATCGCCGCCGCGCATGCCGGATGCTTCTCGATGGCGCTTTCGGCCGGGCTTTCCGGAGCCGGCTTCACGGTCGAATCCATCGCCACGACGGCGAAGGTGAAGGTCGATCCCGTTTCGGGCGGCTTCGAGATCACCCACATCGATCTCGTGACCGAGGCCAAGGTGCCGGGGATCGACAAGGCGACGTTCGACAAGATCGCCGCCGCTACCAAGGAAGGCTGCCCGGTTTCCAAGGCGCTCAAGGCCGTTCCCATCGACCTGGACGCCAAGCTCGTCTGATTCCCAGCCATTCACCCGATCAATCAGCCGGCGCGCGGCTTGACCGCCTGCGCCGGCTGGCCGACAGTCGCGCCCGAAAGTGGGGGTGACATGAGTACCGATCCCGTGCAGTTCGATACGCCGACGCCGATTGCCAGCGAGACATTCACCGACCCGGACCTGGCGATCGCCAGGTTGGAGGAGATCTACGACCGCCACACGGCGCATCTGCGCGATCGCTTCGACGCGCTGCTGAAGGGGCATCCCCCGATCGGCCGGGTACGGGCCACCTATCCCGAAATCCGCTTCACGACGACCAGCTATGCCAAGATCGACTCGCGTCTGGCTTATGGCCATGTCTCGGGGCCGGGCAGCTATGCCACGACGGTGACGCAGCCGAGCCTGTTCCGGAACTACCTGAAGGAGCAGATCAAGCTGCTCGTCCGCAATCACGGGCTTCCGGTGACGGTCGGGCCCTCCAACCTGCCGATCCCGCTGCACTTTGCCTTCCCGAACGGCGTCCATGTCGAGGGACAGCTGGCGGAAAAGATCGAGCGGCCGCTTCGCGACATGTTCGACGTTCCAGACCTTGCCGTGACGGACGACGCTATCGTCAATGGCACCTTCGAGCCGACGCCGGGCGAGCCCTTGCCGCTGGCGCCCTTCACGGCGCCGCGCATCGACTATTCGCTTTTCCGCCTGGCGCACTACACGGCGACCAGCGCCGAGCATTTCCAGAACTTCGTGCTCTTCACCAACTACCAGTTCTACATCGACGAATTCTGCGTGCGCGCCCGCAAGCTCATGGCGGAAGGCGGCGGCGGCTATGAATGCTTCGTCGAGCCCGGCAATGTGATCACTCCGGCCGGTTCGACGGAACCGGTTTCGGGCATGGCGCCGCCGCGCCTGCCGCAAATGCCGGCCTATCACCTGAAATTCGCCGGCAATGCCGGGCTGACGATGATCAACATCGGCGTCGGGCCTTCCAACGCCAAAACGATCACCGACCACGTCGCCGTGCTGCGTCCGCATGCCTGGTTGATGCTGGGGCACTGCGCGGGCCTTCGCAACACGCAGGCCCTTGGCGACTATGTGCTGGCGCATGGCTATGTGCGCGAGGACCACGTTCTCGACGCCGACCTGCCGAGCTGGATCCCGATCCCGCCGCTCGCCGAGGTGCAGGTGGCGCTGGAGGAAGCGGTCGAGGCCGTGACCGGGCTCGAGGGCTATGACCTCAAGCGGATCATGCGCACGGGGACGGTCGCCACCATCGACAACCGCAACTGGGAACTGCGCGACCACCGCGAGCCGGTGCAGCGCTTCTCGCAGTCGCGCGCCATCGCTCTCGATATGGAATCGGCGACGATCGCGGCCAATGGCTTCCGCTTCCGCGTGCCCTACGGAACGCTGCTCTGCGTTTCGGACAAGCCGTTGCATGGCGAATTGAAGCTGCCGGGCATGGCCTCGGACTTCTATCGCCGCCAGGTCGGCCAGCATCTCGAGATCGGCATCCGCGCCATGGAAAAGCTGCGCGAAATGGCGCCCGAACGGCTCCATTCCCGCAAGCTCCGCAGCTTTACGGAGACCGCGTTCCAGTAGGGGCAGCTGTTGGCGTGGATCGTCGCAGGTTCTATATTGGGACCTGCGTAACTCCAGCCACAGGGGCGTCGTCGTGACCACCACCACCCTGACCAGTCGCGAGTTCAATCAGGACACGAGCCGCGCCAGGAAGGCGGCAAACGAGGGACCCGTCATCATCACCGATCGCGGGCGACCGGCGCATGTCCTGCTTTCAATCGAGGAATATCGCCGCCTCACGGGCAAGGGCATGTCGCTGCTGGAGGCGCTGGCCCAGACGGACGAGGGCAGCGACTTTGAGTTTGATCCGCCCAAAATGGGCGGAGGATGGCTCAAGCCTGTCGATTTCGAATAGTGTTCCTTCTCGACACCAACGTCGTTTCAGATTTGCGACGCCCGGAACGTTCAAATCCGAACGTGCAGTCCTGGATTGCCGCGCGCGAGCCTGCGGCACTATTCCTCTCGGCGGTTACGATTCTGGAGCTTGAGATCGGCGCGCGGCGCATCGAGCGACGCGATGTCAAACAGGGCGCTGTTCTGCTCTCGTGGATTGAACGCCAGGTGCTTCCGCTATTTGAAGATCGTATCCTGTCGATCGACCTGCACGTCGCGAAACGATGCGCGCCGCTGCATGTGCCAGATCGTCGAAACGATCGCGACGCTTACATCGCCGCGACGGCTCTGGTTCACGGAATGACTGTGGTGACGCGTAACACAGGCGATTTCGAGGGAACCGGTGTGCCTCTCGTTAATCCCTGGCAGACTCCCTAGAGCGCGAAGCTGGTGCCGCAGCCGCAGGAGGCGGTCGCGTGGGGATTGCGGATCTGGAAGGACTGGCCGATCACGTCATCGACGAAGTCGATCTCGGAGCCGTCCATGTAGGGCAGCGAGATCTGGTCGATCAGCACCGTGGCGCCGTTCTTCTCGATCACCAGATCGTCCTCGGCCCGTTCGGCATCGAGGTCGAAGCCATACTGGAAGCCGGAGCAGCCGCCGCCGGAGACGGTGACGCGCAAGGCCGTGCCGCTCGGTTCCTTCGAAAGGATGCGGGCGATGCGCTTGGCAGCGCGGTCGGACAAGGTGACGTCGAGCGTTTCAGTGGTCATGGCTGCTTCCGAAAATAGGGGTACCCTGCAGGTGCCCGAACCCGATAGTTAGGAATGCGATTGGCGGAGTCAATCGCTGCAGTGCAATGCACGCTGGAAGAGGAGCGTCTATGGAAGGCCAGATCGGCTTCGGCATCGGTCCGCATGCCGCCTTCGCGGTCGATCCCTCGGCAAGCCGCGGTCGCTTGTATCGCGAACCGGAAAGCCCGACGCGCACGCCCTATCAGAGGGATCGCGACCGCATCGTCCATTCCACCGCCTTCCGTCGGCTGAAGGACAAGACGCAGGTTTTCCTGTTCGACGAGGGCGACCATTACCGTACCCGGCTGACGCACACCATCGAGGTGGCGCAGATCGCCCGGGCTCTGGCGCGCGCGCTGCGCCTCGACGAGGACCTCGCCGAGGCGATCGCGCTGTCGCACGATCTCGGCCACACGCCGTTCGGCCATGCCGGCGAGCGGGCGCTGGACCGGATGATGGCAGGGCATGGTGGCTTCGACCACAACGCCCAGAGCCTTCGCGTCGTCACCAAGCTGGAACGGCGCTATCCGCATTTCGACGGGCTGAATCTGTCCTGGGAGGCACTGGAGGGGCTGGTCAAGCATAATGGCCCCCTGGTCGATGCCGAGGGCAGGGGCGTCGGCAGCTATGAGGGCAAGGATCTGCCGGCTGCCATTCTGGCCTATACCGCAGAGCAGGATCTCCAGCTTGCGACCTATGCCTCGGCGGAAGCGCAGGCGGCGGCGATCGCCGACGATATCGCCTATGACGCCCACGATATCGATGACGGATTGCGGGCAGGGCTGCTGACCGTCGACGGCCTGCGTGAGGTCGATTTCCTGCGCGAGATCCTGGATGCGATCGAGGCCGAGCATCCGGGGCTGGAAAAGCCGCGCCTTGTAAACGAGGTGGTTCGCCGCGTCATCACCCGCATGATCGAGGACGTGATCGCGGAAGCATTGCGGCGGCTTGCCGAAACCAATCCGACCTCCGCCGACGCGCTGCGCCATGCCGGGCGGCCTATGATCGCCTTTTCCGGCGGGCTGGTGGCTGCAGACAAGGCCATCAAGACGCATCTGTGGCACAACGTCTATCGCCATACCCGCGTCATGCAGGTGATGACGGCGGCGGAGGGCGTGGTGGAGCGGCTGTTCGAACGCTATTGGCGCGATCCCGACGCGCTGCCGCCGGAGTGGCAGATCGGCCTGGATCCGGTGGATACCGAGCGTCGCGCACGGCGCATTTCCGATTTTCTCGCCGGCATGACCGACCGTTATGCGTTGCGTGAGCATCACCGTCTGTTTGACGCTTCGCCCGATTTGGGTTAGGCGCGCTGCAAGAATTTTCCTTCCGCCCGAAGGGCTGTATCCCGCTATGAATATTTTCCGCGACTTCACCGCACGCGTCACCTCGGCCGTCGAGGTCATCCTGGCCGCGCGCGACAGCGCCCCCGTCGATCTCTCGCGCATCGTCGTCGAGCCGCCGCGCGATGCCGCGCATGGCGACCTCGCGACCAATGCCGCGATGGTGCTGGCCAAGCCCTTGGGCCTCAAGCCCCGCGATCTGGCCGAAGCGATTGCCGGGCGGCTGCGCGACGACGAGGACGTGGCCTCGGTCGAGGTCGCCGGCCCCGGCTTCATCAATCTGACGCTGGCAGCCCCCTATCGGGCCCATGCCCTGAAGTCACTGATCCGGGCTGGCAGTGACTATGGCCGCAGCCGCATCGGCGGCGCCCTCAAGGTCAATGTCGAATATGTCTCGGCCAATCCGACCGGCCCGATGCATGTCGGCCATTGCCGTGGCGCCGTCGTCGGCGACGCGCTGGCCAATCTGCTCGATTGGGGCGGCTACGACGTTACCAAGGAATATTACATCAACGATGCGGGCGGGCAGGTCGACGTGCTCGCCCGCTCCGCCTTCCTGCGCTACCGCGAAGCGCTTGGCGAAGAGATCACCATTCCGGAAGGCCTGTATCCGGGCGACTATCTGAAGCCGGTCGGCGCCGCGTTGGCCGACGTGCATGGCCGCAAGCTCCTCGACATGCCGGAAGCCGAATGGCTGCCGCTCGTCCGTGAGGCGGCGATCAGCGCCATGATGCTGATGATCCGCGACGATCTCGCCCTGCTCAACGTCCATCATGACGTCTTCCTCTCGGAGAAGACGCTGAGCGGCGAGAATGGCGGCAAGATCGGCGCGACGATCGCCGACATGGAGAAGAAGGGCTTCGTCTATAGCGGCACGCTGCCGCCGCCGAAGGGGCAGCTTCCCGACGACTGGGAAGACCGCGAGCAGCTTCTGTT
This sequence comes from Kaistia defluvii, assembly GCF_040548815.1. Taxonomy (NCBI): domain Bacteria; kingdom Pseudomonadati; phylum Pseudomonadota; class Alphaproteobacteria; order Hyphomicrobiales; family Kaistiaceae; genus Kaistia; species Kaistia defluvii. Next base: position 1,203,922 of record NZ_JBEPSM010000001.1, on the reverse strand, counting down.
CCGCGCCACCGATGTCGGCGACGACATCGACCGGCCCCTGGTGAAGTCGGACGGCAGCTACACCTATTTCGCCGGCGACGTGGCCTACTTCAAGGACAAGTTCGACCGCGGCTTCCGGCAGATGATCTATGTGCTGGGCGCCGATCACGGCGGCTATGTGAAGCGCCTGCAGGCGGTCGGCCGCGCCATCTCCGGCGGGGCGGCATCGGTCGACGTCCTGCTTTGCCAGCTCGTGAAGCTCTACCGCGCCGGAGAGCCGGTCCGCATGTCGAAGCGCTCCGGAGATTTCGTCACGCTGCGCGACGTGGTTGAGGAAGTCGGCCGTGACGCGGTGCGCTTCATGATGCTCTACCGCAAGAGCGACGCGCCGCTCGATTTCGACTTCCAGAAGGTGACGGAGCAGTCGAAGGACAATCCGGTCTTCTACGTCCAGTATGGCCATGCCCGCGCGGCGTCGATCCTGCGCAACGCGGCGCAGGACCTGCCGGCACTCGACCTCTCCGGCGCGGCCCTTGCCGGCGCGGACCTATCGCTGCTCGACGACGCGGGCGAGATCAGCCTGCAGCGGCGGCTGGCGGAGTTCCCCCGAATCATCGAATCCGCCGCCGAAGCGCATGAGCCGCACCGCGTAGCGTTTTACCTCTACGAACTTGCAGCAGAGTTTCATCAACAGTGGAATCGCGGCAAGGATCTGCCGCAATTACGGTTTATTAACCCTGAACAACCACAGTTGACCGCGGCCCGGCTCGCCCTTGTTCATGCCACAAAGCTGGTGCTGTCATCCGGTTTGCTGGTGCTCGGAGTCGATGCGCCCGAAGAGATGCGGTGAAGTCTCTGCCAGGAGCCTGGCGTCGAATTTTGACGAGCAGCACCGGATGAGGCGGAAAGTGGAGCGCGATGCCAGATCGCTACGATAATTCGTTCTCGCGGCGGCCTGCGCCGCTGGACGGGAACACCGGGCGGCGCAACGAGCCGCCCGCACAGGCTGAAGATGATCCGCTGGTTGAACTGGCCCGCATTGTTTCCGGCAATTCCAGTTTTGACGACATCGTGGGCGGACGGCAGCCTGTCGCGGCGCCCGTGGTGCGGTCGGCGCAGCAGCCGAACGTGCGGGATACGTCATTCGATCTCGAATCCGAACTGATGAACGATCTTCAGACGTCCTTCGATCCGGCGGTTCGCTTGGCGTCTGGCCGTCCGCTCCAGGTCGAGCCGCAGCCCCCGCGTGCGGTGCAGTCGCGCGACGAGGGCTTCGATCACATGCGACTGCGCCCCGGTGCGCCGGCGGCGCCGCCGCAATGGCAGGCGGCCCAGCCGCCGCGCCAGGCCGAGCCGCGCCATCCGCAGCCGGAGCCGCGCTACACGCAGGATCCTTACGTCCAGCCCGCTCTCGAAGAAGAAGATCCCTATGCCGGCACCGCCTATGCCGGTGCGACGGATTATGGTCGCGAGCGTGGACAGCCGGGGCTTCACGCCGGCGGCTATGCGCAGGGCGAGTATCATCCGGGCCAGGAGAATGGCGCCGATGATTATTCGGCCGGCTATGACAACGAATATGGCGACGATCCCAACGCCAGTTATGAGGACGACAGCTACGACGAGCGCCATGCCCGCGCGGAGCGCTTTGCCGAGCCGCGCCGTTCGCGCAAGGGTCTGGTCATCGCTGCCGTCGCGCTTGGCGTCGTGCTCGCTGGCGGCCTCGGCGCGCTTGCGCTGAAGGGTGGCAGCGGCTCGTCCAGCGATGGCGCGCCGCGCGTCATCGCTGCCGACGAGGGCCCGACCAAGGTGCAGCCCGCCGCGACCCCGGGGGACACCGAAGTCGCGCAGAACAAGCTGATCTACGATCGCGCAAGCCCGGAACTGGCGGGAGACGAACAGCTCGTTCTTCCCGACGACGGACCGATCGACGAAGCGCCGGCCTCGAACGAATCCCCGGCCAGCCGCGAGATCGCACGCATCATCCTTCCCGGCGCCCCTGGCGATGCCTCCAATCCGTCGTCGATCGACGATCTGGCCGGCGGCGCAGCGGCCACGCCGGCCGCGCCGAGCGACGCGGATGCCGGCCCGCGCAAGGTTCGCACCGTCGTGGTGAAGCCGGACGGCACGATCATTTCGAGCGAGGCGCAGCCCCGCACCGCCGGTGCGCCGACGGATACGTCGGCGCCTGCGCGGTCGGCCACGCCGGTTGCGACCACCCCGGAAGCCGCCGCACCCGTGGACGAGCCCGTCCAGACGGCCGATGCGGAGCCCGAGGCTCCTGCCGCCGCTACGCCGCCCAAGGATGTGTCGCAGCTGGCGGCTCCGGCCGCCGCACCCGCCAAGCCGCGGGTCCAGCCGGCCGCTGCCGCGCCGGCTGCCGCAACCCGCGCGCCCACCTCGGGCGGGTTCGTCGTCCAGGTCGCGTCGCAGCGGACCGAAGAGGCGGCGATTGCCTCTTACAAGGCGATGCAGCGCAAGTTCTCGAGCGTGTTCGGGTCGCAGGAGCCGAATGTCGTCCGTGCCGATCTCGGCGCCAAGGGCATCTACTACCGTGCCCGCGTCGGTCCGATGGCGACCCGCGACCAGGCCGTCTCGTTCTGCGAGAGCCTTCGGGCCGCCGGCGGCGATTGCATCGTCCAGAAGAACTGACCCTGACAAGCGGCGGATCCCATCCGCCGCTTGCGGTCCGCCCAGCAAGCAGCTAAGGCCGAAGCATGACCGCCAAAGCATTTATTTCGGGCTGCGCGGGGCGCAGCCTTACGGCCGATGAAATCGCGTTCTTCCGCGACGAGCGGCCATGGGGCCTCATCCTTTTCAAGCGCAATATTGGAACGCCGGAAGAGGTCTGCGATCTCGTCGCAACCTTCCGCGACATCCTCGATGATCCAGACCGGCCGGTCCTGATCGATCAGGAGGGCGGCCGCGTCCAGCGGGTCGCCCCGCCGCATTGGCGCAACCGCCCGGCGGCTCGTTTCGCCGGCGACCTCTATGCCGCCGACCAGGCTGCCGGACGCCGCATGGCCTGGCTGCACGGCCGGCTGATCGCCTCCGACCTGATCGATCTCGGCATCACGGTCGATTGCGTTCCCGTGCTCGATGTCGGGACCGCGCACACCCATCCCGCCATCGGCAACCGCGCCTATGCCGAGGAGGCCGAGATCGTTTCGATCCTCGGGCGCGCCACCGCCGACGGCCTTGCCGCCGGTGGCGTACTGCCGGTGGTCAAGCACATGCCCGGCCACGGCCGCGCGACGGTCGACAGCCATCTAAGTCTGCCGGTGGTCGAAGCCAGCCTCGCGACCCTCGAACGGTCGGACTTCGTGCCCTTCAAGGCGCTGAACGACCTGCCGATGGCGATGACGGCTCATATCGTCTTCACCGCCGTCGATCCGGAGCGCCCGGCTACGACGTCGCCCATCGTCGTCGAGCAGATCATTCGCGGCCGGATTGGCTTCGACGGGCTGCTGATGAGCGACGATCTCTCGATGAAGGCGCTGGGCGGCGATTATGCCAGCCGCGCGGCGGCGGTCCTTTCCGCCGGCTGCGACATGGTCCTGCACTGCAACGGCGTCATGGAAGAGATGACGGACGTGGCGCGCTCGGTTCCCGAACTGACGGGCAGGGCGGCGGAACGGGCCGCCGCGGCCCGTGCCGCGCGCAAGCCGCCGCATCCGCTGGACCGCGAGGCGGCGGAGGCGGAGTATGCCACCCTCGCCGAGCGGGCCGGCTGGCCGCCGGCGGTCGCCTGAGGCAGGATCGATCCGATGGCCGCGACCCGCGACAAGGACGGCCAGAGCGAACTCTGGGAGATGCAGGAAGCGCCGGACCGCAAGGAGGGCGATTCCGCCCTCGTCGTCGATGTTGATGGCTTTGAAGGACCGCTCGACCTGCTTCTGGCACTCGCGCGCACCCAGAAAGTCGATCTCGCCAAGATCTCGATCCTGGCGCTGGCGGAACAATATCTCGCCTATATCGAGCAGTTGCGTCAGCTCCGCCTCGAACTCGCGGCCGATTATCTGGTCATGGCCGCCTGGCTGGCCTATCTGAAATCCCGGTTGCTGCTGCCGGCGCCTTCGCCGGACGAGGAGCCGAGCGGCGAAGAGATGGCGGCCGCGCTGGCATTCCGTCTTCGCCGCCTGGAAGCGATGCGCGATGCCGCCGCGAAGCTGGTCAACCGCGACCGGCTTGGCCGCGAGGTGTTTCCGCGTGGCATGCCCGAGCCGGTCGAGGTCATCCAGCACAGCGACTATGCCGCCACGCTCTACGATCTGCTGACGGCCTATGCCTCGCAACGCCAGCGCCAGATGGTGTCGGTGGTGCATGTGCGGCGGCGCCAGGTCTGGTCGCTGGCCGAGGCACGCGAAGTGCTAACGCGGATGATCGGCAGCATCGCCGACTGGACGCCGGTGGACATGTTCCTTTCGCCCTGGATCCAGACGCCGGAAATGCGGGCCACCGTGCTCGCCAGCTCCTTCAGCGCCAGCCTGGAGCTGGTGCGGGAGGGCAGGGTGGAATTGCGCCAGACCGCGCCCTTCGCGTCGCTCTACATGCGCGACCGGGACCGCGACGGCGCGGAGGTGAAGAACGATGCCTGAATTCGGAAATCTCACATCGCTTGCCCCGGAAGAGCGCCGGATGGCGCTGCGCATGGTGGAGGCGATGCTGTTTGCCAGCGCGCAGCCCCTGGGCGCCCGCGAGATCGCCGCGCGCCTGCCGGAGGGCAGCGACGTCGAAGCCCTGATCCGCGAGCTGGAGCACGTCTATTCGGGGCGCGGCGTCAATCTGGTCCAGGTGGCGGGTAAGTACATGTTCCGCACCGCCAGCGATCTGGCCTTCCTGCTGCAGCGGGATGCGGGCGACCAGAAGAAGCTCTCGCGCGCCGCGCTCGAGACGCTGGCCATCATCGCCTACCACCAGCCCGTGACGCGCGCCGAGATCGAAGAGATCCGCGGCGTCTCGATCTCCAAGGGCACGCTCGACGTGCTGATGGAAGCCGGCTGGATCAAGATGCGCGGTCGCCGCCGCACGCCGGGCCGTCCCGTGACCTATGGCACGACGGAGACCTTCCTGGTGCATTTCGGGCTGGAGGCGATCGGCGACCTGCCCGGCCTCGATGAGCTCAAGGGCGCCGGGTTGCTCGACGGGCGGATCCCGCCCGGCTTCTCCGTGCCGGAGCCGCGCGATGGCGACGCGCTGCGCGACGACGAGGACCCGCTCGATCCCGACGATCTGCTGGCGGCAGGCCTCAGCGAGCACGATTAAGCCTGTCCAGCGCTTCCGCTTGCGTCAGCCTGTCCCGCGCCTATGCTGCCGCTACGAAAGGTCTGCCCGGGGAGGTGGCCTGCGATCCGCCTGGGGAGGCCGCGTTGTCCAACATATCCATCAGCCGTCGTCGATTGTTCGCCATCGGGGCCGGGGCGGCCGGGATGGCCGTCCTGCCAGCCCTTGTCCAGGCCGCGTCGCCGATGCGAGCGTGGATCGTCACCGGTGGCAAGGGTGGCGTGTTCTATCCCTATGGCCAGGGGCTCGCCGAGGTCCTGTCCTCGGCCCATTTCGACTCCAAAGCCGAGGCGACCGGCGGCTCTGTCGACAATGCCCGGCTGGTCCAAGCCGGCAAGGCCGACATCGGTTTCTCGACGGTCGATTCGGCTTATGACGCCCTTCACGGCACCGGCGCCTACGCCAAGGACGGCAAGCTCGACCTGCGCGTTCTGGCCGTGCTGTACGATTCGTACCTGCACGTCGTCGCCAGCCGGGAATCCGGCATCGCGAGCATCGCCGACCTCAAGGGCAAGCGCGTATCGATCGGCTCGGCAGGGTCGTCGACCGAGGCGATCGCCGACCGGGTGCTGGAGGCGGCCGGCATCGATCCGGCAAGCGGCGTGACGCGCGCCAATCTCGGCGTTGCCGAATCCGCTGTGGCCCTGAAGGACGGAAAAATCGACGCGTTCTTCTGGATCGGCGGCGTGCCGACCGCCGCCGTCGCGGAACTGGCCTCGGCCGGCAAGCCCGCGATCACCTTCGTGCCCACCGGCGTGCAACACGCGGCGATCGACAGGAAGTATCCGGGCCTCTACCGCGAACTCACCTTGCCGAAATCGGCCTATGCCGGAATGACGGCCAACGTGCCGAGCCTGGGCGTCGCCAATGTGCTGATCGTATCCGCGAGCGCGACGGATGATTTCGTCACCGCTGTGCTGACCGGGATCTTCGATAATCTCGACGCCGTGCACAAGGTGCACCCCGAGGCCGCACGGCTGGCGCTCGACCGCGCGGCGTCCACCACCGCCGTGCCGTTCCATCCCGCGGCCACGGCCTTCTACAAGGCCAGGGGCGCCTGATCGGCGCGGCCTCGTCGGCGCCATCCGAAAGGTCGAACTCGACGGCGGCGGCATCAGACGCTAAACCGCTCGCATGAGCGCAAGCACGCAATGGATCGAACGGACCGCCTGGGGGCGTCGCGGCACGGCAGGTGTCACGATCGCAGCCCGGCTCGGTTTCGAAGGGGTCACGCACCACTATGGCGACGCGCCGTCGCTGCGGGGCATCAATCTGCACGTGGAGCCGGGGGAGGTCGTCTGCCTCCTGGGCCGGTCGGGCTGCGGCAAGACGACGCTTCTGCGCGTCACGGCCGGGCTCGAGCGTCCCTCCGGCGGCCGCATCACGGTCAATGGCAGGGAGATGGCGAGCGCGTCGGTATTCGTGCCGCCCGAGAAGCGCGGCGTCGGCCTGATGTTCCAGGATTATGCGCTATTTCCGCACATGACGATCCTGAAGAACGTCATTTACGGCCTCAATGATCTTCCCCGCGCCGAAGCCGAGCGCCAGGGCCGCCACGCGCTGGCCCGCGTCGGCCTGGACGGGTACGCCTCCGCCCATCCGCACGCGCTTTCCGGCGGCGAGCAGCAGCGCGTGGCGCTGGCGCGCGCGATCGCGCCGCGCCCCTCCATGCTGCTGATGGATGAGCCATTTTCCGGCCTGGACAAGCGGCTGCGCGACCATGTCCGCGAGGAGACGATGGCGATCATCCGCGAGACGCGGGCGACCTGCATCATCGTCACGCACGACCCGGAAGAGGCGATGCGCATGGGTGACCGTATCGCGCTGATGCGCGGCGGCCAATTGCTGCAGGTGGGTACGCCGCGCCACCTTTATGAGCATCCGGTCGATCTCTACGCGGCCCGTTTCTTCTCGGAATTGAACGAGTTCGAGGCGAGCGCCAAGGGCGGACGCGTCGAGACGCCGATCGGCAGTTTCGGCGCGCGCGGCCATGCGGACGGCACCACCATGTCGATCGGCGTGCGGCCGCAGGGCGTCGGATTTGCCATTGCTGGCGACGGGGTGCCGGGACGGATCGTCGGGCACCAGTTTCTGGGCGAAGTCGACCTGCTCAGCGTGGCCGTCGACGGCATCGACGTACCGATCCGGATGCGCACGCGCGACAACACCACGCCTTATGTGGTCGGCAGCACGGTGTGGCTCAGCATAGACCGACGCGACGTCCTCGTGTTTGCGAAACCGGCCGAATAACCCTACATGCGGGTAAGATGGTTGGTTGCGGGCGAAAGATCCGTCTGCGATAGTCCCCCACCAAACGCATAGCGCGTGATTTTTGTGGAGATGAGTTGATGGGTTCTTTCAGCATCTGGCACTGGCTTATCGTGCTGGTGATCGTCCTCCTGCTCTTCGGCAAGGGGAAGATTTCGGATGTGATGGGTGACATGGCGAAGGGCGTCAAGAGCTTCAAGAAGGGGCTTGCCGACGACGACGAACCCACCACCACCACCACGAAGCCTGTGATCGACAACAAGCCTTCCGATGTCGTTTCGTCGAATACCGACGAGAAGACCCGCGCCAGCTAAGTCCTGAACAAGGGCCGGGAAGCTGCTCCGCCGCCGCGCTCCTTGAGCGCGGATCGCAGGGCAGGCCAATCGGTGTGAGAGTATGCTGGATATCGGTTGGAGCGAAATTCTCGTCATCGCAGTCGTGGCGATCGTCGTGGTGGGTCCGAAGGACCTGCCGCCGATGCTGCGGGCCCTTGGACGTACCATTTCCAAGATGCGCAGGATGGCGGGCGAATTTCAGGGTCAGTTCAACGAGGCGCTCAAGGAAGCCGAGCTCGACGACGTCAAGAAGTCGTTTGACGAGCTTCGCGGCCTGAACCCGATGAACGACATCAAGAACAGCCTGAACCCGCTTTCGGGTCCGATGGCCAAGCCGTCACCCTCGCCGGTCCCGCCGGCGGCCGACCAGCCGGCGCAGCTTCTGACGGCGACGGATATCGAGCCGGCCGCGCCGCTCGAGGCCCCGCCATCGGTTGCTAGCGCTGAACCCGTTGTCGTGCCGAAGCCCAAGCGCGCTGCCGCCCGCAAGCCGGATGCTGCGACGGGTGAAGGCGATGCGCCGAAGCCGCGTGCTTCGCGAGCCAAGCCCAAGCCGGTCAATGGCGAGGATGCCGATGCTGCGAAACCGGCGCCGCGCGTCCGCAAGCCGAAGCCAGCGGTGGTAGCAAGCCCGGCCGCCGTCGAGGCACCGGTCTCCAGCGCCAGCGTTCCCGCTGCCATCGAGCCGCCGGCCGTCGCCAGCGTGACTGAAGAGCCCAAGACATGAGCGACAAGCCTTCGGCCGAAGACGACATCGAAGCCAGCCGCATGCCGCTCATGGAGCATTTGATTGAGTTGCGCTCGCGACTGATCAAGACTCTGGCCGCGGTGCTCGTCGCCTTCCTGCTCTGCTTCTATTTCGCCGGCACGATCTACAACATCCTGGTCATCCCCTATGAGTGGGCGGTCGGCCCGGCGCAGGACGTCAAGCTCATCTACACGGCGCCGCAGGAATTCTTCCTGACGCAGATGAAGCTGGCGCTCTATGGCGCGGTGTTCATTGCATTCCCCGTGATTGCAATGCAGATCTACAAGTTCGCGGCGCCGGGCCTCTACAAGCATGAGAAGCGGGCCTTCGTGCCCTACCTGATCGCTACCCCGATCCTGTTCGTGACGGGTGCGGCGCTCGTCTATTTCCTGATCCTGCCGATGGCGCTGCACTTCTTCCTGTCGTTCCAGCAGACGAGCGGCGACGGCAAGGCGCAGATCGAGGCACTGTTCAAGGTCAACGAGTATCTCGGTCTGATCATGACCCTGACGCTCGCTTTCGGCATCGTGTTCCAGCTTCCGGTGGTCCTCACGCTGCTGGGCCGCGCCGGAATCGTCTCGAGCCAGATGCTGCGGGCCAAGCGGCGCTATGCGATCGTGCTCGCCTTCGTCGTGGCCGCCGTGCTGACGCCGCCGGACATGATCAGCCAGATCTCGCTCGCCATCCCGGCCATGCTGCTCTACGAATTGTCGATCCTTTCGGTGCGCATGGTCGAGCGCAAACGCGCCGAAGCCGCGGCGGACGAGGCCGAGACGGAGTAGCGACACGCCTTTGCAAGTGTCTTGGAGCCACGCCTTCCCCTTGGGATCGCGTGGCTCTTTTCGTTTCTGGCGTCGCCGGGAGCCGGTTTCCGTCCAATCTCCGGCTGCGTGCAGCGCTGCCGGGTTGATCCTTCGCCAGTCTCCCACTATCCGTCATCCGGCGAATGCTTTGCTCCTTCGCGGCCGGGACAACGGCCGCCTTCTCTTCGAGGCACGATCATGCTCGACATCAAATGGATCCGTGACAACCCTGACGCGCTCGACCGCGCGCTCGCCAGTCGTGGAGCCGAGCCGATCTCGTCGAAGCTGATCGCGCTGGACGAGGCGCGCCGCGCCCATATCGTCCAGGTCCAGGCGGCCCAGGAACGCCGCAACGCCGCCTCCAAGGAGATCGGCAAGGCCAAGGCCGCCAAGGACGAGGAAACCGCCCAGCGGCTGATGGCCGAGGTCTCCACCATCAAGGAGTTCCTCGCTCATGCCGAGGAGACGGAGCGCCGTCTCAACAAGGAGCTCGACGACGCGCTGGCGGTGATCCCGAACACGCCGCTCGAGGACGTGCCGGTCGGTGCCGACGAGCACGACAACGTTCCCTATTTCGGTCGCAACCAGACGGAAGCGCAGGCTGCCGCGGCGCGTCCGAAGAAGCGGGACCTTCCCTTTGCCGCCAAAGAGCATTTCGAGATCGGCGAAGCGCTTGGGTTGATGGATTTCGAAACCGCTGCCAAGCTTTCCGGGAGCCGTTTCGTCGTGCTCAAGGGGCAGCTCGCCCGGATGGAGCGCGCGATCGGCCAGTTCATGCTCGACGTGCACACCGGCGAGCACGGCTACACCGAGGTGCAGCCGCCGCTGCTGGTCAAGGACGACGCGCTCTACGGAACGGCGCAGCTGCCGAAATTCGCCGAGGACCTGTTCAAGGCCGGCGAGCAACATTGGCTGATCCCGACCGCCGAGGTGCCGCTGACCAATCTGGTGCGCGAATCCATCCTCGACGAAAAGGAGCTGCCGCTGCGCTTCACGGCGCTGACGCCCTGTTTCCGTTCGGAGGCGGGCTCGGCGGGCCGCGACACGCGCGGCATGCTGCGCCAGCACCAGTTCAACAAGGTGGAGCTGGTCTCGATCACCACGCCGGAAACCTCGATCGACGAGCATGAGCGCATGCTCTCCTGCGCCGAGACCGTGCTGAAGAAGCTCGACCTGCATTACCGCGTCATGACGCTCTGCACGGGCGACATGGGTTTCGGCTCGCGCAAGACCTATGACATCGAGGTCTGGCTGCCGGGGCAGGACGCCTATCGCGAGATTTCCTCCGTCTCGGTGTGCGACGATTTCCAGGCCCGGCGCATGAATGCGCGCTATCGCCTCGGCGGCGCCGAAAAGGGCAACCGTTTCGTCCACACGCTGAATGGCTCGGGCACCGCGGTCGGCCGCGCGCTGATCGCCATCATCGAGAACTATCAGAACGAGGACGGCACCATCACCGTGCCGGCGGTGCTGAAGCCCTATATGGGCGGCCTGGACAAGGTCGGCTGAGGGCCTCCCGGCCCCATGGCGGTCCGATCCCGGGTGTGAGCAACGATCCCTGAACAGCGAAGGCTGACCCAGACATGCGTATCCTGATCACCAATGATGACGGCATCCACGCACCCGGACTTGCCGTGCTGGAGCGCATCGCGCGGACCCTGTCCGACGATGTCTGGGTCGTTGCCCCGGAAACCGACCAGTCGGGCCTCGCGCACTCGCTGACGCTGAACGATCCGCTGCGGCTGCGCGAGGTTTCCGAGCAGACCTTTGCCGTGCGCGGCACGCCGACCGATTGCGTCATCATGGCCGTCCGCAAGGTGCTGGATCGGGCGCCGGACCTGGTGCTCTCCGGCGTCAATGCCGGCCAGAACGCCGCCGACGACGTGACCTATTCGGGCACGGTCGCCGGCGCGATCGAGGGAACGCTGCTCGGTATTCCGTCGATTGCCCTGAGCCAGGCCTATGAAGCCGTCGACGGCAAGCGAGTCATCCCGTGGGAGACCGTCGAGGCGCATGCCCCGCGCATCCTGCAGAAGCTGGTCGCGCATGGCTGCCCGCGCGGTGTGCTCTACAATCTCAATTTCCCGAACACCGCGCCCGGCCTCGTCGCCGGTGTCGAGGTGACGTCGCAGGGCGTCGTCACGCATGGCCTCAGCGTCGATGAGCGTCACGATGGCCGCGGCAATCCCTATTTCTGGCTCAAGCATCAGCGCGTCGCCGAGGAGCATGCGGCGGGAACCGACGTCAACGCCATCCGGCGCGGCGTCATCTCGGTCACGCCGCTGCGCATCGACATGACTGCCTACGACCAGGCGCATGAGCTGAAAGCGCTGTTCGACTAGGCGCTTTTGGGGCTCTCCGGCCGAACGGGCGGCCGGGGCGGCCTTGATCTGCCCCGAAATGACGCAAAATCGTCGCCAGCGCTGCGCGCAATAAGACGCCGTTTACCACCTTGCCTGCATGAGTAGGGCTCAGAAGGCGAGGGCGCGTAGCGTATGGCACTCGAGGCAGTTCAGTTTCATCCGACCGAGTTCGAAGCGTTCGACGACAATCTCGTTCCGATCGCCCAGTTCCTGCTGCGGCTTCGCCAGTTCGGCATCATGGATCGCCGTATGGTGGATGCCTTTGAATCCATTCCCCGACCGCTCTTCCAGCCGAAAGACGCCAAGCGCGGTCCGCTGTTTGGCGAGCGGCCGCAGCCGATCGATTGCGGGCAACTCGACACGCCGCCGATTCTCGCGGCGCGGATGATCGAGGCGCTGGCGCCGACGACGCGCTGCCGGGTTCTCGAGGTGGGCACCGGCACGGGCTATCTCGCCGCCGTCCTGTCGCGGCTTTCCCGGCGCGTCTATACCGTCGACCGCTTCCGTACCCTCGCCGCGGCGGCGCAGGCTCGGTTCGAGATGCTCCGCATCGCCAACATCACCTCGGTGTTCGGCGATGGCCTCGACGGCTGGCCGGAGAAGGGGCCTTTCGATCGAATCATTTCCTCGGCCTCGGCCGCGTCGGTTCCGCCCGCTTTCGTCGAAGCGCTGAGCACGAGCGGTACGCTGGTGATGCCGATCGGTCCAGATGACGGAATCCAGACGATCACCCGCTTCATTCGGGTCGACCGCCAGTTGGTCGCAACCCCGATCTGCCCGGTCCGCATGGTGCCGCTGATCCGGGGCAAGGCCGCCAGGCTTTAGAACCACGCCTGCTATCGCGACTCGTTTCCATGGTCTTTGCGAGATTTTGCGCCGCTCGTCCCGCGTGCGTCGGATCCGTCGCGGTGCCGTCTCCTTCGCATGGCGCGGAATTGCCTCTCGCTTCGAATTCGGCGTGCAATGCCGGGCGTGGATATCTTAACCGCCCCGCTCGACGGCTGCCGCGCGGAATGCGGCGGAAGCGCGGGATTCTGTGGGTGGCGTCTTCGTTTTTACAGGATGCCGACGAAGTTTCCCGTCGTGCTTAAGCCTTTATCAACGTTACCAGCGTTTATTGGCGTCATGTGTGGTGTGGCGTTGCGAGTAGGCTCGATGTGCAGAAATGCTTCCTCTTTTCGGTCTCGGACTCTCTCTCAGGTTGCGGTCATTGCGCTCCTTTCGGGGCTGACCGCGGCCTGCAGCGCTGACGGTTCGCGCTACGGTTCGATCTTTACCGGCAGCACCGCAAACCAGAAGCAGATCATCGGCGGTTCGCAGCCGATGCCGGCTCCGGTCGATTACAGCAGCAACAACAGCGATGTCGTCGCGACGCCGCCGCCTTCGCGCGGTGTGAGCCGTTCCGACCTGCCGCCGATGTTGCCGGGTGTCCAGCAGGGCTCGCAGCAGCCCATGGCCGCCGCGCCTTCCTACGGCTCTTCCGCGACCTACCAGCAGCCCCGTTCCTATACGCCGCCCTCCGACACGGTCGGCTCGATCCAGTCCTCCGCTCCAGCACAGGTTGCCTCCGCCGCCCAGCCGCCGCGCCGCGGCGGTGCCTGGTCGACCGAAGGCGGCACGGTCGTGACGCTCGGACCGGGCGAGACGCTGTCGTCGGTGTCGCGTCGCTATGGCGTTCCGATCAAGGAACTGGCCCGCGTCAACAATATCGGCAATCCCTCGCAGGTTGGTGCCGGCACCCGCCTGACGATCCCGACCTATGGCCAGGGCAATGCCGCCGTCGCTGAGGCGCCTGCCGCTTCGTCGCCGCAGGGGCGTGACAACACGCAGTTGGTCGCTGGTCCGGCACCGGCCGGCGAGCGCAAGCCCATGGCTTCGGCCGAAGGCGCGCCGCTGAATGGCCTGCATGTGGTTTCGCCCGGCCAGACGCTCTCCTCGATCGCTCGCCTCTATGGCGTCAGCGCCAAGGATCTGGCCGCTGCCAACAGCCTGACCTCGACCAACCAGTTGAAGTCCGGTCAGAAACTCCGCATCCCGGGCAATAACGGCAACCCGCAGGCTGTCGCGCTGCGCAACGATCCGACCCGTCGCGAGGAAAAGCCGCAGGGCGAGGATCCGAACGCCAAGCCGAACGCCGCCAATGCCCCGCAGAAGTCGCTCGGCGACGAAGCGGCTGCCGCAGCCAAGCCGACCGAGACCGCCTCGATCGCCAAGCCGGCAACGCCGAACCAGCCGGTGGCCTATGCGCCGCCGTCCGAGCCGGCCACGCCTGCCGCCACGAACGCCAGCGCCGATCCCGGCTCCGCCAACGGCACCACGTTCCGCTGGCCGGTGCGCGGACGCATCATCACCGGCTTCGGCGCTTCGGCGACGGGCGAGAAGAATGACGGCATCAACCTCGCCGTTCCCGAAGGCACCTCGATCAAGGCGGCCGAGGCAGGCACCGTGATCTATGCCGGCAACGAACTGGAAGGCTACGGCAACCTGGTTCTCGTCCGTCACGCCGACGGTTGGGTCTCCGCCTACGCCCACAACAGCAAGATCCTGGTCAAGCGCGGCGACGCCGTGCGCCGCGGCCAGATCATCTCGCAGGCCGGCGCGTCCGGTTCCGTCAACGCTCCGCAGCTTCACTTCGAGCTCCGCAGGGGCTCGAAGCCGGTCAACCCGCTGGACTACCTGCAGAGCTGACCGACTTTCTGACCGGCCCAATCTCATCTCGTGAGGGATTTTCCGGTCTACTACTGGCGGGGCGGCTTCAGCCCGTAAGAGCGACCCCAAGTCGCCCCGCCAGATCCTGCACGTACTGCCAGGCGACGCGACCCGATCGCGCGCCACGCGTCGTCGACCACTCCAGCGCCTCGGCGCGCAGGACCTCCGGCGCCACCTTCAGCCCGAAATGCTCGGCATAGCCGTTGACCATGGCGAGATAGTCGTCCTGGCTGCACTTGTGGAAGCCGAGCCAGAGGCCGAAGCGGTCCGAAAGCGACACCTTCTCCTCGACCGCCTCGCCGGGATTGATCGCCGTGGAGCGCTCGTTCTCCATCATGTCGCGCGGCAGCAGATGGCGCCGGTTCGACGTGGCGTAGAACACGACATTCTCCGGCCGTCCCTCGACGCCGCCATCCAGCGCCGCCTTCAACGACTTGTACGACGTGTCGTCATTGTCGAAGGAGAGGTCGTCGCAGAACAGGATGAAGCGGCGGTCGAGGCCGCGAACCAGCGTCATCAGCTCCGGCAGGCTGTCGATATCCTCGCGGTGGATCTCGATCAGCTTCATCGCATGGCCGCCGGGCAGCTTGGACGGATCGCTGTTAATCGTCGCATGCGCCGCTTTGACCAGCGAGCTCTTGCCCATGCCGCGCGCGCCCCACAGCAGCACGTTGTTGGCAGGCAGGCCGCGCGCGAAACGGTCGGTATTTTCGACCAGGATGTCGCGCACCCGGTCGACACCCTTGAGCAGCACCATCTCGACGCGATTGACCTTCGGCACGGGCTGCAGCGTGCCGGTGGAAGCCTGCCAGACGAAGGCATCCGCGGCGTCAGGGTCGAATTCCGGCCGTGCCGGCGGGACCGCGCGCTCGATCAGGGAGATCAGCCGGTCAAGACGATCGGCGACGGATTTCAGCGTATCTTCTGTCACAGTCATTTCCTCGGGCCGATCCCCACCTCCCGCGTTTCGGGAGGGCTGAGGGCGCGCCGGCGGCTGGGGTGAAGTCGTGCGGAGGGAGGGGCAAACCCTTCATCCGGCCCTCCGGGCGATCTCTTCCCGCGTGCAAGCGAGGGCTCCGGACGACATTCGCCACTATCATGCCGGTGCGGCCATTTGCAAAGGCCTGCCGCGTGGTTATATTCCGCGCCGTTTCGCGTACCGCTGTCTCTCCCTATGTGAAGGTCGGCGCAAACCACGCGTCTTGATCGGACGGGCCACCAGCGGACCCGCCAACGCTACAGGGAGCAATTATTCAATGTTCATTACCCCCGCCTTCGCACAGGCCGCCGGCGCTTCCGCTGGTGGTGCCGACCTGCTGATCCAGTTCGTGCCGTTCATCTTCGTCTTCGCGATCATGTGGTTCCTGATGATTCGGCCGCAGCGGCAGAAGCAGAAGGCGCACCAGGAAATGATCAAGGGCGCGCGCCGCGGTGACACGGTCGTGCTGTCGGGCGGCCTGATCGGCAAGATCAACAAGGTCGTGGACGATTCCGAGCTGCTGCTGGAAGTCGCCGAAGGCGTCCGCGTTCGTGTTTCGCGTGCCTCCATTGCCGACGTGCGCGCCAAGGGCGAGCCGGCCAAGGACGGCGAGTAAGCCAGCCTCTAGCTCCCCTGATGAAACGGCCCGCCTGAGGGCCGAGATCGACTGGAACGGTTTCCATGCTGCACTTCACACGCTGGAAGATGATTGCGATCCTGACCGTCGTTGTGGTCGGGCTCCTCGCGGCGCTTCCCAATCTCTTCTCGAAGGAAACCGTCGATTCCTGGCCGAGCTGGGTGCCGAAACGGCAAATGGTTCTCGGCCTGGATCTCCAGGGGGGCGCCTATCTCCTCTATGAGGTGGATCGGCAGGACTATGTGCAGAAGCGCCTGCGCTCGCTCGTGGGCGACATCCGCAAGGCGATGCTGCAGGAGCCGCGTATCGGCTATTCGGGTCTGGGCGTGCAGGGGCAGGGCGTGCAGCTCCGCATCCGCGACCTCTCCCAGCTCGACGAGGTCAAGAAGCGCCTCGAGCCGCTGCGCAACCAGCTCGCGACCTCCGCGCTCGGCGGCACGGCCGTTAACGAATTCGACCTGACGGTCGGCAATGACGGCCTCGTCCAGATGGCCTATTCGACCGCCGGTCTCGATCAGCGCATCCGCCAGATCGTCGATCAGTCGATCGAGGTCATCGGTCGCCGTATCGACCAGCTTGGCACCGTCGAGCCCTCGATCCAGCGCCAGGGCTCGGACCGCATACTGGTCGAGGCTCCCGGCCTCGACGATCCCGAGCGCCTGAAAACGCTTGTCGGTCAGACCGCGCAGCTGACCTTCCATCTTGTCGACACTGGCGTTTCGCCGACTGCCGACACGCGCAAGCCCGGCACGATCGTCCTCAATTCGACCGATACGCCGCCGGTGCCCTACGTGCTCGAGGAAGCCCCGCTTCTGACGGGCGAGGATCTTACGGACGCGCAGGCGACCTTCGATTCCCGCACCAACGAACCGGTCGTGTCGTTCCGCCTTTCGAGCGCGGGCGCCCGCGTCTTCGGCGACGTGACGCAGAAGAACGTCAACCGGCCCTTCGCCATCGTTCTCGACGATAAGGTGATTTCGGCCCCGGTCATCCGCGAGCCGATCCTGGGCGGCTCCGGCCAGATCTCCGGCAATTTCTCGATCCAGTCCGCCAACGACCTGGCCATCCTGCTGCGCGCCGGCTCGCTGCCGGCCAAGCTGACGATCGTCGAGGAGCGCAACATCGGTCCGGGCCTCGGCGCCGACTCGATCCGCTCGGGCAAGATCGCCGCCATCATCGGCACCGCCGCCGTCTGCGCCTTCATGGTCATGACCTATGGCGTGCTGGGCTGGATCGCCAACATCGCGGTGATCGTCAACGTCATCCTGATCTTCTCGATCGTGACGATCCTGGGAGCGACGCTCTCGCTACCGGGCATCGCCGGCGTGATCATCACGGTTGGAACCGCGGTGGACTCCAACGTTCTGATCTATGAGCGCATACGAGAAGAGTTCCGGGCTGGGCGATCCGCGATCGCCTCGATCGATGCCGGCTTCCACAAGGCGCTCGGCACCATCCTCGACGCGAACGTGACCACGCTGATCGCCGCGCTCGTGCTCTTCTACATGGGTTCCGGCCCGATCCGCGGCTTCGCCGTCACGCACGCCATCGGCGTCGCGACGACGATGTTCACGGCGTTCACCTTTACCCGCCTCCTGGTTGCGATGTGGGTGCGTTGGCGCCGTCCGACCAAGATCACGCTCTGAATCGAAGCGAGGACAGAAACCCATGGCTCATCTTCGCATCGTACCCGACAACACCAAGATCCCCTTCATGCGGATGCGGAAGTGGACGTTTCCGCTTGCCGCTTTCCTGTCGATCATGTCGGTGATCCTGTTCTTTACCGTCGGTCCCAACTACGGCATCGACTTCCTCGGCGGCACCGTCATCGAGATTCAGACCAAGGACGCCAAGCCGGATCTCGGCAAGCTGCGTTCGACGTTGAACGGCCTCGGCCTCGGCGACGTCCAGGTTCAGACCATTGGCGCTGACAATTCGATCCTTATCCGCATGGGCCAGCAGGACGGCGGCGAGGAGGCCCAGCAGGCGGCAATCGGCAAGATCCGCACGGCGCTCGTCGATCAGGCGGAGTTCCGCCGCACCGAGATCGTGGGACCGCGCGTATCTGGCGAACTGGCGTCCAAGGGCGCGCTCGCCATGCTCGTCACCTTCGCGGCGATCGCCATCTACGTCTGGTTCCGGTTCGAATGGCAGTTCGCTGCCGGCTCGATCATTTCGGCCGCCAACGTCGTGGTCATGACCTTCGGCTTCTATGTCGTCACGCAGCATGAGTTCAATCTCACCTCGCTGGCCGCGATCCTGACGACGATCGGCTATTCGCTCAACGATACGGTCGTGGTCTATGACCGAATTCGAGAGACGCTGCGCAAGTACAAGAAGATCCCGCTCGGCGATCTGATCGACCGCGCCATCAACGACATGCTCGGCCGTACGGTGATTACGACGGTGACCACGCTGATCGCGCTGTTCTCGCTCTATATCTTCGGCGGCGAGGTCATCCAGGCGTTCACGCTGGCCATGATCTTCGGCGTGCTGGCTGCCATCTTCTCGTCGGTCTGCGTGGCTGCGCCGATCCTGATCTATTTCGGCCTGCGCTCGGATCAGATGTCGAAGAAGGAAGACGTGGAGGCGGCCGGAAAGGCCTGAGCCTCGATGGCGCTCTTCACGCGACCGTCCGTGTCGCTGCGTGACCAGCATTTTCCTGGTCAGGCTCCGATCGATGTCTACGGCGAAGGGGTATTCCGCTTCGCCGAGATGTCGCATCCGGGCTCGCTTCTCTGCCTGCCGAGCGGTATCTATGGATGGCCGGTCGGCAGCGTGGCGGAGATCACGGCCGAGACGCTGGCGGACGTGTTCGCCGAGGCGGCGGATGTCGCCCTGCTGGTGATCGGTTGCGGCCGTGACATCGGGGCGGTGCCGAGAGAACTGCGGCAGCAGCTCCGCGATAGCGGGATCGGTCTAGAGGTGATGGCGACCGGCCCGGCCGTCCGCACCTACAACATCCTGCTCGCCGAGGGCCGCCCTGTCGCGGCGGCGCTCGTCGCCATCTGATTGGTTTCGTTCCATGGACGTCTTCGCCCTTTGCGCCGATGAAGTGCGCGCGCATGACCGTGATCGGTTCCTCGCCGATCTGTTCGCGCCCGAGGCGAAGCGGCGATATCTCTTTGCGCTTCATGCCTTCAATCTCGAGATCGTGCGGGTCCGCGACCTGGTCAGCGATCCCATGCCGGGCGAGATCCGCTTGCAATGGTGGCGCGACGTGCTGTCGGGCGAGGCGAGGGGCGAGGTCGCCGGCCACCCGGTCGCAGCCGCCCTGCTCGAGACGATCGGCCTGCACCACCTGCCGCGCGCCGCCTTCGACAATCTGATCGAGGCGCATATCTTCGATCTCTACAATGATCCGATGCCGACGCTGGGCGATCTCGAAGGCTATGCCGGCGAGACGGTTTCCGTGCTGATCCAGCTGGCAGCGCTCATTCTTGCGGGCGGCGAGGATCCGCATACGGCGGATGCGGCTGGCCATGCCGGCGTGGCGCAGGCGCTCACCGGGCTAATGCGCGCGCTGCCGTTTCACGCCCGCCGCCAGCAACTCTTCCTCCCCGCCGATCTCATGGAGCGGCACGGGGTCAGGGCGGAAGATATCTTCGCGGGCCGCACGACGCCGGAACTGCTTGCCCTGCTCGCCGACCTGCGCGAGACCGCGCGGCGGCATCTCGATGCCGGTCGGGCCGCACTTGCGCATGCCGATCGCATCGCGCTGCCCGCGTTCCAGCCGGTCGCGCTCGTCGAGCCGATGCTCCGGCTGATGGACCGGCCCGGATACGATCCCTTCCTGATGACGATCGATCCGCCGCAATGGAAGCGCCAATGGTGGCTCTGGCGCGCCGCGCGCCGGGGCGAGTTTTAGGGGGCGACCTCAGCCTCCCACAGAGACCTTCGTGTTGGTACCATCTTCAACATGCTGAGGAGGCCCGCAGGGCCGTCTCGAAGCACGCAGAATGGCGCGGCATCGAGATTGGCCCTTAGGCGGTGCGTCCTTCGAGGCTTCTCTGCGCGAAGCACCTCAGGATGATGGAGATGGGAGACCGGCAGGCCGTCTTTCTTGCTGCGAGGAAGGGTTCGCTATCGCGCCCCTCAAGCCGCGCCGTGCGTCAGCACGTCGATGTTGTGGGCGTGGCGGACGGCGCCTCGGGCGGCTTCGTTCTGGTTGAAGATTTCCAGCGTCTCGGTCTCGTCAT
Source organism: Kaistia defluvii (assembly GCF_040548815.1). Taxonomy (NCBI): domain Bacteria; kingdom Pseudomonadati; phylum Pseudomonadota; class Alphaproteobacteria; order Hyphomicrobiales; family Kaistiaceae; genus Kaistia; species Kaistia defluvii. The sequence continues at coordinate 1,183,622 of NZ_JBEPSM010000001.1, read as the reverse complement.
CGACGACCGGCATCAGGGCCGCGTCCATATAGCTGGCCTTGTCCGGGTCGGCCTCGATGCGCCGGCGCCGCCATTCGAGCTTGCCGAGCAGCCAGAGCAGTCGGGCGCTCTTGCGCACCGTCTCGATCGCGTGGCGCGGATAGAAACGCCAGACCGGTTCGACGGGCAGGCCGGGGCGCCGGTCGAGCCGGTCCTTGAAGCGGATGACGCCGCCCTGAAGCGGGTGGACATGCTCGACGTCGACGGAGGTCGAGAACCACATCAGCAGCTTCATGATGCTGGTTGTGCGGACGCCGGTCGCGGCCGCGCGGCGCAGGATCGTCAGCATGTGCTCGGGCGAATAGAACAGCCGCCAGGCGTCGCGATAGATGCCTTCCCATTCCTGCTGCGACATGCGCTCATGGCCGGTGACGGCATGTTCGAGGTCGTATTTGTTCAGGTCCGCGTCCATCGCCACGCCCTTGCGGTGCAGGGTCTGGTGGTCCTCGGAGCCAGGCAGCGGCGTCAGGAAGAAGAACTCCAGGATATCAAGCGGCAGTTCGCGCTGGATGATGCCGATGTCGCGGCGGATGCTCTCGGGCGTATCGTTGGGAAAGCCGAGGATGTAGCCGGCATAGGTGATGATGCCCTGGTGCTTCCAGTCGAGCAGCATGCGGCGATATTCGGTGATCTTGTTCTGGCGCTTCTTGGCGGCCATCAGGTTGTCGGGGTTGATGTTTTCCAGCCCGATGAAGACGCGGCTGACGCCGGCCCGTTTGCACTTCTCGATGAAGTTCGGGATCTTGTGGCAGAGCGTGTCGACCTGGATCATCAAGCCAATCCGCATGCCTTCCTTCTCACGCAACGCAATGATGCGGTCGAGGATGATTTCCCAATCCCGGTTTCGGGCGAAATTGTCGTCGGTGATGAAGTAGTTGTGAATGCCCTGGGCGAGGTTCTCGCGGATCAGCTTCTCCACGTCGTCCGGCGACCGGCGGCGGGATTTGCGGCCCTGCACGTTGATGATGGTGCAGAACGAGCACTGGAACGGACAGCCGCGCCCGGCATCGAAGCTGGTGTTGCCGCCCAGCGTCCGCGCGACATAGCCGGCCGGCAGGAAGGGCGGCGGCGTGCCTTCGACGCTCGGCAGATCCTTCATGTAGTTGTAAAGCGGCTGCAGCGTGCCGCCGGCCGCGTCGAGCAGCACGCGGTCGAGCCGGTCCTCGGCCTCGCCGGCGAACAGGCTGACGCCGATGTCCAGCGCCTGCTGCAGGTCGACATGCAAATCCGGCAGCATGGCGAGGCAGCCGGAAACATGAAACCCGCCCATGGCGACCGGAATGCCAGCCGCGCGCAGCGGACGCGCTAGGTCGAGGGCGCGCGGATATTGGTTCGACTGGACGCCGACCAGGCCGACCAGCCCGAAATTGCCGTGGCGGCGGAATTCCTCGATCACCTGGTCGATGCGTACCCGCGTGTTGGTCTCGTCGATGGCGCGGATGTCGATGGTCACGTCCTCGCCCAACACTTGCCGGGCCTCGCAATCCGCGGCAAGGCCGTAGAGGCTTGCCAGCGAGTTGGAGGGGATCGATGACCGGTACCAGCGGATCACATAACCATCGTCGTCGTAATGCGACGGCTTGATCAGCAGCAGAAGAAAGGGCCGCTTCATGGGCGGGCCCTGCAATGCACATCGGACTGCATGTCTGGCTTTCCCCCTTGCGGCGGTTCTAGCGCATGCGAATTCTCAGACTGGGCATTTCAACAGGCTTCGACGATTACTGTACGGAAGGCCGGCGCGTTCGGCAATGCCAAGCGCGCCGGCTGGAGTCTTGCCGGCTATTCGGCGGCGGCGACCGAGGTCTGGCCGCCCAGCCAGGCAGAGGCGTCGGCGCGGGCACGGGCCGTCAGCGCCTTCTTCTTGGCGACGGTCTTGTCGGTGCCGCGCAGCTTCACGCCCGGCTCCTTCGGGATCTCGATCGGCGGGAACAGGCCGAAATTGACGTTCATCGGCTGGAAGGAGCGGCTGCCGGCTGCATCGTCGACGAGATGGCCACCGGTGATGTGGCCGAGCAGGGCGCCGAAGGCCGTGGTGACAGGCGGCGTGACCGGCGTTTCGCCGAGACGCTCGGCGGCGGCGAAGCGTCCGGCGAGCAGGCCAATCGACGCCGATTCGACATAGCCCTCGCAGCCGGTGATCTGGCCGGCGAAGCGCAGGCGCGGCTGTGCCTTCAGGCGGAGCAGTGGATCGAGCAGCTTGGGCGAGTTGAGGAAGGTGTTGCGATGCAGGCCGCCGAGGCGCGCGAACTGCGCGTTCTCGAGGCCTGGGATCATCCGCAGCACGTCGGTCTGCGCGCCATACTTCAGCTTCGTCTGGAAGCCGACCATGTTGTAGAGCGTGCCGAGCGCATTGTCCTGGCGCAACTGGACGATGGCGTGCGCCTTGACGGTGGGGTTGCGCGGGTTGGTGAGGCCGACGGGCTTCATCGGGCCGAAGCGCAGCGTCTCGCGGCCGCGTTCGGCCATGATCTCGATCGGCAGGCAGCCGTCGAAATAGGGCGTCGAGGCCTCCCAGTCCTTGAAGTCGGCCTTGTCGCCGGCGATCAGCGCATCGAGGAAGGCGTTGTACTGCGCCTCGTCCATCGGGCAGTTGATGTAGTCGGCGCCATTGCCGCCCGGCCCGACCTTGTCGTAGCGCGACTGGAACCAGGCGATGTCCATGTTGATCGAGTCGAAATAGACGATCGGCGCGATGGCGTCGAAGAAGGCGAGTTCATCGGCGCCGGTGAGGCCCCGGATCGCTTCCGACAGGTCCGGCGAGGTGAGGGGTCCTGTGGCGACAATGACGCTATCCCACTCGGCCGGCGGCAGGCCGGCGATCTCGTTGCGGTCGATGGTGACGAGGGGATGGTCTTCCAGCGCCTTGGTGACGGCCTGGGAGAAGCCTTCGCGGTCGACGGCGAGCGCGCCGCCGGCCGGCACCTGGTTGGCGTCGCCCATGCGCATGATGAGCGAATTCGCCATCCGCATTTCCGCGTGCAGCAGGCCGACCGCATTGGTCTCGGCGTCGTCGGAGCGGAAGGAGTTGGAGCAGACGAGCTCAGCCAGGCCGTCCGTCTTGTGGGCGTCCGTCTCGCGGACCGGGCGCATCTCGTGCAGGACGACGGGAATGCCGCGATTGACGATCTGCCAGGCGGCTTCGGAGCCGGCCAAACCGCCGCCGATGATGTGAATGGGATCTGTTTTCATGGCGCGGAGATTATTGCGCCGGAGCCGTTCGGACAACCGCGCAGTTCGCAGTTCGGTCCGGACAAAAGAAAACGCCCGTCGGGGAGGAGGTCGACGGGCGTTTCTTTGAAAGGCGCATCGCGAGGGAGGAGGTTCGCTAGCGCCGCATCGCAGGGAACAAGGGAGGAGGTTTGTTCCCGCGCGAATTCTGTATCGGTTTAGTAACCGGCCGACTGCTTGGCAATCTGCGTGATGTCGCCGCGATTGATTCCAAGGTCATTGAGCTCGCGGGACGTCAGGCGCATCAACTCGCTGTAGGTCTCGCGGTACTTGCGCCAGTTCTTGTAGGAAGCGAGGATGTTCGTAGCCACGGTCTTTTTCCTTCGGACGATCGGACAATTGAAGAAGCGGAGGATGTCGTCTGCGTCGCCGCCGCTCTTGTTGATCCGAATATAGGGGAGGGCTTTCGAAACGAGCACTGCGAAAATGCGCATGGCTGCGCTGCGGATGATGCAGAGCAACAGGCGATAGTGACTAAATGTTGCGCTGCAATATTGCCTAAAGAGGCAGCGCCGGACACGATGAAGCCCGATCTCGGGAATCGCTGACGCCGCGAGGCCAGCCGCGTGGGGAAATCGCATGCCACTGAAACGAGTGCCCGGGACCCTGGCGGCCCTGCTGGTCCTGGCGTGGGCCGGGCACGCGGCGGCGGAGTCGCTTGCTCAGGTCAAGATTCGCTACTGCCATGGCTATGGCTGCAAGATGCGTTCTCCAGTGATCTTCTCGAGCGGCGATCTCCTGGCCCTGAAACGCATTTTGGATGGCGGCAAGGCCAGCCCCGCCGCCGAGCGGGCCGCGATCTCGCGCGCCGACCAGTGGTATGAGCGCAAGGCGGGCGCCGCGACGGGCACGTCAAAGGACGGCGCCAAGGATACGTATGAGCTGTTCACGCCGCTATCCGAGATCGACTGTGTCGACGAGACGGTGAACACCACGACGCTGCTGGAATTGCTCGACCGCCATGGCTGGCTCCGCCATCACAAGGCGGGCCGGCCGGCCAATCGGGGCTTCCTGATCGACGGCCGCTATCCGCACAATACGGCGACCATCATCGAGAAGGCGAGCGGCCGGCGTTGGGTGGTGGATAGCTGGGTGCGGGCCAATGCCGAGCCGCCGGATATCAAGCCGCTGGACGTCTGGAAGCGCGAAGGCGGGCGGCGCGGCTGAGGGAGCGTCAGCCGGGTGCCCATCCGCCGCGTCCGATGCGGCGTTCCGCAGCGCCGCATCGGTTGGTCATGGCCGTCCGGGACCCGGATGGCCTATTCGCTCAGACGGGCCGGTCAGCTCACGCTGCCTTGAAGGGAATGATCCCTTCCACGCGAGTCACGCTTTTCCGTCTCAGTCGCTCTAGACGACGACCTTGCGATAGAGATGCCAGGTCGCGTGACCCAGTACCGGCATGACGACCGCCAGGCCGAAGAATAGCGGGATCGAACCGATCGCCAGGGAGACGGCGACGATCAGGCCCCAGAGCGCCATGACACCCGGATTGGCCAGAACGGCGCGGATCGAGGTCAGGATCGCCGGGGCGAGGCCGACATCGCGATCGAGCAGCAACGGGAACGAGACGACGCTGACGGTGAGCACCATCAAGGCGAACAGGAAGCCGACGCCGTTGCCGACGAGAATGAGCGTCCAGCCGGCCCGGGTCGTCAGCACGCGGTGCAGGAAATCCGGCATCGAGGCTGCCGGCGTGTAGCCGAAATTCGCGATGTAGATCGCGTTGGCAACGGCGATCCAGACGAAGAACACCACTCCAAGCCCGATGCCGAGCATCAGGATCGCGCCGATCGACGGCGAATGGCGCGCTTCCAGGATCTTTGGCAGCGACACGTCCAGGCCCTGTTCGCGGCGGCGGGACAATTCGTAGAGGCCGAGCGCCGCGAAAGGCCCGAGCAGGGCGAAGCCGGCCATGAGCGGAAACAGCAGGGGGAGAATATCGGCGCCAAAGACGGCGCGACCGATCAGCAGGCCAACGATGGGGTAGATCACGACCAGGAAGATGGCGTGGGTCGGCATGGCGGCAAAGTCTTCCCAGCCGAGCCGCAGGGCGTCCCAGAGGTCGTCTACCGTAATCCTGCGGACGACAGGCATCGCGGTTTCGGGCGAGGTAGAGCCGGTGATCAGATGCCACCGGGTGGAATAGTCACTCATTTGCGCGGCCATGAGCGTGTTCTCCTGCTCTGCCCCCCAAAATCGAGCAACCGGCACGCCGCCAAAGACCAAGGTCGATCGCAGGCTCCGCAGCGCCTCGATACGCTCTGCGGCAGAATAGCGCAGAAGCCAGGTCGGGGCGATCACGATTTCGGGTGCCATGCTGCGTGGCCGGTCGCGGTCGCCGCGCTGGAGAGCGACGGGGCGAGACGTAGTCTCTGGCGCGTCTGCGCCGCGCTCGGCCAAGATCCGCAAAGATTGGGAGACACGCAGCATGATCACGATCGAACGCCTGGATCACCTCGTCCTGACCGTGGCCAGCATCGAGCGAAGCTGCGCGTTCTATGAGACCGTACTCGGCATGACACGCGAGGTGTTTGGCGCCGACCGCGTGGCGCTTCGCTTCGGCCAGCAGAAGATCAACCTGCATGAGGTCGGCCACGAATTTGAGCCGAAGGCAAGGCTTGCGACGGCCGGGTCCGCCGACCTCTGTTTCCTGACCGGCACGTCGCTGGCGGAGGTCGAGGCGCATTTCTACCGGCTTGGCGTTGCCATCGAACTTGGTCCGGTCCTGCGCGCCGGCGCCGTCGGCAGCATCCTTTCGCTCTACATCCGCGACCCCGACGGCAATCTGATCGAGATCTCCAATCCAAGCCGCGAATCCGGCGCCACGGGCTGACCCTTCCCTCAGGCGCGCTTGCCCAGCAGCGCGAACATCGCGCCTTGCGGATCCAGGCATTGCACGATCCAGTCGCCGCCTGGCACCTGCATGGGCCCATTGAGCAGCTTGCCGCCGCCGTTTTGGACCCGGGTGAGCGCGGCGTCGATGTCGTCGACGTTGAAGTAGAACAGCCAGAACGGCATGGGCATGGAGGGCGGCTTGTTGAACATGCCGCCGATCGGCATCGATCCTCCGGCGGTGGTGAAGAGCTGGTAGATTCCCATCTCGCCCATGTCCACCGGCTCGCCCTTCTGCCAGCCGAACATGGCCGCATAGAACTCGAACGCCTTTTGCCAGTCCGTGGCGCAGAGTTCGTGCCAGCCGACATAGCCCGGCGTGCCCGGCGCAGGATCCTGCGGCGGCGAGGGCATCGGCAGCGGGCTGAACAGGGTAATGACGCATTTCTGCGGATCGGAGACGACGGCGAAGCGCCCGACTTGCGGAATATCCGCCGGCTGCACATGCACGGCGCCACCGAGGCGCGCGGTCTTGGCGGCGGCGGCATCCACGTCGGCGACCGAGATATAGCCGAGCCAGCTCGGCGGCGAGCCCATCTGCCGGGCTTGCTCCGGCAGATCCATCAGCCCGGCGACAGGGCTCTCGCCAACGGTGAAGAGCGTGTAGGTCATGCCGGGCTGCGATGCATCGCGCGTGCCCCAGCCGACGACCGAGCCATAGAACAGCCGGGCACTTGCGGTGTCGGTCGTCATGAGCTCGTACCAGACGAAACGGCTAGCCAGATCGGTCATTCCCGCCTCCTTCCGTTGGGAGCCCTAGCCTACACGAGGATGTGCCGTAACGGAACTCGACGGCTTGGCGTCAGCAATCGTGCCTTCCAGGCAACAGCAATCCGCTCGTCGGCGGGGGACGGTGGATGTTGTTGCGTCCGCTTGCTGTCTGGGGATAAGAGGAAAGTATTCGACTGGACCCGGTGAAAACCCGGGTGGCTCTTCCGGCCGCCGATCCGCCGGACAACGCAGATTGCTATACGGACGGCTTCCGCAGCGTGTGCGCTGCGCCCCTCCGCGTCTGCCGCGAAGCACCCATCCCATGATCAACATGACCTCCATCCGTCGCGATTGGTTTTCGAACCTGCGCGGCGACATCCTGTCCGGCATGGTCGTTGCGCTGGCGCTGATCCCCGAGGCGATCGGCTTTTCGGTCATCGCCGGCGTCGATCCCAAGATCGGGCTCTACGCCTCGGTGGTGATTGCCTGCGTCATCGCCTTTACCGGCGGCCGGACCGCGATGATTTCGGCCGCGACGGCGGCGACCGCCGTGCTGATGGGCGGCCTCGTCCGCGATCACGGCATCCAGTATCTGTTCGCGGCCACCATCCTGATGGGTGTGTTCCAGGTTCTGGCCGCCGTGCTCCGCCTTGGCCGGCTGATGCGCTTCGTGTCGCAATCGGTGATGACCGGTTTCGTCAACGCATTGGCCGTGCTGATCTTCATGGCGCAGCTGCCGGAACTCGTGAACGTTCCGACCGCTACCTATGGTCTGATCGCGCTCGGCCTTGCCATCATCTATCTGCTGCCGCGGGTGACCCGGGCCGTACCGTCGCCGCTGGTGGCGATTGTCGTCGTCACTGCCGTCGCCGTGATCTTCAAGATCGATGTGCGCACCGTCGCTCATCTCGGCGAACTGCCGTCCGCGCTGCCCACCTTCGGCGTGCCGGACGTGCCCTTCACGCTGGAGACACTGCGCATCCTGCTGCCCGTGTCGCTGACGCTGGCGGCGGTAGGCCTGCTGGAATCGCTGCTCACGGCGCAATTGCTCGACGACATGACCGATACGCGCAGCAACAAGAACCGCGAATGCGCCGGGCAGGGCATCGCCAACATGGCTTCGGCGCTGTTCGGCGGCATGGGCGGCTGCGCGATGATCGGCCAGTCGGTGATTAACGTTTCGTCGGGGGCGAGGGGACGTCTCTCCACGCTGGTCGCGGGCTCGTTCCTGCTTGTCCTGCTGGTCGCGCTGCAGGACCTGCTGGCGATCGTCCCGGTCGCGGCGCTCACCGCCGTCATGATCATGGTTTCGATCAACACGTTCAACTGGCGCTCGGTCGTCAAGCTGCGCAACAATCCGTGGCAATCCTCCGTAGTGATGCTGGCGACGGTCGCGACCGTGTTCGCGACGCATGATCTCGCCAAGGGCGTTCTGGTCGGTGTGCTGCTGTCCGGCGTCTTCTTCGCCGGCAAGGTGGCGCGTCTCAGCCGCGTCACCTCGACGCTCTCCGACGACGGACGGACCCGGACCTACCGTGTCGAAGGCCAGGTATTCTTCGCTTCCGCCGGCACGTTCGGGGAATCGATCGACCTGCAGGAAGATGTCGAACGCATCGTCATCGACGTCCATTCGGCCCATTTCTGGGACATTTCCGCCGTGTCGGCGCTCGACAAGGTCGTGCTAAAGGCGCGGTCGCGCGGGCGCATCGTCGAGGTGATCGGCCTCAACGAGGCGAGCGCCACCATGGTCGAACGCTTTGGCCAGCACGATAAGGACGGAACTGTTTCGGCTCCGATCCATTGACGCTAGAACACCACTCTACGCTGCATGGGTTGCTCGGTCGCATCTCCGTCACAATCCTGCTAAACTCCGCCGTCCATGCAACGTCGCGTCCGGCGTCGGCAACCGAACGAAACGCTTTGAACAGAGAAATCCCCCATGAATCATAGAATTCCCGCACTGATCGCAGTGCTGGCCGCTGTTGGTCTGGCTGGCTGCATGTCGCGGCCCGTTCAGGTCTCCGCGCCTCCCGGCCTTTCCGCGCCCTCCAACGAACCCCTGACCTGGGTCCGCAAGGACGGCCAGAGCGGCCGTGCCAATCCGGCGCTAGCGGATCAGTTTGCCGCCGACCGCGCCGACTGCGTGCGCGCCCCGGGCGACAATGCGGCGCTGCGCGAAGCCGAAGCCTGCATGGCCAATCGCGGCTACGCACTGGTGCCGGCTTCGCAGGCCGCCGCCCGCGCTGCCCAATACCGCCGCATGGCCGGCTACTAAGATCTACAAGCTTGTCTTCGCCGGCGCCGCTCAGGGCGCGTCGGCGAAGACAATTTCGCGCGTCTTGGCGTCCGGTTCCTGGAACGCCAGCAGGGCTTCGGCCTCGCGCTCCAGGGCCTTGCGATCCCGATTTTTGAGCGGGATGAGCGGCGTGATCCGCAGCGTCGCACGGCCGCGCTCGCGGTCGATCCGCCAGCTTCCTCCGGCGAAACCGTCGACAAGAAACGCCGGTATCAGCCCGTTTTCCTTCGTAAAATGACTGCGATGGTCGTCATGGACGATCCGGCTTCGCTCGGCGTGACCCAGCATCACATTGTCATAGTCGGGCAGGAAACGCGGCGGCGCGGCGGTGTCTTCGGACGGTCTCGGCGCGTCGGGAAGGTCGTACAGAACCTGTCCGGCCTCGTCGCGGAATTCAGACAGTTCGTCTCTCAGGGACGCAACCGCGCCGGCCAGCTTTGTCAGCCCTGACCAGGCCTGCACATCTTGGACCGATGCCGGGCCGAAGACGGCCAGATAGCGCCGGATCATGGCTTCCGGTCGGTCGTCCGTGGTGGTCGCCTGACCCGTCCAGCTCTCGAGTGTCGTCGAAATCGCCAGGCCGCCCTGCCGCCAGAGGCCGCGCGGCGTCACCTGCACCAGCGGCAGCATCGCCCGCACCGCATGCGACAGCGCGTGGCCATCGACGCCAGGAAACCTTGGCGCAAGTACGGCCTCCAACTCCTTGTTGGAGTGTGGCTTTTCCTCAAGAAGCCGTTCGCCGGCTGCCACCAGTTCTGCGATGTCGACCGAGGCCAGCGCGCGTCCATAGGCGCTGCCCGGGGTCATCGTGCGCTCGAAAACCTTCTGCACAACGGGGCGCAGGGCGACCGCATCGGCAACCGTCACGAGATGGAGCGTGCCGCGCATCAGGGCGATCCGCACCAGCTTTCGCGCGGCGGTGAGATCCGAAACCTCTTCCGGGCGGAACCCTTCCAGGCGGGACCAGAGCGCGGTGTAGGGATTGCCCGGGATCTGCGATTGCAGGCCGATCAGCGTTTCGATCGCCGCCTCGGCCGGCATCGCCACCCGCTCCAGCAGCATCTGGCGGGCGAGCAGGGCGCGGTTTAGCGCCCTTGTCGTGAGAATGAGAGCGGCGTCGGCGGCCATGCTTTGGTGCGAACTCCTGTTAACACTCCGTCAGCCGTCTGTTAACGCGCATCGAGGATCAGGCGGATGCCGAGCGCGCCGATGACGGCCCCGGCGAAACGATCGATCCAGAGCTTGGCGCCGAGATAGAGGGCGCGCGGCCGCGACGAGGAGAAGGCGAGGGCGACGAGGGCATACCAGCCCGTCTCCTGCACGAAGATCAGCGCCGGCAGAGCGAGGTCGAGCCAGAGCGGGCGCTCGGCCGGGAGGAGGGCTGCGAAAACGGCGCCGAAGACGGCGACGATCTTTGGATTGCTCATCTGGGTAGCCAGCGCCAGGCCGAAGGATCTGCCGAGATTGGAACGGGTCCCGGTTCCGTTGCGGACGACCTCGACCGGCTCCCGGGCGCCGCGCCAGATCCGGTAGGCGAGATAGAGCAGGTAAATGCCGCCGGCGATCTTCAGCGCGGTGTAGAGACCGGCGGCTTCGGTCATCAGCGTGCGTAGGCCGAGCAGAGCCAACGCGCCGAACAACGCCGCGCCGACACCCATGCCGACCGCTGCCGCCAGCCCGTCGGCGCGCGACTGGGCGACCGCAGTGCGCACCACGAAGACGAAGCTCGGCCCCGGGCTGATCGCACCGACCAGAAGGGCGCCGAGGATGGCGAAGAGCGCGGCGAGCGGCGTCATGGATGATTCCCCCGGATGACGAGGCGGTGGCTCCGCCTCGCCGCCCAGATTATGCCGCGAACGGACGAGCGCCTAGGGACCGTCGCTCGCCTGTTCTCCCGCATGCAGTCCGACGCCGGCGTCGGTCAGCTTCTGCCAGACCTCTTCCGCCGTCTCGGCATAGACGAACAGGTCGAGGTCCTTGCGCGCGATCATGCCTTCTTCGATCAGCGCCTCGAAATTGATCACCCGCTTCCAGTAGGCGCTGTCGAACAGCACGATCGGGATCGGCGGCGCCTTGCCGGTCTGGCGCAGCGTCAGCAGTTCGAACATCTCGTCGAAGGTGCCGAAGCCGCCCGGAAAGACGATCAGCGCGTTGGCGCGCATGGCGAGATGCATCTTGCGCATCGCGAAATAGTGGAAGCGGAAGGTCAGTTCCGGCGTCGAATAGGCGTTGGGCTCCTGCTCGTGCGGCAGGGTGATGTTGAAGCCGATCGAGGGCGCGCCGACATCGGCCGCGCCGCGATTGGCCGCCGCCATGATGCCCGGGCCGCCGCCGGTCGCGATGACATTGTCGCGAAACGTGCCGTTGGTGACCAGGGCGCCACCGCGTTCGGACACGATGCGGCCGACGGCGCGCGCCTGATCATACCAGTTCGCATGATGGCCCTCGCCGCCTTCGCCGATGCGGGCGCTGCCGAAGACGACGATGGTGGAGCGAACGCCCCACTGGCGCAGCGCCATCTCGGCCTTGGCATATTCGAGCAAGAACCGCACGCCGCGCATGGAATCGCTGAGCAGGAAATCCTGGTCGAGCGCGGGAAGGCGGTAGGAGGGGGATTCCATCTGCGGGGAATTGGGCTTGGTATCGGTCATGGCACCATCATTTACTGAATCGAGGCTGGATTATGCAGGGCCACGCCGGCATCCGGTAGGTCGCGGGGTGCGTGGGGTCGTCGCGGCTGCCGGGCGGAGGCAGAATCGGAACGACGAGAACGGGCAGGGGCATGAATCGGATTGAGGGAATGCAGGCACAGAGGCAGGACTTCGAGAGTTATCTGCGGCTTTGGTCGCTCGCCCCGGATGGTGACGTGATCGTGACCCATACCAGCCGTCTTCTTCCCGTTCGTCGGGACGGCGTTCCGCTGATGCTGAAACTCTCGCATGCCTCGGAAGAACGCTATGGCGGACAACTGATGCTGTGGTGGGACGGGGAAGGCGCGGTGCGCATCCTCGAACACGATGACGATGCCCTCCTGATGGAGCGCGCCACCGGACCGCGTTCGGTTTCCGACATGGCGCGGTCCGGCGAGGATGATGCAGCGAGCCTCATCATTTGCGAGGTTGCACGGCGGTTGCATGCGCCGCGACCCGGCAGCGCGCCAGCGGCAACATCGCTCGATCTCTGGTTCCGGGATCTCTTTCCGGCAGCCGATCGGCATGGCGGTGTCCTGGTCGCGGCCGCCGAAACGGCACGAGCGCTGCTGGGGGATCCGCGCGATATCCGCGTTCTGCATGGCGACCTGCATCACGGCAATGTCCTGGATGGCGGGGCGCGCGGCTTTCTCGCCATTGACCCGAAGCGCCTGCTTGGCGAGCGCAGCTTCGATTTCGCCAACCTCTTCTGCAATCCGGACGCGGCGGTAGCGACCCGGCCCGGCAGACTCACCCGGCAGGCGGGGATCGTCGCGGAGGCGGCCGGTCTCGACCGTGAGCGGCTGATGCGGTGGATCCTTGCCTATGCCGGCCTTTCGGCTGCCTGGCATCTGGACGATGGCACCGACCCGGCTTTGGCGCTCGCCGTCGCCGGAATCGCCAAGCGGGATATTGAGGGCGGGTAGGGTGCCCGAAGGCCGGTTTATCGGCTCTCCTGTCGCGATCCGGGGCCCAATTCAGCCCGGTTTGCGTGCTCGCCGTATCGTTGCGTTCGACGGGATGGAACGGCCGCCGATCAAGCACTGGCCCGGTTGATGCAGATATTTATTATAAGGCATCCTGTTGGTGACGTAGCTGTCGATCCGCCATTTATGCACCACGCGTGCAAAGTTCATAATTTCATTTGTGACTCGCACCAACCTGCGGCATGTTCTGCTTCAGCCCCGTTTCGAAGAGGGCATGGGAGGAACTAAATGTCGAATTTCACACGGTCCTTGCTCGCCGCCGGCGCGATTTCGCTCGCTGCGATGTCCACTGCACCGGCACCCGCCGTTGCCCAGGAAAAGGTCGAGATCCTGACCTCGGTCCCGGGCCTCACGTTCCCGTTCTTCGTTCACATGATGAACGCCTTCAAGGCTGAGGCCGAGAAGCAGGGCGTCACCGCGATCGAGAGCGACGGCCAGGTTTCCTCGCCCAAGCAGACCGCCGACGTCGAGGCCGCCATCGCGCGCGGCGTGAAGGGCATCGTCATCAGCCCGAACGAAGTCGACGCCATGGCGCCGGCCCTGCAGCAGGCCGTCGAGGCAGGCATCCCGGTCGTCACCGTGGATCGTCGCGTCGCGCAGGTCGAGGGCATCCTCGCCCATATCGGCGCCGACAACGTCAAGGGCGGCGAGGCCCAGGCCGAGCTGATCATGAAGCTCTACCCGAATGGCGCGAACATCGTGAACCTGCAGGGCCAGTCGGGCGCCTCGCCGGCCATCGACCGCAACAAGGGCCTGCACAACGTTCTCGATAAGGCTGCCGACAAGTACAAGATCGTGTTCGAGCAGACCGCCGGCTTCGACCGCGCCAAGGGCCTTTCGGTGACGGAAGCCGCCCTTTCGGCGCTGAAGGAAGCCCCGCAGGTGATCGTTGCTGCCAATGACGACATGGCACTGGGCGCCATGGAAGCGGTCAAGGGCCGCAACATGTCGGGTATCGCGATCATCGGTTTCGACGCGCTTCCCGAAGCGCTCGGCCAGGTGCGCGACGGTGGCCTGACGGCCACCATCGAGCAGTTCCCGGGCAAGCAGAGCGCCATGGGCGTCGACACGCTCGTCGCCTTCATCAAGGACGGCAAGAAGCCGGCCGAGGCCGTGACCCTGCTGACGCCGGTCGCGATCACCAAGGACAACCTCAACATCGCCGAGCGTCTCGGCGAACTGAAGTAGTCTGAAATCCGGCAAGGCGCTCCGTGCTTCGGCATGGAGCGCCTTCGCCGACTCCGGCCAACGCCCAAGTAGTTTTACCTCTCCGTCGTGGAGAGGTGCGCAAATGGCGAAACCGATATGCAGACTGCGGGCACGCCAAGTTCGTCGCCCCGGCGAAGGCCGGGGCCCATGAACACCGGCGGCGCCAGTCGAGGCCAAGTCGCTCTCCGCGAGGCTCGGTGTGCCTGGGCCATGGATCCCGACCTTCGCCGGGATGACGACCCGGGGGAACCCGGGGCCGAGCGCTACAAGAACGTACCTCGAAACTGGCCCAAACGACCGCTCGTCGGACCGGACTGATCTTTCGTTTTCGTCTCGCCCCGGCATTGGCCAGGGGCCAGCCATTCCCTTTCTCCATCGCAAGCGATTACCGATGACCGATCCGCAACCCCTCCTGAAGATGACCGGCATCGCCAAGAGCTTTCCGGGCGTCAAGGCGCTCGACGGCGTCGATCTCGAGGTCGCGCCCGCCGAGATCCACGCGCTGCTGGGCGAGAACGGCGCCGGCAAGTCGACGCTGCTGAAGATCCTCGCCGGCGCCCAGTCGCCCGATCGCGGCACCATCCAGTTCGCTGGCCAGGACGTCACGCTCGGCACGCCGCAGGACGCCCAGAAGCTCGGCATCGTCACGATCTATCAGGAGTTCACGCTCGCACCCGACATGACGATCGCGGAGAATGTCTTCATCGGCCGCGAGCCGGGCCCGCGCTTCTTCATCAACTGGCCGAAGATGGAAGCGGAGACGCTGAAGCTGATCCGCCGCATCGGCCTCGAGCGCAGCCCGATGACCCTGGTGCGCGATCTCTCGGTCGCCGAGCAGCAGATGGTCGAGATCGCCCGCGCACTCTCGATGCAGTCGCGCGTCATCATCATGGACGAGCCGACCTCGGCGCTCAGCTCGGCTGAGGTCGAGAAGCTGTTCCGCATCGTGCGCCAGCTCAAGTCCGAAGGCATTTCGATCATCTTCGTGACCCATCGCCTGGAGGAGGTGATCGAGATCTGCGATCGCCTGACCGTGCTGCGCGACGGCCGCAATGTCGGCGCCGGCAAGGTCAGCGAGACGACGATCGACGGCATCATCCGCCTGATGGTCGGCCGCGAGGTCAATGCGCTCTATGCCCATCGCGAGGCAGGCGAGGTGGGCCCCATCGCGCTGGCCGTCGAGGGGCTGACCCGGCTGCGCACGGCGCATGACCCGCACGCGACCGAACTGAAGGATGTTTCGCTGCATGTGCGCCGCGGCGAGATCCTCGGTATTGCCGGTCTCGTCGGCGCCGGGCGAACCGAGATGGCCCGCGCCATCTTCGGCGCCGACCCGTTCGATTCCGGCCGCGTGCTGATCGACGGCGAGCCCGTGGACATCCGCTCGCCGCGCGACGCGATCCGCCGCGGCATCGGCCTGGTGCCGGAAGACCGCAAGCAGCAGGCGCTGTTCCTGGCGCAGGCCATCCGCACCAATCTCTCCATTGCCGCCCTCGACCGTATCGGCCGCTTCGGCCTGTTCGTCGACGAGCGCAAGGAGCGCGACATGGTCGAGGAATATCGCAAGCTGCTGAACATCCGCATGGCAAGCGGCGACCAGGCCGTCGGCAACCTTTCGGGCGGCAACCAGCAGAAGGTGGTTCTCGCCCGCTGGCTGGCGCTGCGGCCCAAGGTTCTGATCGTCGACGAGCCGACGCGCGGCATCGACATCGGCGCCAAGGTCGAGGTGCACAATCTGCTTTTCGAAATGGCGAAATCCGGCATCGCCGTCATCGCCATTTCCTCCGAACTTCCCGAGGTTCTCGCGGTCGCAGACCGGATCGTCACGATGCGCGAAGGGCGCGTCACCGGCGAGACGATGCGCGCCGACGCGACCCAGGAAAAACTCATGACCATGATGACGCTCAGCGCCGCCAGCCGAGCAGCGTGACAAGACAAGGGACACCCTAATGACGGACGCACAGAGAGTGACGGCGGAAAGCGCGCGCGTCGACTGGTTCGGTATGCTGGCGCGCTTTGCGCCGCTGATCTTCCTGATCGCGCTGATGATCATCTTCGCGGTGCTGGAACCGCGCTTCATGTCGTCGATCAACCTGTTTAACGTGATGCGCCAAGTGTCGATCACCGGCCTCCTGGCCATCGGCATGACCTTCGTCATCCTGACGGCCGGCATCGACCTTTCGGTCGGTTCGCTGCTGGCTTTCGCCGGGCTGGTTGCCGCCGCTGTCGCCAAGGGCGGCATGCAGGATCGCTTCACGATCGGCGAGGGCGCGATCGGCTGGGGCTGGGAACTCGCCGCGCTGGCGGCGATCGCCGTCGGCGTTTGCGGCGGCCTGCTGCAGGGCCTGGCCATCACCAAGCTCAAGGTGCCGCCCTTCGTGGTGACGCTGGGCGGCATGTCGGTGTTCCGCGGCGCGGCGCTCCTGTTCGCCGCCGGCGGCCCGATCTCCGGCTTCCAGCCGGATTTCACCTGGTGGGGCCAGGGCAAGATCGGTCCCGTGCCGGTTCCGGTCATCATCTTCCTGGTCGCGGCGCTGCTGGCGCATATCGCGCTGCGCTACATGCGCTATGGCCGGCAGGTCTATGCGGTCGGCGGCAATCCGGAAGCGGCGCGGCTATCGGGCCTCAACGTCAACTGGGTGATCTGCAGCGTCTATGTGATCATGGGCTTCTTCGCCGGCCTCGGCGCCTTCGTTCTGTCGGCGCGGCTGAATTCGGCCGAGGCCGTCGCCGGCACCGGCTATGAGCTTACCGTCATCGCCTCGGTCGTCATCGGCGGCACCTCGCTGTTCGGCGGCGCCGGCACGATCTTCGGCACCGTGATCGGCTCGATCCTGATCGGCGTACTGCTCAACGGCCTCGTGCTGATGAACGTCTCTTCCTACATCCAGCAGATCATCATCGGTGTGATCATCGTGCTGGCCGTGGCGTTCGACACCTTCGCCAAGTCGCGCCGCCGCAAGGCTTGATCGAGCCAGCCTTCGACCTGGAAATGGCCGCGCCTTGCGCGGCCATTTTCGTTTGCGCCGCTCTTGGCGATGCCGTGTCGATCACGGGAAGTCGAACAAGGGCGCGCCGCCACCCGTGGTAGCATCCGGCCAGCTGGGCGGCCTCGGGGATGCGGGATCCCCGTCGGTCCGCCTTCGTCCTGGAGGAGGAAGCAATGCTTGAGCATGCATCTACGCCACCAAAGGGGTGGGGCCGGGGCCGCGGGATGGCGATCGCGGCCGGGGTCGCGATGACCCTGGCCTGCTTCGCGCCCGCCTGGGCGCAGGACGCCCCGCAGGCCGCCGACCAGAACCGGCAGGAGGCGATCGGGATCGTCAAGCGCATGGCGCAGTATGTCGGCAGCGAGACCGACATCACGCTCTCCTTTGACAGCGAGCTGGAAGTCGTCACGCCGCAAATGGAGAAGCTGCAGTTCAACAGCTCGGGCAAGGCGCAGATCCACAGGCCCGATGCCTTCCGTCTCAGCCGCACCGGCGGCTATGCCGATGTGGAGCTCATCTTCGATGGCAAGAGCGTCACGGTTCTCGACAAGAATACCAACACCTATGCCACCGAGCCGCTGAAAGGGTCGATCGACGAGGTCATCGACAAGCTGCGCGGCGACCTGATGCTAGACCTGCCGGCGGCGGACCTGATGATCGCCGACTCCTTCAACGCGTTGATGGCCGATGTGGTCGAGGCCAAGCATATCGGCCGGGGCGTCATCGACGGCGTCGCCTGCGAGCATGTCGCCTTCCGCAACCACGACACCGACTGGCAGCTCTGGGTCGAGGTCGGCGAACGGCCGGTGCCCTGCAAGATGGTGATCACCAGCAAGACGGTCGGGGGCGCGCCGCAATATACGATCCGCATCACCGACTGGCACAGCGGCTCGCAATTCCCGGCCGGCACCTTCACCTTCGCTCCGCCGGCGGGCGCCAAGAAGGTCGATTTCAAGCAACTGGCAGACGTGGACGAGATTCCGTCGAGCGGCGCGACGCCGACCGACATGACACCCGCCAACGGCGCCGCGACCTCGGGAGAAAGCAAATGACAGAGATCCGTCAAAGCCGGGCTATACGCCCGGCCATCCGCTTGGCGGCGCTGGCCCTCGGCCTCGCCGCACTTTTCATCTCCGAAACGCCGGCGCCGCACATGCCGGGCTTCGGTCTCGTCAGCCGGGCCGAGGCGATCATCGGCCGTCCGCTGACCCCGCTCAGCTATGCCGGCGTCGCGCGCCGGACCACGCGCCGGGCGGTCGTCGGCGGCGCCTATGTCGGTGGGGCCTATGTGGCCGCGCCCTATGCCGTGGCGCCCCGCGCCGGCTGCGTGCGGGTGGTTGATGCCTATGGCCGGGTCTACTGGCGCTGCGTGTAGCCGGTCTTGCCAAGGATAAGCCAGGCGACCGCGCGCGCCGCCTGGCGACAGGGCAGGCGGGGCCGCGCCTATTCGGCGGCGACGGCCTTGCGCTTGCGGTTGGCGGCCCGCGCCTTGTCCAGCACCGGCTTCAGGAAGTGGCCGGTATAGCTGCGCGGCTCCTTGACGATCTGCTCCGGCGTGCCGGTCGCGACGATCTCGCCGCCGCCGTCGCCGCCCTCCGGGCCGATGTCGATGATCCAGTCCGCCGTCTTGATCACCTCGAGATTGTGCTCGATGACCACGACCGTGTTGCCCTGGTCGACCAGCGAATGCAGCACTTCCATCAGCTTGGCGACGTCGTGGAAATGCAGGCCCGTCGTCGGCTCGTCGAGGATGTACAGCGTCTTGCCGGTGGCGCGGCGCGACAGTTCCTTGGCGAGCTTGACGCGCTGCGCCTCGCCGCCGGAAAGCGTCGTCGCCTGCTGGCCGACCTTGACGTAGCCGAGGCCGACTTCCTGCAGGGTCGCCATCTTGTCGCGAATGCCGGGCACGGCCTGGAAGAACTCGTGCGCTTCCTCGACCGTCATGTCGAGCACGTCGGCGATCGACTTGCCCTTGAACTTCACATCCAGCGTTTCGCGGCTATAGCGCTTGCCCTTGCAGACTTCGCAGGTGACGTAGACATCCGGCAGGAAGTGCATCTCGATCTTGATGACGCCGTCGCCCTGGCACGCTTCGCAGCGGCCGCCCTTGACGTTGAACGAGAAGCGGCCGGGGCCATAGCCGCGCACCTTGGCTTCCGGCAGGCCGGAGAACCATTCGCGGATCGGCGTGAAGGCGCCGGTATAGGTGGCCGGGTTGGAGCGCGGCGTGCGGCCGATCGGCGACTGGTCGATGTCGATGATCTTGTCGATGAACTCCAGCCCCTCGATCCGGTCATGCGGCGCCGGATGTATATGCGCGCCGTTCAACCGCCGCGCCACGGCGGCGTAGAGCGTATCGATCAGGAAGGTGGACTTGCCGCCGCCGGAGACGCCCGTCACGCAGGTGAAGGTGCCGAGCGGGATATCGGCGGAGACGTTCTTCAGATTGTTGCCGCGCGCGCCGATGACGCTGATTTTTCGCGATTTGGAGATCGCGCGGCGCTTTTCCGGCACCTCGACCGAGAGCTCGCCGGTCAGATATTTGCCGGTCAGCGAGTTGGGATTGGCCATCACCTCGGCCGGCGTTCCCTTGGCGATGATCTGGCCGCCATGCACGCCCGCTTCCGGGCCGACATCGACGACATAATCGGCGGTCATGATCGCGTCTTCGTCATGCTCAACGACAAGCACCGTATTGCCGATGTCGCGCAGGTGGCGCAGCGTCTCGAGCAGCCGCTCATTGTCGCGCTGATGCAGGCCGATCGACGGCTCGTCCAGCACGTAGAGCACGCCGGTGAGACCCGAACCGATCTGCGAGGCGAGGCGGATGCGCTGGCTCTCGCCGCCCGAAAGCGTGCCCGAATTGCGCGACAGCATCAGATAGTCGAGGCCGACATCGACCAGGAAGGAAAGCCGCTCGCGGATTTCCTTCAGGATGCGGACGGCGATCTCGTTCTGCTTGTCGTTCAGCTCGGCCGGCAGCGTCTCGAACCACTTGTAGGCGTTGCGGATCGACATCTGCGAAATCTGCGCGATGTGGTTGCCGGCGATCTTGACCGCCAGCGCCTCGGGCTTCAGCCGCGCGCCGCCGCAGGCCTTGCACGGCGTAGAGCCCTGGTAGCGCTCGATCTCCTCGCGCGCCCAGTTCGATTCCGTCTCGCGCCAGCGACGCTCCAGATTGGTGACCACGCCCTCGAACGATTTCTGCGTCTTGTAGGAGCGGGTGCCGTCATTATAGACGAACTCGATCTCGCCCTTGCCGGTGCCGAACAGGATGGCGTTACGGGCCGCTTCCGGGATCTCGTCCCAGGGCGTCGTCATCTTGAAATTGTAATGCCGGGCGATCGCCTCCAGCGTCTGCGCGTAATAGGGCGAGGACGACTTGGCCCAGGGCGCGACGGCGCCCTGCTTCAGCGAGACGGAGCCATCCGGGACGACAAGATCGGGGTCGATCTTCTTCTCGGAACCGAGGCCGTCGCATTCCGGGCAGGCGCCGAACGGGTTGTTGAACGAGAACAGCCGCGGCTCGATCTCGGTGATCGTGAAGCCGGAAACGGGGCAGGCGAACTTTTCCGAGAAGATGACGCGGCGCTCATTGCCCTTCTCGTCCTTCTCGTCGGCATATTCGGCGATCGCAATGCCGTCGGCCAGTTCGAGCGCGGTCTGGAAACTGTCGGCGAGGCGCGCGGCAATATCGCCGCGCACGACGATGCGGTCGATGACCACGTCGATGTCGTGCTTCAGCTTCTTGTCGAGGACCGGCGCCTCGTCGATCTCGAAGAAAACGCCATCCAGCTTGATGCGCTGGAAGCCCTTCTTCTGCAGCTCGGCCAGTTCCTTCTTGTATTCGCCCTTGCGGCCGCGGATCATCGGCGCCAGCAGATAGAGCCGCGTGCCCTCGGGCAGCGCCAGGACGCGATCGACCATCTGGCTGACCGTCTGGCTCTCGATCGGCAGGCCGGTGGCCGGCGAATACGGGATGCCGACGCGCGCGAACAGCAGGCGCATATAGTCGTAGATCTCAGTGACCGTGCCGACGGTCGAACGCGGGTTCTTCGAGGTCGTCTTCTGCTCGATCGAGATGGCGGGCGACAGGCCGTCGATCTGGTCGACGTCCGGCTTCTGCATCATCTCGAGGAACTGGCGCGCATAGGCCGAGAGGCTCTCGACATAGCGGCGCTGGCCTTCGGCATAGATGGTGTCGAAGGCGAGCGACGACTTGCCCGAGCCGGACAGCCCGGTCAGCACCACCAGCTTGTCGCGCGGAATATCGATATCGACATTCTTCAGATTGTGCTCGCGCGCGCCCCGGACGGAAATAAACTTGCCAGAGGTCGCGCCGGAAAGCCGCGCGTCATCATGCTGAGCCATGTGTCGTCTGTCCAAATGGAAGGGGTTGGCGTGGAAACACCAAGGCCCAAATTTAGGCTATCGGCCTCTCCATACAAGGAGCAGGCCGTGATTGTCGCGGCATTCGGGTGATTCACCTGACGGGATCTTGCCAGTTCGGCATGAATTGTCTAGAACAAAAAGGGAACGAGGGGCTCCGCGCGCCTCCGGGCAGCGATTGTCTGGTGGACAAGGCCCGATTGTCGCGGGCGGGCCGTGTCATTTCGGGATAGTTTGGAGCCAGCAAAGAGGCAAGAAGGAACAGACCATGGCCGGAAGCGTCAACAAGGTCATTCTCGTCGGCAATCTCGGGCGCGACCCGGAAGTGCGGCGCATGAATTCGGGCGAGTCGGTCGTCAATCTGAACATCGCGACGTCGGAAAGCTGGCGCGACAAGCAGAGCGGCGAGCGCAAGGAAAAGACCGAGTGGCATCGCGTGGTGATCTTCAACGAGAACCTCGCCAAGATCGCCGAGCAGTATCTGAAGAAGGGCTCGAAGGTTTACGTCGAGGGCCAGCTGCAGACGCGCAAATGGCAGGACCAGACCGGCGCCGAGAAGTTCACCACCGAGATCGTGCTGCAGCGTTTCCGTGGCGAGCTGACCCTGCTGGACGGCCGGGCCGGCGGCGGCGAGCAGTCGGAATATCAGGGCGGCGGCAGCGATTTCGGCCGTTCCAGCCCGCTCGAGGCCCCGCGCGGCGGCGGCCAGGCGCGCCAGCCGGCAGCCACCTCGTCCTACGCGGCGGACCTCGACGACGACATCCCGTTCTAGGATTTTTGGGACGCCTGGTGCACTTCACCTCTCCCGTGGGAGAGGTCGACGGCCGCAGGCCGGCGGGTGAGGGCGTAGGAAACCATCCGGTGAGGTCGTAAACCCTCACCCGGCTCTGCGAGCCGACCTCTCCCTCAGGGAGAGGTAAGAGGGTTCGGCGAAATCCGCTGGATTGATGACAGAAAAGCCCGGGGAGCGATGGCTTCCCGGGCTTTTCCTTTGGGTCAATGCGGCTCGGACCCGTCAGACCATCACGCCGTCGAGGATGGCGCGGAATTCGTCCGCCGTCGCGGCGCGCGGATTGGTGGCGTAGGAGTGATCGGCCAGCGCCCGCTCGACCACCCAGGGCAGCACCTCTTCGGAGACGCCCAGCGTCTTCAGGCCCGCCGGAATGCCGAGGCGCCGGTTCAGTGCGTCGAGTTCGTCGGCCAGATCGGCCGAGGCCGGCAGGCCCATGGCGGCGGTCAGCCGGTCGATCTTGGCCGGCACCGTCTCGCGGTTGAAGCGCACGATCGCCGGCATCAGGATGGCGTTCAGCGTGCCGTGATGCAGGCTTGGGCTCTTCAGGCCGCCCAGCGCGTGGCTGAGCGCATGCACCGCGCCGAGACCCTTCTGGAAGGCGAGCCCGCCCTGCAGCGCGCCCATCATCATCTCGCTGCGGGCTTCGAGGTCGCCGCCATTGCTGCAGGCGCGCTCGATGTGGTCCCAGATCCGGCGCGCGCCATCCAGCGCGATCGCATCGGCGACGGGGTTTTCGCGCGGCGACAGGAAGGTCTCGATGCAATGCGACAGCGCATCGAGGCCGGTCGCCGCCGTCAGGCCCTTTGGCAGGCCGAGCGTCAGTTCCGGATCGCAGATCGCGCGCTTGGGGATCAGATGCGGGCTAATGAAGCCGAGCTTGCGGCCGTCATTCAGCGTCAGCAGGGCGGCGCGGCCAACCTCGGCGCCGGTGCCAGCCGTGGTGGGAATAGCGATGATCGGCGCGACCTTGGCGCTGATGCGGGCGACGCCGCCGAGGATGGCCGCATAGGGCTCCAGCGGGCCCTCATGCGTGGCGAGCAGGCCGACGCCCTTGGCGAGATCGATCGGCGAGCCGCCGCCGACCGCGACCACGCCATCGCAGCCGCCGGCGCGATAGGCTTCAAGCGCCGCCAAGACGGCCGCCTCGGTCGGATTGGGGGGGACGTCGAGGAAGATCGCCGAGTCCGACGGCAGAAGGGCGGTGACGCGGTCGAGGAGGCCGGATGCCTGCAGGCCCTTGTCGCTGACGACCAGCGGCCGGGTTACGCCGAGCGCCGCCAGGGCATCGGGCAGGACCGAAACCACGCCGGCTCCGAACTCAATCTGCGTCAGGTAGTTAATCGTGCTCATAAGCGTTCTCTTCCCGGTACGGTATTCAAGGCACGCGGCCGGCGCGGAGATTGGCAGCAATGGCCGCGCAGTGACAGATGGTTTTTGCGTTTGCCGCCGGGGCGGGCGTGGTTTCTAGGGAAAGGACTTCGGTTCGATGCCGATATTGCCGGATGTTCTGGCGCCAGGGCTGGATATTGTCTTCTGCGGAACGGGCGCGGGCGCTTGGTCGGCGCGAGTCGGCGCCTATTACGCCAATCCCGGCAACAAGTTCTGGCCGACGCTTCACGCGATCGGGCTGACGCCGCGGCGGATGTCCCCGGGAGAGTTCCCGCAGGTGCTGCAGTTCGGCATCGGGCTGACGGATGTCGCCAAGGAGCATGTCGGCCAGGACACGGCGATCGACCTCACCCTGGTCGACGCGGCGGCGCTGCGAGACAAGATCGTGCGATACGCACCGCGCTTCCTGGCCTTCACCAGCAAGCGGGCGGCGAGCCTGTTCCTCGATCTGCCGACGGGCGCGATCCCTTATGGCGAACAGGAAAGGCGGATCGGCGCGACGCGGGTGCATGTCCTGACCTCGCCCTCGGGCCAGGCGGGGCCGCACTGGTCGATGGAGCCGTGGCGCGCTCTGGCGCAGGCGGTTGCGGCCGAGGCTGGACAAGCGGCCGGACTCGCCCCCCAATGCGGCGACAAGACACCGGCCGGAACGGGCGGTAAGGGCACAGGGACATCCATGACGACGATCGCCTCTCTCTATCGCTATCCGGTCAAGGGATTCTCGGCCGAAGCGCTGGACCAAGCGGAGCTCCGGCCGCGCCATCGCTTCGACCATGACCGCGTCTATGCGATCGAGAACGGCCCCTCCGGTTTCGATCCGGCGGCGCCGGCCTACAAGCCGAAGGCGAAATTCCTCTGCCTGATGAAAAACGCGCGGTTGGCCGAACTGGAGACGCGCTTCGATCCCGCGACACAGGTCTGGTCGATCGAGGGCCACGGTGCGCCGTTCTCCGCCGATCTTTCCGATCCGGCCGGCCGGGCGGCGACCGAGGCCTTCCTGACCGAGTTCATGGGCGAGGAGAGACGCGGACCGCTCAAGGTGCTGTCTGCGCTGGGCCACGCCTTCACCGATGTCGGCAAGCCCTACATTTCCTTCATCAACCTGGCCTCGGTGGCGGCGGTGGCCGAACTGGTCGGTGCGCCGGTCGATCCGCTGCGCTTCCGCGCCAACATCAATCTCGACGGCCTCGCCCCCTGGCAGGAACTGGAACTGGTCGGACGGGAGGCGACGATCGGCGCAGCGCGGGTAAGGTTCGCCAAGCGCACCCAGCGCTGCGCTGCGACCAACGTCAATCCCGACACGGCCGCCCGCGACCTCGAAATCCCCGCCACCCTGCTGCGAGCCCTCGACCACATGGACTGCGGCATCTATGCCGATGTCATCGAGGGGGGCCAAATCGAGGTCGGTGACGAACTGAGACTGGTCTAGCCAGACTTGGGGGAAGCGGTTCCATGCGGGTCGTCGTCATCAATCTGGATCGTTCGCCGGATCGGCTCGCGATGTTCCGCGAGCAGGCGGAAGGGATGGGCCTCGCCTTCGAGCGCATGGCGGCGATTGACGCGACGACCGTCGTGGAACCACGCGGGCGGCTGACCGCCGGGGAGATTGCCTGCTTCGAAAGCCATCGTCGCGTCTGGAAGGAACTGGTCGAAAGCGGTGATGGCTGGCTGGCGGTGTTCGAGGACGACGTCGTGCTCGCGCCGGCGCTGGCCGGGCTGCTGGCGGCGCCGGAGCAGCTGCCCGCCCGCGCCGATCTGATCAAGCTGGAGGCGTTCACCGACGAGGTCGCCCTGGCGCGGCGACATCTGACCTTCGATGGCTTCGCGCTGCACCGCATGCTGTCCCGCCACAGGGGATCCGCCGGCTACCTGATCTCCCGTCGTGCCGCGGCGCGGCTCCTGCAGCAAACCGACGGGTTCCTCCGTCCGATCGACGTGCTGATCTTCGACCCGGACAACCCGGTGACGCGCGGCCTTCGCCTCCTGCAGGCGGTGCCCGCCCTCTGCATCCAGGAACATTTCCTCGCCAAGAAGGCGCTTCGTCCGCCGCGGCATGAGAGCCTCATCCGACACTCCGGGCCGACGACCGTGCCGCGTCCATCCCAGCTGACGCCGCTAGGTCGGCTGGGGCGCGAAATTCGGCGTCTTGGCACGCAAGTCGTCCGTCTTGCGGCGAGGATGCGCAAGGGGGTTGTCCCGTCGCAGCGGATGGTGGTTCCGTTCGCGGATTCCTGAACGCTCAGTTCATCGGCACGACGCGCAGGATGCTCCAGCGGGAGGTGCCGGAGACGACGTGCGGCTCCAGCTTCTTGCCCCATTCGACATGGGCCGGGATCGCGGCGATTCCCTCGAACAGTCGTTCGAGCTCGGCCAGGTTCTCGACCATCAGATTATTCTCAATCGTCGCTTCCAGCGCGCCGATCGAGCCGGTCACCACCGAGGAGCGCTCCGGGTCGACGCCGGCCTTGGCGCCGATCTCGCGCTCCCATTCCCGCATCAGCTCAAGGGCTTCCTTCTTGTGCCCGAAGCGGGCGTCGATCTGCCAGCGCGCGATGAACATGATCGGTCCTCCGAAGCCGTGTGGCCGTTCTGTGTGACGGCCCGGTCTTCAGATTAACACGCAGCCGATCCGGCCGATCTTCACGTCTCCCGGCGCGGCGCGCGCTACCAGAAGCGCTTGGCGGCCCGGTATTCGCGCCAGAGCTTGTCGAGCTTCGATAGCCGGTTCGCCCGGTCACGGACCGACCAGCCCCCGATCGCGCCGACGGCGCGCTGCACGACGGGGGAAGGGTCCTGCTCGGCAATGCGGTCCAGGCCTTGCTGCGTCATCCGAGCCTCGTGCAGCCCGTCCAGCGTCGAATGCAGCGCGTGCAGGTGCTGCCGGTAACGCCGGAACCGGGGCGGGCGTGGCCAGAGCGGGCCGACTAGGTCCATCACCGCCGCGAGATGCCGCACATCGCCGCGCAACTCCTGCTGGACATCCTCCGCGAGACGGCGAATGGCCTTGCCCCGGTCCTGAAGGCGTTTGTCCAGCCGCGCGATCTCGCGCCTGGTCCGCACGCGGAATTTCGCGGCGAGGCGCTTGGAGATCGCGCCCTCGTCGCCGCGCCAGCGGGGCTGCGAGACGAGGAAGGCGAGACCGAGCAAAACCCGCTGCGGCAGCGGGCCGTCGAGCAGGGCGCGCACGCGGCGGTGGCTTTCCAGCCGGGCGGCGGCCGCCGCGTCGCCGAGCGCCGCCACGTCGGCGACGCCGGCAAGCGCGTCGATGTGGCTGGCCAATGTTTCGACCACCAGCGCGTCCCAGCGGCGGGCGTCGTCGAGGGCTTCAATGAGGGTGTGCCCGTTGCGCAGCAGATCGTCGAACGCCCCGGTGCCAGACAGGCGCGCGCAGAGTGCCAGCGTGGTGCTCAGGGCCTGCAGCGCCGCATGCAGGGGTTGAATCGCTTCCGGCATCGGCCGGTCGAGCGCGGCGCGCAGGGCGGCCACGGTTTCGGTCTGGCGCTGGGCGAGCAGGATGGCGATCGCTTCATCGACCGTCAGGCGCGAGGTCAGCGGGGAGGCGAGGGCCGCCGCGTGACAGGCATTCTTTCGGTCGGACATGGTCGCCTTTCCTGGGCCACCGGCGAGCGTGCCGGCCGCGGCGCGCATCTCTAGACGGTTCGCCTTCCGCCCGAAAGAGGCGTCAGCCGGCGCGCATCGCCGCCCGGGCGATCTCCGTCACGCCGTCGGCGACGAACTGCACGGCAAGGGCCGAGAGCAGCACGCCCAGCAGCCGCGTCAGCACGATGCGGCCCGTCGTGCCCAGCATGCGGTCGAGCGGACCGGCGAGCAGGAACACGGCCAGGCAGGCGCCGACCAGCGCGCCAATGATCACCAGCAGGCCGATCAGGCCGAGCGTGCTCGGTGCCGAGGCGGCGATCAGGATGGTGGCCGAAATCGCGCCGGGTCCGGCGATCAGCGGGATGGCGAGCGGGAAGACGGCGAGGTGGTGGATATCCGCCAGCTCATGCACGCGCTCCTCCTCGATCGCCTTCTGCGCATTGGCCAGCTTGCGCTGGTCACGGCGCTCGAACACCATCTCGAAGGCGATCCAGAACAGCAGCAGGCCGCCGGAAATGCGGAACGCCGCCAGCGAGATGCCGAGGAAGGTCAGCAGGCCCTCGCCGATCAGGGCGAAGGCGTAGAGGATGATCGTGGCGGTCACGGTGGCGCGGATCGCCGTCTGGCGGCGTTGGCCCCGGCTCATGCCGCGCGTCAGCCCGACGAAGATCGGCGCCAGACCAATGGGGTCGATGGTGACGAACAGGGTGATCAGGGCATTCAGCAGGTAATCGAGCACGCCTCGTCCTTTGCACGCTCCGCCGGACTTGGCGTCTCGCAGCATCGCTTCCGGAAAGAGCGCCATGGTGACAGGCCGGAGGCGCCTTCGCCAGCCTGATCCGTCACGATCGGGCAGGGTGCGCCGGGCGCAAATCCGCCTGCCGTCGCGCCGGCGGCGAGGGGGCGTGGCGGGAAAGGCCGAGCGCGGTGCCGCAGGGCCGCGGCAAATCGGCGGGATATGGCTAAAAGCACCACGAATCCTGCGGTTTTGGCGGGATTCCTTGAGTCCGCCACACGGGGTCTCTATGATGTCTGCAATCGAAACTGATTCCGGAAAATAACTTGTCCGATACCCCCGAGCCGCCACGCCCCGATGAGCCGGGCGATGGCCGCCCATCCGACAACGAAACGATCTCCATCACCGATGAGATGAAGCGGAGCTATCTCGATTACGCGATGAGCGTGATCGTGAGCCGCGCGCTTCCCGATGCGCGCGACGGCCTCAAGCCGGTGCACCGCCGTATCCTCTATTCGATGCATGAGAACGGCTACGACTGGAACAAGTCGTTCCGCAAGTCGGCCCGCGTCGTTGGTGATGTGATCGGTAAGTACCATCCGCACGGCGATGCTTCGATCTACTTCGCCCTGGTCCGCATGGCGCAAGAGTTCTCCATGCGCGTGATGCTGGCCGATGGTCAGGGCAATTTCGGCTCGGTCGACGGCGATAGCCCGGCCGCCATGCGTTACACGGAAGTGCGCCTTGCGAAGCCGGCGCATGCGCTGCTGGACGATATCGACAAGGACACGGTCGACTACCAGGACAATTATGACGGTTCGGAGCGCGAGCCCGTCGTCCTGCCGGCCCGTTTCCCGAACCTTCTGGTCAATGGCGCCGGCGGCATCGCCGTCGGCATGGCGACCAACATTCCCTCGCACAATCTGGGCGAGGTGATCGACGGCTGCATCGCCTATCTGGAAAATCCCGGCATCAGCATCGAAGAGCTGATGGAGATCATTCCCGGTCCGGACTTCCCGACCGCCGGCCTGATCATCGGCCGCGCCGGCATCCGCTCCGCCTATCACGAGGGCCGTGGTTCGGTCCTGATGCGCGGCCGCGTGACGATTGAGACGGTTCGCAAGGAGCGCGAGGCTCTCATCATCCATGAGATCCCGTACCAGGTGAACAAGGCGACGATGATCGAGAAGATCGCCGAGCTCGTCCGCGACAAGCGGATCGAGGGCATCTCCGATATCCGCGACGAGTCCGATCGCCTCGGCATGCGCGTCGTCATCGAGCTGAAGCGGGATGCCGTGGCCGATGTCGTGCTGAACCAGGTCTATCGCTATTCGCCGCTGCAGACGTCGTTCGGCGTCAACATGGTGGCGCTGACCGGCGGCAAGCCGCAGCTGATGAACCTCAAGGACCTGATCCAGGCCTTTGTCGTCTTCCGCGAAGAAGTCGTCGCGCGGCGTACCCGCTTCCTGCTCAACAAGGCGCGCGACCGCGCCCATGTCTTGGTCGGCCTCGGCATCGCCGTCGCCAATATCGACGAAGTCATCCATCTGATCCGCACGGCGCCCGATCCTTCGACGGCGCGCGAGCGGTTGATGGAGCGGCATTGGCCGGCCGTCGACATCGCCCCGCTGGTCGCCCTGATCGCCGATCCGCGCCACAAGCTGGCGGCCGACAACACCTACCAGCTGTCGGAAGTGCAGGCCCGCGCGATCCTCGATCTCCGCCTGCAGCGCCTGACCGCTCTGGGACGCGACGAAATCGCGGACGAGCTGAACAAGCTCGGCACCGAGATCGCCGACTACCTTGAGATCCTTCGCTCGCGCGCCCGCATCGTCGCGATCATCCGCGAAGAGCTGGTCGCGGTGCGCGACGAGTTCGCCACCCCGCGCAAGACCGAGATCCTCGACGGCGGCATCGACTTCGAGGATGAAGACCTCATCCAGCGCGAAGACATGGTCGTCACCGTCAGCCATGAGGGCTACATCAAGCGCGTGCCGCTGGTCACCTACCGGGCCCAGCATCGCGGCGGCAAGGGCCGCTCCGGCATGGCGACGAAGGACGAGGATTTCGTAACCCGTCTGTTCGTCACCAACACGCACACGCCGGTCGTGTTCTTCTCGTCGCGCGGCATCGCCTACAAGATGAAGGTCTGGCGGCTGCCGCTGGCCGCTCCCCAGGCGCGCGGAAAGTTCCTGAACAACCTGCTGCCGCTCCAGGAAGGCGAACGGATCACCTCGATTCTGCTGCTGCCCGAGGATGAGGATCAGTGGGCGACGCTCGACGTGATGTTCGCGACGACGCGCGGCACGGTTCGCCGCAACAAGCTTTCCGACTTCGTCCAGGTGAACCGCAATGGCAAGATCGCCATGAAGTTCGACGAGGAAGGCGATGCGATCGTCGACGTCCAGCTCTGCTCCGAGCATGACGACGTGTTGCTGACCACGGCAAAGGGGCAGTGCATCCGCTTTGCCGTCACCGACGTCCGCGTCTTCAAGGGACGCGACTCGACCGGCGTGCGCGGCATCTCGCTCGCCGAGGGCGACCGCATCATCTCGATGGCGATCCTGCATCACTTCGATGCCAATGGCGACGAACGCTCGGCCTATCTGAAGATGAGCCGCGCGGTGCGTGGCGAGGTCGAGGATGCGACGGTCATCGAGCACGATGCCGACGAGGCACCGGGCAATGCAACGCTGCCGCAGACGCGCTATGCCGAGATGAGCGCCGCCGAGCAGTTCGTGCTGACGATCTCCGAGAATGGCTACGGCAAGCGGACGTCGTCCTTCGAGTATCGGATCACCGGTCGCGGCGGCAAGGGCATCGTCGCCATGGCGGTGAATGACCGAAACGGCGAGCTGATCGCGTCCTTCCCGGTGGAAGATTCGGACCAGATCATGCTGGTGACCGATGCCGGGCAGATGATCCGCATGCCGGTTGGCGGCGATAAGCCGATCCGGATCGTCGGCCGCGGCTCGCAGGGCGTTATCGTCTTCAATACGAGCGACAAGGAAAAGGTCGTTTCGGTCGACCGCCTGACGGATGTCGAGGAAGACGAGCCGGACGCAGAAGCGCCTGCACCGGCCTCCGATGGCCCGCCCTCGCCGGATGCGCCGCCGGCCCCCGAGACGCCGGCCGAAGGCTGAACGCTCCCTACAAAACGATGACGCCGGCCTCAGGGGAAAGGCCGGCGTCGTCACAAATGATCTTGGGGTCTTCTTGGAGGTCTTTCAGGGTTGAGGGGAAACCCTCAGTTCGCGTCCGAGATGGGGACGCGGGTAATGACGGAGTAGCCCTTCTGGCTATCCACGATGGTCGTCATCCGAGCGTCGGAGAGCTCTACGGCAGCAGAAAGGCGATCGCCCTTCTTAGCTGCCGGAACATCCCGGTCGGAATAGGCGGCTGCGCTGGCGAAACCAACCGCGATGGTCGCTGCGGCGCAAGTTGCGAGAATGATGCTGTGGAACCACGTCGTCATGGCTTGCCCTCCGTGTCCTGTTGCGCCGGAACGTGGACGCAACCTGCTCCTTTGCCTATGAACCGCATCACAACTCGCCGTTCATTTGCTATTCATCTGGGGAAGCAATGTCCGTTTGGGAAGTTGGTTCCTTAAGGAAGTCTTCTTCTCCTTCGTAAACCTTGCGTGAGAATCCGGCATCGATCCGGGAGCGAGATGTGATCATGGTGCGTACAGGACTCTATCCGGGCTCGTTCGATCCGCCGACCAACGGCCATGTCGAGATGCTGCGCGCCGCGCTGGCCGTGGTGGACAGGCTCGTCGTCGCCATCGGCGTTCATCCCGGCAAGACGCCGCTCTTCTCCTTTGACGAGCGCGTGGCGCTGATCCGCGAGCTCGCGGATGAGATCGAGGGCGGGGCGGGCCGAATCGAGGTGATGTCCTTTGACGGGCTGACGATCGACGCCGCGCGCGATTGCGGCGCATCGGTGATGATCCGCGGGCTTCGCGACGGCACCGATCTGGACTATGAGATGCAGCTCGCGGGGATGAACGGCGCCATGGCGCCGGCGATTCAGACCGTGTTTCTGCCGGCTACGCCCGCGACGCGTCACATAACCGCGACGCTGGTACGCCAGATTGCGAAGATGGGCGGCGACGCTTCAGCCTTCGTCCCGACGGGTGTCGCCCGAAAGCTGACACAAAAATTCAGTTCCTGACGTCACCGCAAAAGGCGGTACCGTCCACCGACCGGAGGTCTCAGTGACCCGTTTCCTTGGCCTGTTCGCGGCGATCGCCGCTGCGTTCCTCTTCATTGCCGCGCCTGCCCAGGCTGCGAGCGAGAAGCTCGACCCGCAAAATACGATCTATCTCGACCTGAAGGATGGTCGCGTCGTGATCAAGCTTCGCCCGGACCTGGCGCCGAAGCATGTCGCGCAGATCAAGAAGCTGACCCGCGAGGGCTTCTATGACGGCATCGTCTTCCACCGCGTGATCGACGGCTTCATGGCCCAGACGGGCGACCCGACCGGCACCGGCATGGGCGGCTCCAAGGAGCCCGACATCAAGGCCGAATTCTCCAAGGCGCACTTTGCGCGCGGCACGCTCGGCATGGCGCGCTCGCAGAATCCGGACTCGGCCAATTCCCAGTTCTTCATCATGTTCGCCGATGGCGGCTTCCTCGACGGCCAGTACACCGTCTGGGGCGAAGTCGTCGACGGCATGCAGTTCGTCGACAAGATCGCAAAGGGCGAGCCCCCGGCAAACCCCGACAAGATCATCAAGATGCAGATCGCCGCCGACGCGAAGTAAGTCGGCTCTCGCTGCGCCGCCTTCCGGCGCGGCCCCTCAGAAGGAGATAACCGTGGCCGAAATCAAGGACCCGGAGAACACCCTCATCCTCGAGACCACCCAGGGCTCGGCGACCATCGCCCTGCGCCCGGACCTCGCGCCGCAGCACGTTGCGCGGATCAAGGAATTGGCTCGCGAAGGCTTTTATGACGGCATCGTCTTCCATCGCGTGATCGACGGCTTCATGGCCCAGACGGGCGACCCGACCGGCACCGGCATGGGCGGTTCGGGCAAGAAGCTCAAGGCTGAATTCTCGCGCGAGCCGCATGTCCGCGGCACCGCGTCGATGGCCCGCTCGCAGGATCCGAACTCCGGCGACAGCCAGTTCTTCCTCTGCTTCGGCGATGCACGCTTCCTCGACGGTCAGTACACCGTCTGGGGCCAGGTCATCGAAGGCATGGACAACATCGACAAGATCAAGCGCGGCGAGCCGGTCCAGAACCCGGACAAGATCGTCTCGATGAAGGTTGCCGCCGACGTGGCGTGATCCCGCTTGGCCTGCGGCCGATCGCCGGCATGACGCCGGTTGATTTGCAATAGCGGGCCTGGCTGATTAGGAGAGGGGCGCCGTGCGAACGGCGCCCCTCTTTGTTTGAGCCCCCATGCGCGTCGACCTTTTCGATTTTGATCTCCCCGAGGAGAATATCGCCCTCCGGCCGGCCCGGCCGCGCGATTCCGCGCGCCTGCTCGTCGTCAAGCAGGGCGCTGCCCTGGAAGACCACATCGTGCGCGAGCTGCCCGACATGCTGCGCCCGGGCGATGCGCTCGTCTTCAACGACACCAAGGTGATCCCGGCCCAATTGTTCGGCGAGCGCGTCCGCGACGGCGTTTCGGCGCGGATCGGCGTGACCCTGCACATGCGCGAGGCGGCCGACCGTTGGCGCGCCTTTGTCCGCCCGGCCAAGAAGCTGCAGCTCGGCGACCGTATCCAGTTTGGCGAAAGCGCGGATCGCGCCTGCCTGGTTTCCGGCCTTGCCGCGACCGTCGCCGAAAAGGGCGATGCGGGCGAGGTGGTGCTGGCCTTCGATCTCACGGGACCCGCTCTCGACGAGGCGATCGCCTCGGTCGGGCATATCCCGCTGCCGCCCTATATCGCCTCGAAGCGCGTCGAGGACGGCGAAGACAAGCTCGACTACCAGACGATCTATGCCCGCGAGGAGGGCGCCGTGGCGGCGCCGACCGCCGGCCTGCATTTCACGCCCGACCTTTTTGCGCGCCTCGATGCGCTGGGCGTCGAGCGGCATTTCGTGACGCTGCATGTCGGCGCCGGCACCTTCCTGCCGGTCAAGGCGGACGACACGGCCGAGCACAAGATGCATGCCGAGCGCGGCGAGGTCTCGCAGGCGACGGCGGATGCGCTCAACGCGGTGCGCGCGCGGGGCGGCCGCGTCGTGGCGGTGGGCACGACGTCGCTGCGGCTGCTTGAGAGCGCCGCCGGCGAGGACAAGATCATCCGGCCGTTCAACGGCCCGACCAGCATCTTCATCACGCCGGGCTATCGTTTCCGCGCGATCGACCTGCTGATGACCAACTTCCATCTGCCGCGCTCGACGCTGTTCATGCTGGTTTCCGCCTTTGCCGGGCTGGACACGATGCGGGCGGCCTATGCGCATGCGGTCGCCGGCGGCTATCGCTTCTATTCCTATGGCGACGCGTCGCTGCTTTTTCCGAACGAGACAGAATGACCGAGACCTTCCAGTTCAAGCTGCTCGCCAAGGATGGCATGGCGCGACGCGGTGAAGTTTCTATGCCGCGCGGCACCATCCGCACGCCGGCCTTCATGCCGGTCGGCACGGCCGGCACCGTCAAGGCGATGTATCCGGGCCAGGTGCGCGAGCTCGGCGCCGACGTCATCCTCGGCAACACCTACCACCTGATGCTGCGCCCCGGCGCGGAACGGGTGGCGAAGCTTGGCGGCCTGCACACCTTCGCGCAGTGGCCGCACCCGATCCTGACCGATTCCGGCGGTTTCCAGGTCATGTCGCTCTCCAAGCTGCGCAAGCTGAACGAGAAGGGCGTCACCTTCCAGAGCCACATTGACGGCCGACGCTACGAGCTGACGCCGGAGCGTTCCGTCGAGATCCAGGGTCTGCTCGGCAGCGACATCCAGATGCAGCTCGACGAATGTGTCGGGCTGCCGACGACCGAGAAGGAAATCGAGCGCGCGATGAACCTGTCGCTGCGCTGGGCCGAGCGCTCCAAGGCGGCCTTCGGCGACCAGCCCGGCAAGGCGATCTTCGGCATCGTGCAGGGCGGCGACAATCCGCGCCTGCGCATCGAGAGCGCCACGGCGCTCGCCGCCATGGACTTCAAGGGCTATTCGGTCGGTGGCCTCGCCGTCGGCGAGCCGCAGGAGGTCATGCTCGAAATGCTCTCCATCACCACGCCGGTGATGCCGGAGTTGAAGCCGCGCTATCTGATGGGCGTCGGCACGCCGGACGACATCCTCGAATCGGTGGCGCGCGGCATCGACATGTTCGATTGCGTGATGCCGACCCGCGCCGGCCGGCATGGCCTCGCCTTCACCCGTTTCGGCAAGGTCAATCTGAAGAATGCGCGCCATGCCGACGATCATCGTCCGCTGGACGAGGAATCGGATTGCCCGGCCAGCCGCGATTATTCGCGCGCCTATCTGCATCATCTGTTCAAGTCCGGCGAGACGCTGGCCGCGATGCTGCTGACCTGGAACAACCTCGCCTATTACCAGAGCCTGATGGCCGGCATCCGCGCCGCGATCGACGAAGGCCGCTTCGAGGATTTCCGCCTGGCCACCAAGGAAGGCTGGGCGCGAGGCGATATCGCCGCGCTCTAAGGGGAGCGGCGAGGGCGCCTAGCGCTCGACCCGACCCAGCGCCGCCTCCAGCCGCGCAAAGCCGGGCTCGGGCGGCAGGCCGAACCGGATGCGGTCCGGCTGGTCGGCGAAGACTCGGGTCCAGATGCCGGCGCGCGCCAGCGATCCGTGGATAGCGACGGCCTGCGGGGTGCGCACCAGAACGAAGAGGTCGGTGCCGCCTTCGATCGCCAGCCCTGCGCCCGTGACGAGGCTTTCCAAGCGGGTCCGGGCGGCGGCAAGCCTTTGCCGGGTGGCCGACTGCCAGGCCGAATCGGCCAGCGCCTTCCGGCCCAGCGACAAAGCCGGGCCCGAGACCGGCCAATCGCCGACCCGTTCGCGCAGGCGCTCGACGCGCGCGTCCTGCCCCAGCACGAAGCCGAGCCGCAGTCCGGCCAGCCCATAGAACTTGCCGAACGAGCGCAGCACCACGATCGGCAAGGCGCCCAGGTGGGGAATCACGCTCAGCCCCGGCGCCACCTCGCCAAACGCCTCGTCGACCACCAGCAGTCCATCGCGCTGGGCCAGCCGCTCGGCGACACGCAAAAGCTCTGAGGGCGCGACGGCGCGGCCATCGGGGTTGTTGGGATTGACGATCGCGACGATGGCAGCCCGCTCGGTCGCCTCGTGGAGCGATGCCGCCGCATGAACCCCGCGCCCGGCGCGTCGCCAGGCCTCGGCATGGCCGGAATAGGTCGGGCCGACAATGGCGACATCGCCGGCCGGCGCGACGAGCGGCAACAGGCGCAGTGCCAGATCCGAACCCGGCATGGCCGCGATGGCCGCCTTCGCCGGCACGCCATAGACCTTGCGCGCTACCGCCAGCAGATCGGCGAGGGCGGCGGGATCGGGCAGGCGATGAAAATCGGAAGCCGGCAGATCCGCCAGCGGGTAGGGGTGCGGGTTGATCCCGGTCGAGAGATCCAGCCAGTCCTCCAGCGCCACGCCATAGCGCGCGGATGCGTCGCGAAGGGCGCCGCCGTGACGGGGGGCGAGGGGATGAGCCAGCATGGCGGTCTTATCGCCCCGAACGACCCCTGCTGGCAATCCGGCGGGCGAGGGCTCCGGATCATGCGAGGGGTTCGAAGCGATTGTTTTTCGGCGCGGAACTTTTCGGGACGGCGGTCCGTATAGCCATCATGGTCTCGATCCCCCGCCTCGCCCGGCGCTTTCTCGCGCCGACCCGTTTCTCCGCCTCGCACGTCTCGACCGGCAATCCCGGCGGGGGCGCCGCACTGTCTGTCACGGCCTCGCGCCCGAGGCCGTGGCTTGCGCTGGAGCGCCCTGGGCCTCGCCATCGCCGCGATCGTCTATCTGGGAAATGTCATGTGGTTCTCTCCGGTCGATTTTCTGAACGGCCTCGCCGCCTTTGCCAACAATCGCGCGGCAACCGACGTCCCCTATGGAACGGGACCGCGCAATCAGTTGGATATCTATCGGCCGCGTGGCGGGGCCGAGAGGCTCCCGGTCGCCGTGATGTTCTATGGCGGCACGTGGAAGGAGGGCGATCGGGCGACCTATCGCTTCGTCGGCGCCGCGCTCGCCAAACGCGGCATCGTGACGGTCATTCCCGACTACCGGGTCTATCCGGAGGTTCGCTTTCCGGACTTTCTGCGCGACGCGGCGGAGGCCGTCCGCTGGACGCGCGACCACGCCGCCGATTATGGCGGCGATCCCACGAAGATCGTTCTTATCGGGCACTCTGCCGGCGCCCATATCGCCGCCATGCTGGCGCTGGACCCTCAATGGCTGGTGAATGTCGGGCTCAACGGTCGCCGGGATATAAGGGGCATGGTCGGGCTTGCTGGCCCCTATGATTTCCTGCCGCTGACGGATCCGAAGCTCAAGGATATCTTCGGGCCCGCCGATCAGCGCGCGCGCACCCAGCCGATCAACTTCGTCGACGGCAAAGCGGCGCCGATTTTCGTCGCCGCCGGCACAGACGATACGACGGTCGATCCCGGCAACACGACGCGCCTTGCTCGCAAGATCGAATCGCGCGGCGGACAGGTCGCGGCGGTGCTCTATCCCGGCGTCGATCACCGCACCCTGATCGGCACCTTTTCGCCCCTGCTCCGCAGTCGCGCGCCGGCTCTGGACGACACGGTGCGCTTCATTCAGGACGTAACCCAGGCCTTGCCGCCGTCCTCCGGAAAGAGCTTCAAACGAGCGCCGGCGACGACAAACGCCGAATGACCCCGGCGGGTTCGCCGTGGTCGGGCTCCCCGGAGGGGTCGATATCACTGGGAGAAGAAGGGGTGGAGGCCTCGCCCGGAATCGAACCGGGATGCAAGGATTTGCAGTCCTCTGCGTAACCATTCCGCCACGAGGCCATCTCGTTGATATGCCGCTCGAAATCATATTTCGGCGGGACATCCGGCAGGCGCATTTCAGGGCAATCGCAAAAGACCCGAACCGCGCAACAGGCGAGGGAGCTAATACTTCCGCGACCGTCTGGCGGCTTCTACAAGCTCGCGGCGGCGACGTCTAGTCCGATCGTCAACAATGCCGACGCAAGGCTGTGGAGGACGGCGGCAGAGCGGCGTAACCGTCAGGGCACGAAGGCGGGACGGCCCGGAAGACCGCCCCACTTCCTGGAAGAGACGTCAGCGGGTGACGGTCTTGCCGGTCGCGACGTCGAGGACGGCGCCGGTCTCGAGATCGACGCGGTAGATCTCGCGGGTGACATTGCCCGAGAAGGCCAGTTCGACGATCGAGACCGTCTTGAACGTCGCCGGAATGCCTTCCGGCAGGATCTGGTTGAACTGGTCGGCGAGCGCGCCCATCGACTGCTGGATTTCCGGCGAAAAGGTCTTGGTGCTGTAGACGAGCGTGTTGTGCGGATTGTGCGAGCGCAGTTCCTCGCCGTTCTTCACGACGTTGACGCCGCTGACGCCGACGGTCTTGACCAGTTCCTTGCCCGCATCGGCCATCTTGGCGAAGACCGGGCCGGTGACGCGCGGCAGCGGCCCGTCGCGCAGCGGCGTCAGGGCGGCGGTGGCAGCGGTGTTGTAGGCCATCATCCGCTCGAAGCCGTCGCCTTCCTTGACCACGCCGAGGTCGAGCCACCAGGGCTGGCCGGCGCCCTTGGCGGCCTCGGTGGTATAAAACTTCTTCAGCGTGACGTTGAGCGGCTTCGGCGGCGTCGGCAGCGCTTCGAGCATCTTCGCCGGCGTGGTCGGGTCGGCGTTGTGGATGTGCACAACCGTGACATGCGGAATGTTGGTGCGGATGGCCTCGGTCTCGAGGCCGAGCGTCAGAAGGCGCTCCGTCAGCATGCCGCCCAGCGAGCGATGCAGGGTCTCGTTGACCTCGGCCGGCATCGTATAGACGAGGCCGAAGGTCCGGTCGTGCGGGCGGAACGCAGTGGATTCAAGTGCACTGTTGTCGATCTTCGTGTCCGCGACAGCAGCCTGGATGGTGGAAAGGCCCAGAAGGGCAATTGCGGCGCCATAGAGTGTCTTGCGTACCATCGACTGTATCCTCTTTCAGAGTGAGCTGATCGAACGACAACCGCGCATCCGGTGGATCTCGACGCGTCGTTTCACGGCGTCGTATGGACAGCCCATGTAACAGGAGGATGATGGCGCTTGGCTATCCCCCGCGGCGTCGACGATCGGCGGGGGCCTGCGGCGCCGCGCCCCTCCGGAATGGCTTGTCACCTTGCCGAACGCCCGGTATTGGAACGTCTATTGCCACAATGACGATAAAGGGTCCCTGATCATGGTCGATTTCGCCAAGGCGCGAACCACGATGGTGGACTGCCAGATTCGCACCGTCGACGTGACCGAGTACGACGTGCTCGACGCCTTCGCCGCGGTGCCGCGCGAAATCTTCGCGCCCGATCATCTGAAGCCGCTCGCCTATATCGACGAGGATCTGCTCGTGTCGGCTCCCGGCAGCGCGCCGCGCTATGTCATGGAGCCGGGGCCCCTGGCGAAGCTGGTCCAGCTTGCCGCGATCCTGCCGACCGATCGCGTGCTCGATGTCGGCACCACGACCGGCTATTCCGCGGCCATCCTCAGTCATCTGGCGGCCTCTGTGGTCGCGCTCGAATCGGACGAGGCCCTGGCCGCGACCGCGCGCGACAATCTCGCCACCCTCGGCATTTCCAATGTCGAGGTTGTCGTCGGGCCGCTTCAGGACGGTCATGCCGCCAAGGCGCCCTATGACGTGATCCTGCTTGAAGGCGCCGTCGAACTCATACCGCCGGCGCTGGTCGACCAGCTCGGCGAGGGCGGACGAATCATCGCCGTGGTTGGTGCGAACGGCCTGGCTGCAAAAGCGATGATCTACACGCGCTCCGGCGGGTCGGTCAGCGGCCGTCCGGCGTTCAACACCTCGGTCCGCACCTTGCCGGGCTTTGCGAAGCCCAAATCTTTCGTGTTCTGATTTCCGTTAGGAATGAAAGGGTTAGCCGCTGATTCCTCGACAGTTCGTCGAGCGGTATCTGTGGCTTTCCCGTCGCACGGAGCGCTTTATCCAACTTTTCGCACCCCATGCCATTTGACCGTCACGGGGGCTCGCGTACATTAACGATGTATTGTCCGACGGTGGACGTCCGGTAGGGGGGCGTCGCCTCGCAACGCCGAGGTTTCGAACGTGGTTTTTTCCCGGGTCTATCTGGCAACCGTAGCTATGGCTGCGGTTATCGTAGCTGCCCCCTCGGTATATGCCGAAACGCTGACTTCCGCCCTTTCGCAGACGTATAATTCCAACCCCACGCTGAATGCGATGCGCGCTCAACTACGCGCGACCGACGAAAACGTTCCCCAGGCTCTGTCGGGATATCGTCCCGTGCTGACGGGTAGTGCTTTCATCGGGCCGTCCTATTCTCGGGGTCGTACGTCGCCGCAGCTCCCCGTCGGGTCGTCGACGACCTGGCCGCGCGGCTACGGGCTCACCATCGAACAGCCGATCTTTCGCGGATTTCGTACGCAGAACTCCGTGAAGCAGGCCGAATCCGCGGTGC
Source organism: Kaistia defluvii (assembly GCF_040548815.1). Taxonomy (NCBI): domain Bacteria; kingdom Pseudomonadati; phylum Pseudomonadota; class Alphaproteobacteria; order Hyphomicrobiales; family Kaistiaceae; genus Kaistia; species Kaistia defluvii. The sequence continues at coordinate 1,143,068 of NZ_JBEPSM010000001.1, read as the reverse complement.
TCGCCGGTCGCGAGATCCTGCGTTCGACCGAGCAGGACGTGCTGCTGGATGCCGTGACGGCCTATACCAACGTCATCTACCAGAAGGGCATTGTCAGCCTGCGCGAGCAGAACATCGCCTTCCTGCGCGAACAGCAGCGCGCCGCCGCCGACCGCCTGAAGGTGGGCGAGGGCACGCGTACCGACCTGGCGCAGACCGATGCGGCACTCAGCCAGGGCCAGACGGCCTATGACGTCGCCATTGCGGACCTGAACTCCGCCAATGCGACCTACATCCAGATCATCGGCACCGCGCCGAAGAGCCTGCAGACGCCGGTGGTGAACACCCGCCTGCTCGCCAAGTCGGCCGAGTCGGCAGTTTCCGCCGGCCAGTCGCGCCATCCGGCCATTCGCGCCGCCAGCTACAATGTCGACACGGCCGCCTTCAACGTGAAGGTGATCGAGGGCCAGCTGCTGCCGACCGTGTCGGTGCAGGGCCAGCTCGCGCACAATGATGATTCGTCGAACACCGGTTCGTGGGGCAATTCCGCGACCATCACGGCTAATCTGAGCGTGCCGATCTATGAAGGCGGCGTCGTCTACTCGCAGACCCGCCAGGCCAAGGAAACGCTCGGCCAGTACCGCATCCAGCTGGATTCGGCGCGCGACCAGGTCCGCGCGGCGGCGGTTTCGGCATTCGGCCAGCTCCAGGCTGCCCGTGCTTCGATCACCTCGGCCCAGGACCAGATCCGCGCTTCGCAGCTCGCTCTCGAAGGCGTCATCGAAGAACAGAAGGTCGGCCAGCGCACCACCCTCGACGTGCTGAACCAGCAGCAGTCGCTTCTGCAGGCCCGCGAGACGCTGATCTTGGCGCAGCGCGCCCAGGTGGTGGCCTCCTACACGCTGCTGTCGTCGACCGGATCGCTTTCGGCCGAAAACCTCAGTCTCAAGGTCCAGCGCTACGAGCCGAAGCAGCATTACCAGGCGGTTCGCGACAAGTGGATCGGCCTCAGGACGCCGGACGGCCGGTAGTCGAGCCTCCAGTCGGGGAAAAGCGACCGGTCGTGTTCCGGCCGGTCGTGCTTTTCGCTACTCTGGCCCTTGGAATCGCTGAATTCTCAAAGCGATTCGACTGAGTTCTGTGGGTGTGGGGTAGCGATGGCCAAAGTCAGTGCGGCACAAGAGCCTTCGATGGAGGAAATCCTCGCCTCGATCCGCCGGATCATCTCCGAGGATGAACACGGCCTGGCCGCGCCCAAGGCTTCCGAGCTGACGGCGCTGCCGCCCAAGCTTCCGAGCGTCCCCGTCTCCGCCGCAGATATCGACGCACTGTTCAGCGCTCGCGTGGCCGAGTTTGCGGCGCCGCCGGCCGCGCCGGCCCGGACCGACATTGTCGCCCCGGAACCGGCGCCTGCCGCTTCGGCTCCCATGGCCGAGCCGCGCATGCTGCGCCCGGCGGTACAGGCGCCCGAGCCGCCGCGTGCCGCCGAACCCGTCCGTGCCCCGGAACCTTCCCGCGCCCCTTCGCCCATTCGCGCCGAAGCGCCTGCGCCGGCTCCGGCTGCGCCCTCCAGGCCTGTCCGGGCCGAATTGCCCGCCGGCGAGCCGCTGCTGTCGCCCGCTGCCGATGCCATCGTGCAGTCCGCTTTCGGCAATCTCGCCAATACGGTGCTGGCCGGCAATTCGCGGACGCTCGAGGATCTGGTCAAGGACATGCTCCGGCCGATGCTGAAGACCTGGCTCGATACCAACCTGCCGCCGCTCGTCGAGCGGCTGGTGCGCGACGAGATCGAGCGCGTATCGCGCGGTCGCTGACCTCCCGGCGGCCTCGCACGGGCGGCGCGTGGCGCCGTTCTTACGGAACGCCTCCCGGCTTCCCATATGAGGCGTTCGACGCAGGCGGGGGATGGGCCTTGGGGTCGCCTTGGGGCTGCGCGGTTGACTCGCCCGCGACCATCCGATTTACACCAGTTCAAATTCCTCATCCGGAAACGGTCATGCTCGATAAGAATTATGACGCGGCCGCGGTCGAGCCGCGCATCTATGAAACTTGGGAAGGCCAAGGCGCCTTCAAGGCAGGCGCTGGCGCGAAGCCCGGCGCGGAGCCTTTCTCCATCGTCATCCCGCCGCCGAACGTCACCGGCTCGCTGCATATGGGCCATGCGCTCAACAACACGCTGCAGGACGTTCTCGTCCGCTTCGAGCGCATGCGCGGCAAGGACGTTCTCTGGCAGGTCGGCCTCGACCATGCCGGCATCGCCACGCAGATGGTGGTCGAGCGGCAGATGGCCGAGCGCCAGGAGCCCGGCCGCCGCGAGATCGGCCGCGAGGCGTTCGTCGAGAAGATCTGGAAGTGGAAGGCCGAATCCGGCGGCACGATCATCGGCCAGCTGAAGCGCCTCGGCGCCTCGGCCGACTGGTCGCGCGAGCGCTTCACCATGGATGAGGGCCTGTCCAAGGCCGTGCTCAAGGTGTTCGTCGAGCTCTATCGCGGCGGGCTGATCTACAAGGACAAGCGCCTGGTCAACTGGGACCCGAAGCTGGAGACGGCGATCTCGGATCTCGAGGTCATCCAGGTCGAGACCAAGGGCAAGCTCTACCATTTCCGCTATCCGATCGAGGGCAAGACCTTCGATCCCGACGATGCGATGACCTTCATCACGGTGGCGACGACCCGGCCGGAAACGATGCTGGGCGACACCGCCGTCGCCGTGCATCCGGATGACGAGCGCTACCAGGCGTTCGTCGCCGCCGGCGCACATGCCATCCTGCCGCTCGTCGGCCGCCGCATCCCAATCGTCGCCGACGAATATTCCGATCCCGAGAAGGGTTCGGGCGCGGTCAAGATCACGCCGGCGCACGACTTCAACGATTTCGAGGTTGGGCGCCGCCATAACCTGCCGATGATCTCCGTGCTCGATCGCCAGGCCAATGTGGCGATCGCCGGCAATGCCGAGTTCCTCGCGGGGCTGGACAAGACGGCGGCACTCGCCGACACGATCGCCGCATTCGAGGGCCTGGACCGCTTCACGGTGCGCAACTCCATCGTCGCGATGATGGAAGAGCAGGGCTATCTGGCCGAGATCGAGGATCATGCGCACACCGTGCCGCATGGCGATCGTGGCAACGTGCCGATCGAGCCATTCCTGACCGAGCAGTGGTATGTCGATGCGCATACGCTGGCGCAGCCGGCGATCGCCTCGGTGCGCGAAGGGCGGACCAACTTCGTCCCGAAGACCTGGGAAAAGACCTATTACGAGTGGATGGACAACATCCAGCCCTGGTGCATTTCGCGCCAGCTCTGGTGGGGACACCAGATCCCGGCATGGTATGGCCCGGACGGCAAGGTGTTCGTCGCCTATGACGAGGCCGAGGCTTCGGCGCTCGCCACGGCGCATTACGGCGCGCCGGTCGCGCTGACGCGCGACGAGGACGTGCTCGACACCTGGTTCTCTTCGGCGCTGTGGCCGTTCTCGACGATGGGTTGGCCGGACAAGACCAACGAGCTTGCCCGCTACTTCCCGACCAGCGTCCTGATCACCGGCTTCGACATCATCTTCTTCTGGGTCGCCCGGATGATGATGATGAGCCTGCACTTCATGAAGGACGAGAACGGCACGCCGGTCGAGCCCTTCAAGGACATCTACATGCATGCGCTCGTCCGGGACGAGAAGGGCGCCAAGATGTCGAAGTCGAAGGGCAACGTCATCGATCCGATCACGCTGATCGACGAATATGGCGCCGACGCGCTGCGCTTCACGCTGACCGCCATGGCGGCGCAGGGCCGCGACATCAAGCTCGCGACCTCGCGCGTCGAGGGCTACCGCAACTTCGCGACCAAGCTCTGGAACGCCTCGCGCTTCGCCGAGATGAACGGGGCGACGCGGGTCGCCGGCTTCGATCCTTCGACGGCCAAGGAGCGGCTGAACCGCTGGATCGCGACCGAGACGACGCGCACCGCGCGCGCCGTGACGGAGGCGCTGGAAGCCTATCGCTTCAACGACGCCGCCAACGCGCTGTATCGCTTCGTCTGGAATTCGTTCTGCGACTGGTACCTGGAACTGGTCAAGCCGGTGTTGAATGGCGAGGACGAGGCTGCCAAGGCCGAGACCCGCGCCACGATCGGCTGGACGCTGGACCGGATCGTCACGCTGCTGCACCCCTTCATGCCCTTCATCACCGAAGAGCTCTGGGACCGCACGGCCGACGAGGGAAGCCGCCGCGAGGGCCTGCTCGCGCTCAATGCTTGGCCGACGCTCGACTTCGAGGACGAGGCGGCAGCGGCCGAGATCAACTGGCTGGTCGATCTGATTTCGGCGGTCCGCTCGGTTCGCTCCGAAATCAACGTGCCGCCGGGCGCCATGGTGCCGCTGATCATCGTCGGCGCTTCGGCGGAGACGACGGCGCGGCTGGCGACGCATGATGCGCTGATCAAGCGCCTGGCGCGGGCGTCCGAGATCTCGGCCGCCGACACGCCGCCCAAGGGCTCCGTGCAGACCGTGCTCGGCGAGGCGACGATCGCCCTGCCGCTGGCCGGCGTCATCGACCTCGTGGCCGAGCGCGCGCGTCTCGGCAAGGAACTCGACAAGGCCGCCAAGGAGATCGCGAAGATCGAAGCCAAGCTCGGCAACGAGAACTTCGTCTCGCGCGCCCCAGAAGAGGTGATCGACGAGCAGCGCGAGCGCTTGGCCGAAGCGCAAGAGCTGACCGCCAAGATCAACGCCGCGCTCGAGCGTCTCAAGGACTGATTTGGCGGGGTTTTTCTGTCGGATTGCAGAGGGCTCGCGACATCGTCGCGGGCCCTTTTGTTTTGGGGTCGGCGATCCGGCGTGCCGACCCAAAGGTTGTGCGCTCAAACTATTCGGAGGCTTTGCGGGACGCGGGTCCCTGCGTCATCGCGGCGAAGGCCGGGATCCAGACACGCCGGCCTGCGGAGACAAGGCTGGCCACTCCTTGCTTGGCCTGTGGCTATGGGCCCCGGCCTTCGCCGGGGCGACGGTTCGTCTTGGTCCAAGAAGGACGCTCTGCAGATTCCCGACCTCCAACATCCTGAGGCGCTTCGCGCAGCGAAGCCTCGAAGGACGCACCGGCCGGAGTGCAACTCTTGATGGCGGGACCGCTCTGCGTGCTTCAAGACGGCCCTCCGGGCCTCCTCAGCATGTTGAGGGCGGGTTTCCGCCAACTTCCCCCTCCGAGAGAGGTGAGGAGGCCCGGACAAAGCCCAACGCCCCCCCCCGATAGAAGTCCAACGAAAAAGGCCCGCGACGATGTCGCGGGCCCCATGATTCCATAGCGAAAGAAGCGCTTAGCCGTCGTTGCGTTCGCGCTTCTTGAAGCCGGGCTTGCCGCCCGGCTTGAAACCGGGCTTGCCGCCGGCGCCGCCGGGCTTGAAGCCAGCGCGGCGGGTCGGCTTCTTGCCGGGGCCACGGGCACCGGCGCCGCCGACGGGCGCGCCGTCAGCCGGCTCGATGCGGATCTCTTCCTCGCCACCGCGACGCAGCGCGACGGTGAAGCGCTCGGCCGCCTCGGCGACGATCTCGAAGCGCGTGTCGCGTTCGAAGATCTTGATCGCGCCGATCTCGTTCTTGGTGACGTGGCCACGACGGCAGATCAGCGGCAGCAGCCACTTCGGATCCGCGTTCTTTTGGTGGCCGATGCTCATGCGGAACCAGACCATGTCCTGCTGCGGGCGCTCGACGCGGCCGTTCTCGCTGCCGGGACCACTGGTCGGCCACTGGCCGTCACTGGCGTCGCGCGGGGCGCGGGGCGGGCGCTCGCCACGGGGCGCATCGCGGTCGGAACGATCGCTGCGCTCGCTGCGCGGGCTGTCCTGGCGGCGGGGCTTGGCGTCGCGTGCGCCGCGATCCTGCTGCTGGCCGGGATCGAACAGATCCTCGGGCGAGGGCAGGCGCGAACGGTGCAGGCGGATCAGCGCGGCGGCGATTTCTTCCGGCGTGCGCTTGGTGAGGAGTTCGGTCGCGAGCGCCATGTCTTCCTCGGAAGCCGGCTCGGAGACCATGGCCTTCTCGAGGAGGCGTTCCTGATCCTTGGCGCGAACCTCGTCGGCCGACGGGGCGGCCGTCCAGTAGGCGTCGACGCCGGCGGCGCTGATCAGGCGCAGCGCCTTGGAGCGGTTGGTGTAGGGAACGAGCAGGGCAGAAATACCCTTGCGGCCGGCGCGGCCGGTACGGCCCGAACGGTGCAGCAGGATGGCGGGGCCGGTCGGCAGGTCGGCATGGACGACAAGGCCGAGATCCGGGAGATCCAGACCGCGCGCGGCGACGTCGGTGGCGACGCAGACACGGGCGCGGCCGTCGCGCAGAGCCTGCAGCGCATGCATGCGCTCGCCCTGGCTGAGCTCGCCCGACAGCGCCACGACTTCGAAGCCGCGCTCCTGAAGGCTTGCATGCAGGCGGCGAACCGATTCACGCGTCGAGCAGAAGACGAGCGTTGCCGGCTGGTCGAAATAGCGCAGCACGTTGACGACGGCGTGGTCGATCTCGTTCGGCGCAACGCGCAGCGCACGATATTCGATGTCGCCATGCGGCTGGCTCTGGTCGATCGTGTCGATGCGGATGGCGTCCCGCTGATACTGCTTGGCCAGGCGCACGATTTCGCGCGGCAGCGTGGCCGAGAACAGCATTGTGCGGCGCTCTTTCGGCGACGCGTCGAGGATCAGCTCCAGATCTTCCTTGAAGCCGAGGTCGAGCATCTCGTCGGCCTCGTCGAGCACGACGACCTTGAGCTTGGAGATGTCGAGGCGTCCGCGCTCCAGATGGTCGCGCAGGCGGCCCGGCGTGCCGACGACGATATGCGCGCCCATTTCCAGCGCGCGGGCTTCGCGGCGGACGTCCATGCCGCCGACGCAGGAGGCGATTCGCGCACCCGCCGGGCCATAGAGCCAGATCAGCTCGCGCTGGACCTGCAGAGCCAGTTCGCGCGTCGGGGCGATGATGAGGGCCAGCGGCTCGGTGGCCGGGCCGAAGCGTTCTTCATTGCCCAGAAGCGTCGAGGCAAAGGCGAGGCCGTAGGCCACCGTCTTGCCGGAGCCGGTCTGCGCGGAGACGAGGAGATCGTTTTCGCCGACGCTATCCTGGAGGACAGCGGTCTGGACGGGGGTAAGCGTTTCATAGCCCTTTTCCGCGAGGGCGCGTGCGAGGGCTGGATTCTGGACGAGCGATACCATGGTGGGCGAAGGCCTGAAATTGGAGAAGCATTCCGGGTCGCGCGCAAACGGTTCGCGAGCGGTGAAGGATCATGCGGAATGCGAGTTGGCCCTCCCATACCGCGAGTGGGCCCAATAGCCAAGGATTCTCTATTTTGAAGACCGTCATGCGCGCGGTCACGCCGTCGCATGCAACCTGCGGCAGATCGCCGGTGAGACGGAAGAGGGCGGGCCAGCGAGCTGGGGAAAAGCCCGATGCAACAGGCCAAAACGCTTTTTGACGGCTTTCTCAGCGCCGCGAGCGGGCCGGAAACTCCGCGTTAATCGTCTTGGCCCATCCTTTATCAATCATGTTGCACCGCGTTCAGATTCCCTCATGACCACTCGACAGCGCAAGCATTCCAAGCTTCGGCGGCTCATCCTTCCACTCGGCTCGCTCGCCGTGATGGGCTACTTCGCCTACCATTCCTTCAATGGCGATTACGGTATCTGGTCGCGCGAGCGAATGGAGCGGGAAGCCATTGTCCTGGAAAAGGAATTGGCGGAACTGAAGGCGAACCGCCTCTCTCTGGTGGCTCGCGCGCAGCTGCTCCGGCCCGAGAGTCTCGATCCCGACATGATCGACGAGAGGGCCCGTGCCAAGCTCAATGTCGTCCAGGCAGACGAGTTGGTGATCAGCATTGCTGCATCGCAATAGACCCCGCAGCATTGCGATCACGGCTGGAATTGCGATGAACCGAATTTCAGTTCATTACAATTTTTGTAATCAAGTCATGTAGTTGACGCATGGCTCCGATGCTTGCGCTGCATCTTGGAATGACGGTTGGCTTCGGATAACGTCCCGCTCAGTTTGGGACACGCCCCGGAGAACAAGGCATGGCCGTAGCCAAAGCGAAAGTCGGCAGCAAATCTGCGCCGGCCGCCGGACGGAAGACTGCAACGGTAAAATCGGCAAGGCCGACCGCTGTTGAAAATTTCTCCAAGGAGCAGGAACTCTTCGCCTATCGCGAGATGCTCCTCATCCGCCGTTTCGAAGAAAAGGCCGGCCAGATGTATGGCATGGGCCTCATCGGCGGCTTCTGTCACCTCTATATCGGGCAGGAAGCTGTCGTTGTCGGCATGCAGATGGCGATTCGGACCGGTGAAGACCAGACGATCACCGGGTATCGCGATCACGGCCACATGCTCGTTGCAGGCATGGATTCGAATGGCGTGATGGCAGAGCTCACCGGCCGGCGCGGCGGTTATTCGCACGGCAAGGGTGGCTCGATGCACATGTTCTCCATCGAGAAGCAGTTCTTCGGCGGCAACGGCATCGTCGGCGCCCAGGTGTCGCTCGGCACCGGCCTCGCCTTCGCCAACCGCTATCGCAAGAACGACAAGGTCTGCCTGACCTATTTCGGTGACGGCGCGGCAAACCAGGGCCAGGTCTACGAGAGCTTCAACATGGCGCAGCTCTGGAAGCTGCCCGTGGTCTACATCATCGAGAACAACCGCTACGCCATGGGCACGTCCGTGTCGCGCTCCTCCGCGCAGACCGACTTCTCCCGTCGCGGCGTCTCGTTCGACATTCCCGGCGAGAAGGTGGACGGCATGGACGTCCGGGCCGTGAAGGCAGCCGGCGACAAGGCCGTTGCCTGGTGCCGCGCCGGCAAGGGTCCGTACATCCTCGAGATGGAAACCTATCGCTATCGTGGACACTCCATGTCCGACCCGGCCAAGTACCGGTCGAAGGACGAAGTCCAGAAGATGCGCAACGAGCACGATCCGATCGAGCAGGTCCGCACCCGTCTCCTGCAGCAGGAATGGGCCACCGAGGACGATCTGAAGAAGATCGACGCCGAGGTGCGTGATATCGTGAACAACGCGGCGGAATTCGCCCAGAACGATCCGGAGCCGGATGCATCCGAGCTCTGGACGGATATTTTGAAGTAAGGCCGGGAGACAGCCATGCCCATCGATATTCTGATGCCGGCCCTCTCGCCGACCATGGAGGAGGGTACGCTCTCCAAGTGGCTCAAGAAGGAAGGCGATACCGTCAAGTCCGGCGACGTGATCGCCGAGATCGAGACCGACAAGGCGACGATGGAAGTCGAAGCCGTCGACGAGGGAACGATCGCCAAGCTTCTCGTGGCCGAAGGCACCGAGAACGTGAAGGTCAACACCCCGATCGCCGTGATTGCGGCTGACGGCGAGGACGTCTCCGCCGCCGCGAGCGCGCAGGCCGCGCCGAAGGCTGAGGCGGCTCCGGCCGCTGCGGAACAGCCCGCCGCCGAGGCAAAGCCGGCTCCGGCCGCGGCTGCTGCCCCGGTTGCCGCCGCCCCGATCGCGATCCAGGTCGCGGCCGATCCGGCGATTCCGGAAGGCACCACCTTCGTCTCGACCACCGTCCGCGAAGCACTTCGCGATGCGATGGCGGAAGAGATGCGCAGGGATCCCGACGTCTTCGTCATCGGCGAGGAAGTCGCCGAGTACCAGGGCGCCTACAAGATCACGCAGGGCCTGCTGCAGGAATTCAGCGCCGACCGCGTCATCGACACGCCGATCACCGAGCACGGCTTTGCCGGTCTCGCGACCGGAGCGGCGCTGGCCGGCCTGCGCCCGATCGTCGAGTTCATGACCTTCAACTTCGCCATGCAGGCGATCGACCAGATCATCAACTCGGCCGCCAAGACGCTCTACATGTCGGGCGGACAGCTCGGCGCGCCGATTGTCTTCCGCGGTCCGAACGGCGCGGCAGCCCGCGTGGGCGCCCAGCACAGCCAGGATTACTCGTCCTGGTACAGCCACATCCCGGGCCTCAAGGTCGTCGTGCCCTACACGGCCGCCGACGCGAAGGGCTTGCTCAAGGCGGCGATCCGCGATCCCAATCCGGTGATCTTCCTCGAGAACGAGATCCTCTACGGCCACTCCTTCGACGTGCCGCAGATCGAGGACTTCGTCCTGCCGATCGGCAAGGCGCGCATCCACAAGGTCGGCAAGGACGTGACCATCGTCTCGTTCGGCATCGGCATGACCTATGCGACCAAGGCCGTGGCGGAACTGGCCGAGCAGGGCATCGACGCCGAGCTCATCGACCTGCGCACGCTGCGTCCGCTCGACATCGACACGGTCATCGAGTCGGTCAAGAAGACCGGCCGCTGCGTGACGGTGGAAGAGGGCTGGCCGCAGAACTCGATCGGCTCGCACATCGCGTCCGAGCTGATGGAAAAGGCGTTCGATTTCCTCGACGCGCCGGTCCTGAAGGTCACGGGCAAGGACGTTCCGATGCCCTACGCCGCCAACCTCGAGAAGCTTGCGCTGCCGAATGTCGGCGAAGTCGTCGCGGCCGTCAAAGCCGTAACGTATCGGTAGCGCCATGGCCGGACACAAACGCGAGCTTGAAATTCCGCCCGGCGCCCTGGAATCGGAAGATGCAGCGGAAGTGTTCCGCGCCTGGATCGTCGACAAAGGTCTGGACGTCAGCTTCCGGACAGCGTTCGATGATCCGGCCACGTGGGGTATCCTGCTGGTCGACATCGCACGTCAGGTAGCGCGTGGATTCGAAACGGACGGCGTCTGCTCGGAAGGGCAGGCGCTTGACGCGATCAAGTCCAGTTTCGATTCCGAATGGGACCGTCCGTTAGACCTGGGCACGCCAGAATCACGCCAATAGGTGCTTTATGCCGATCAATATCCTGATGCCCGCGCTTTCGCCGACCATGGAAGAGGGAAACCTCGCCAAGTGGAACGTGAAGGTTGGCGACAAGGTCAAGTCGGGCGATGTCATCGCCGAGATCGAGACCGACAAGGCGACGATGGAAGTCGAATCCATCGATGAAGGCACCGTTGGCCAGCTGCTGGTGCCGGAAGGCGCGCAGGGCGTGAAGGTCAATGCGCTGATCGCCGTTCTTCTGGCGGATGGCGAGGATGCGAGCGCCATCGGCGCCGCGCCGGCCGAGGCCGCTCCTGCGCCGGAAGCGGCTCCGACCGCCGCAGCGGCACCCGCCGCTTCGGCTCCGGCGGCTGCACCCGCACCGGCTGCCGTCGCACCCGTGGCTGCGCCCGCACCGGCGGCTCCGGCAGCGGCTCCTGCCGCTTCGTCGGGCGAGCGCGTGTTCGCCTCGCCGCTGGCGCGCCGTATCGCTAAGGAAGCCGGCATCGATATCGCCAAGGTGGCCGGTTCCGGCCCGCATGGCCGTATCGTGCAGGCCGACGTTGAAGCTGCGAAGAAGGGTGGCGCCGCCAAGGCTGCACCGGCTGCCGCCGCTGCCGCGCCGGCTCCCGCCGCCGCAACGGCGGCTCCGGCGCATTCCGGCCCGACCGACGCGCAGACGCTCAAGCTGTTCGCCCAGGGCTCCTACGAGCTCGTGCCGCATGACAACATGCGCAAGACGATCGCGCGCCGCCTGACCGAATCGAAGCAGAACGTTCCGCACTTCTACGTCACCGTCGATACCGATCTCGACGCGCTGCTGGCGCTTCGCGAGCAGATCAACGGCTCGGCGCCGAAGGATGCGGACGGCAAGCCCGTCTACAAGATCTCGGTCAACGACATGGTCATCAAGGCCATGGCTCTGGCGCTGAAGAAGGTTCCGGGCGCCAACGCTTCCTGGACCGATGGCGGCATGCTCGTGCACAAGGTCGTCGATGTCGGCGTCGCCGTCTCGATCCCCGGCGGACTGATCACGCCGGTCGTGCGCAACGCCGATGCCAAGTCGCTGTCCACCATCTCCAACGAGATGAAGGACCTGGCCAAGCGGGCGCGCGATCGCAAGCTGAAGCCGGAAGAATACCAGGGCGGCACGACTTCGGTCTCCAACCTCGGCATGTTCGGCGTCAAGGACTTCGCGGCGATCATCAACCCGCCTCATGCGACGATCCTCGCCGTTGGCGCAGGCATCCAGCAGCCGGTCGTGCGCGGCGGCGAGATCAAGATCGCGACCATCATGTCGGTCACGCTCTCGACCGATCACCGCGTGGTCGATGGCGCGCTGGGCGCCGAGCTTCTCCAGGCCTTCAAGGGCTATATCGAGAAGCCGATGGCGATGCTGGTGTAGCCGGCACCGTCGTTCCGGCTCCCTTCTCCCCGTGAGGAGGGGGCCGCAAGACCTTCAACGCGCAGTGAGACGAACATGGCCGCACCCTACGACGTCATCATCATCGGCTCCGGCCCGGGCGGCTATGTCGCCGCCATCCGCGCCGCCCAGCTCGGCCTCAAGGTCGCCGTGGTCGAGAAGACCCATCTCGGCGGTATCTGCCTGAACTGGGGCTGCATCCCGACCAAGGCGCTGCTGCGCTCGGCCGAGGTCTACCACTACATGGACCACGCCAAGGATTACGGCCTGTCGGTGGAGAAATTCAGCGCCGACATGTCGGCGATCACCAAGCGTTCGCGTGGTGTCGCCGCCCAGCTGAACCAGGGCGTCACCGGCCTCTTGAAGAAGAACAAGGTCGACGTGATCTGGGGCGTCGCCGAGATCGCGGCGCCCGGCAAGGTCGTCGTCAAGCCGGCGCCGGAAGAGGCCTATGGCAAGCCCAATCCCGCGCCGAAGAACGCCCTTGGCGCCGGCGAATATGAAGCGAAGAACATCATCATCGCGACCGGCGCCCGCCCGCGCGCGCTGCCCGGCATCGAGCCGGACAAGAAGCTGATCCTGACCTATTTCGAGGCCATGATCCCCGAGACGCTGCCGAAGACCCTGCTCGTCATGGGCTCCGGCGCGATCGGCATCGAGTTCGCCTCGTTCTATCGTACGATGGGCTCCGAGGTCACGGTCGTCGAGGTTCTGCCGCAGATCCTCCCCGTCGAGGACGAAGAGATCGCCGCGCATGCTCGCAAGCGCTTCGAGAAGCAGGGCATCAAGATCCTGACCGGCGCCAAGGTGACCAAGGTCGTCAAGGCGGACAATTCGGTCACGGCGACGATCGAGACCGCGGACGGCAAGTCGCAGGAAATCTCGGCCGAGAAGCTGATCTCGGCGGTTGGCGTCGTCGGCAACATCGAGGGCCTCGGTCTGGAGAAGCTCGGCGTCAAGACGGATCGCGGCTGCGTCGTCATCGACGGCGTCGGCAAGACCAATGTTCCCGGCATCTGGGCGATCGGCGACGTCGCCGGCCCGCCGATGCTGGCGCACAAGGCCGAGCATGAGGGTGTCATCGCCGTCGAGGCCATCGCCGGCTTGCACCCGCATTTCATGGACAAGGCCAAGATCCCGGGCTGCACCTACTGCAACCCGCAGATCGCGTCTGTCGGCTTGACCGAGAAGAAGGCGAAGGAAGCCGGCTACGACGTGCGCGTCGGCAAGTTCCCCTTCATCGGCAACGGCAAGGCGATCGCGCTCGGCGAGCCCGAGGGCTTGGTCAAGACGGTGTTCGACAAGAAGACCGGCCAGCTGCTCGGCGCCCATCTCGTCGGCGCGGAAGTGACCGAACTGATCCAGGGCTTCGTCATCTCCATGAACCTGGAGACCACAGAAGAAGAGCTGATCAACACCGTCTTCCCGCATCCGACCCTGTCCGAGACGATGCACGAGAGCGTGCTCTCGGCCTACGGCCGCGCGATCCACATCTAGGGCGGCACGAAGACGCGGGGGCAATGAGAATGCGCCCCTGCGTCTACATCATGGCAAGTCAGAGGTATGGAACGCTCTATATCGGCGTGACGAGTAACCTCGCTGCCAGGACATGGTAGCACCGAGAAGGAATGGTCGAGGAGTTTTCGAAGCGCTACGGAACGAAGGTCCTCGTATTTTTCGAGATGCACGACACGATGGAAGGCGCCATACGTCGGGAAAAGCAGCTCAAGGAATGGCAACGGGACTGGAAGATTCGTCTGATTGAGGAATTCAATCCGGACTGGAGCGACCTCTACCCCCTGACGATGGATTGACGCTGGCTCCGTCGTCACCCCGGCGAAGGCCGGGGTCCATAAACACCGGCGGCGCGGTTGAGGGATGGATCCCGGCCTTCGCCGGGATGACGACAGAGTTCGAGGGTGGATAGAGCAGTTGCACTGCGCGGTTGACTGACAATGAACTGACGGCTGCTCGTCGTCACCCCGGCGAAGGCCGGGGTCCATAAGCACCGGCGGCGCGGTTGAGGAATAGATCCCGGCCTTCGCCGGGATGACGAGAGAGCTCGATGATGGATAGAGAAGTTGCATTGGGCGGTTGACTGAAGATGCATTGAAGGCTGCTTGCCTTCGCCGGAATGACGAAAGAGCTTGTTGACTGAATGGACGGACAAACGATCCTGATCTGGGTGGCCATCGGCCTGATCGCGGGCTGGCTGGCCAGCATCGTGGTCGGCGGCGGCGGATTGTTCCGCAACATCATCACGGGGCTGATCGGCGCCGTGGTGGGCGGGTTCCTGGTCCGCTACTTCAATGTGCCGATCGATTTCGGCTATGACTTCGTCAATCAGGTCGTCATCGCGGCGATCGGCGCCGTCATCGTCGTGTCGCTGGCGCGGGTAATCGCATAACGGCCATGCGCAACACAAAGCTGGTGTTGCGCAGGCTCTTCCACCATATGTGCTGGAACACGAACGGGCAGGGCTCAACATGAACGGTGTCGGCATTTTCGCGACGATCCTCATCGGCATCCTTGCCGGCTGGATTGCTTCCCGCGTCATGGAGCGCCGCCACGGCCTGCTCATCAACCTGATCGTCGGCCTGATTGGCGCCTGGATCGGCGCGGCGCTTGCCGCCGCCTTCAACATCCATTTCGCCGGGTTCGTCGGCAGCCTGGTGGTGTCGACCGTCGGCGCGATCGTTCTGCTGTTCCTGCTCAGCCTCCTGCGCCGCGCGTAAGGAAGATCGGAGTTTCCATGGTCGTCGTTCTCGATACGCGCCCCGGCAAGGACCTTCGGCCCCGGCACCCGGAAAAGGTGAACCGCCCGGAGACGCCGCTGCTGCGCAAGCCGGACTGGATCCGCGTGCGCGCGCCGGGTTCGCCCGTCTATCGCGAGACGCAGGAGATCGTGAAGAAGAACGGCCTCGTCACCGTTTGCGAGGAGGCCGGCTGCCCGAATATCGGCGAGTGCTGGTCGAAGAAGCACGCCACCTTCATGATCATGGGCGACACCTGCACCCGCGCCTGTGCCTTCTGCAACGTCCGCACCGGCATGCCGGAAGCGCTGGATATGGCGGAGCCGGAGAAGGTCGCGGAAGCCGTCGCCAAGCTTGGCCTGCAGCACGTCGTGATCACCTCCGTCGATCGCGACGATCTGGCCGATGGCGGCGCGAAGCACTTTGCGGACGTGATCTATGCGATCCGTCGCGCCGCGCCCGGCACGACCATCGAGATCCTGACCCCGGATTTCCTGCGCAAGCCCGGCGCGCTTGAGGTCGTCGTCGAGGCTCGGCCCGACGTCTTTAACCACAATCTCGAGACGGTTCCGTCCAAGTATCTGAAGGTGCGCCCCGGCGCCCGCTACTTCCATTCGCTGCGCCTGCTGCAGCGGGTGAAGGAACTGGATCCCAACATGTTCACCAAGTCCGGCATCATGGTCGGCCTTGGCGAAGAGCGTAATGAAATCCTGCAGCTGATGGACGACCTGCGCGTCGCCGAGGTCGATTTCATGACCATCGGCCAGTACCTGCAGCCGAGCCGCAAGCACCACCCGGTTCTGCGCTTCGTCACGCCGGAGGAGTTCAAGTCGTTCGAGACGATCGCCTATGCCAAGGGCTTCCTGATGGTTTCGTCCAGCCCGCTGACGCGTTCGTCGCATCACGCCGGCGAGGATTTCGATCGCCTGCGTTCGGCCCGCCAGGCCCAGCACCAGGGCTGATCCGGATATGCCCAGCTTCACGACCGAGCGTCGCGTCGGCCATACGGCCGAGGAGATGTTCGCCCTGGTATCGGACGTCGAGAAATATCCGCTCTTCGTGCCGCTCTGCGAGCGGCTGGTCATTCGCGGCCGCAAGCCGGATGGCGATCGCGAAGTGCTGATCGCCGACATGACCGTCGCCTACAAGTTCATCCGCGAGACCTTCACCACCAAGGTCGTGCTGGACCGAAAGGCCGGCACCATCCGCGCCGAATATCTCGACGGCCCGTTCAAGCATCTCGACAATGTCTGGACGTTCAAGGCCGTCGATGGCGGCCACAGTACCGTGTATTTCGCGATCGATTACGAGTTCCGCTCGCGCACGCTGTCGGCGCTGATGGGCACGGTCTTCGACAAGGCGTTCCGCAAATTCGCCGACGCTTTCGAGAAGCGCGCCGATGCTGTCTATGGCGTCGTGCCTCAGCTCAGCACCTAGCGATCACAGCGCTTTTTCAGCCTGTTCCGCAGGTCATGAATGGTGACGCCGGAAACCGTTAGTTCAGGCTTCCGCCGTTGCTTCTTCCCGCAGCAGCTTTAGCGCCTCCACGACGGTGGCAAACCGGACGCCCGATCGGTCGAGCCCGGCAAAGACATGCACCGCATGGCGCGCGGGCGAGCCGCGCCGCATCACGCCGAAATGGACCATGCCGACGGGCTTTTCCGCCGAGCCGCCCGTCGGACCGGCGACGCCGGTGACGGCGACGACCAGGTCGGCTTTGGACTTCGCCAGCGCGCCGGCCGCCATGGCGAGCGCCACTTCCTGGCTGACGGCGCCGACGCGCTCGATCAGCCCTTTCGGAACACCGAGCATGTCGGCCTTGGCGGCATTCGAATAGGTGACGAAGCCGCGATCAACCACCGCGGAAGAGCCGGAGATCTCGGTGAGCACGCCGGCGATCAGTCCGCCGGTGCAGGATTCGGCGGTGGCGATCTTCAGGCCGCGCGCGGTGCAGAGTTCGATCAGCGCCTGGGCTTGGCCTAGCAGGGGCGTGAGGTCGGTCATGCGTCTTCCTCCGTGAAGGGCAGGCGGATCGTGGCCGTCGCGATCGCCGCGATGCCTTCGCCGCGGCCGACAAATCCCATCTTCTCGTTCGTCGTCGCCTTGACGCCGACCCGGTTGGGTCCGATGCCGGCAATCTCGGCGATCCGGGCGCGCATGGCGTCGCGATGCGGGCCGATCCTGGGCTCCTCGGCGATGATGGCGAGGTCCAGATTGACGATGGCGCCGCCGCGGGCGCGAACGCGCTCCACCGCGAAAGCGAGGAACCGGTCCGAGGACGCGCCGCGCCATTGCGGATCGGAGGGCGGGAAGTGATCGCCGATATCGCCGTCCGCGATGGCGCCAAGCACCGCATCGGTCAGCGCATGCAGCGCGACGTCGGCGTCGGAATGGCCCGACAGCTTGCGGTCATGCGGGATCTCGATGCCGCCAAGCCAGACGCCCGAGCCCTCGGTAAAGGAATGCACGTCGTAGCCGGTGCCGACGCGGGTTTCGCCAACCCTCAGGCTCTCTTCCATGCGCAGGCGCGTATCGGCCATCTCGATGTCCTCCGGCAGGGTCAGTTTGATGTTGGAGCGCTCCCCCAGCACGATCTGGACCGGGATGCCGGCCCATTCGGCGATGCCGGCATCGTCCGTGAAGGGTTCCCGCGCATCGGCGGCGCGGCGATGCGCCTCGAGGATGGTGGCGAGGCGAAAGGCCTGCGGCGTCTCGGCGGCATAGAGGTCTTCGCGCGGCACGGTATCGCCAACGATGCCCGCCGCATCGGCGCGCTTCAGCGTGTCGGTGACCGGCGAGGCGGCGAGCACGGCATCTGCTTCGGAAAGCGCATCGATGACACGGTCGATCAGGGCAGGGGACGCGAAGGGCCGGACCGCGTCATGGATCAGCACATGGGTGATCCCGCGCTCGGCCAGCGCTTCGAGTCCCCGCCGCACCGATTCCTGTCGCGTCGCGCCGCCCGTGACGAAGGGCAGCAGGCGGTCCTGGCCTGCCACTGCCGCTTGGTAAAGCGCCACATCGTCGGCGTGAATGACGACGAGAACGTCATCGACGCGCGCATGTGACAAAAAGCGCGCCGCCGTGCGCCGCAGGATCGCCTGGCCGGCCAGTTTGCGATATTGCTTGGGCACCTCGCCACCGGCGCGAATGCCGCGCCCGGCCGCCACGATCAGGGCTGCGACGCGGGGAAGAGGCACGTTTTCGCTCATGCGGGAGGGATCCTGGCTGTTTTCGGGATCGGTCGGATCCCGGCACGACTTGGTCCGCATGGATCGGAGATTCCACTTCGCAACGCAACAAGTCTCTTGCCGTCCGCCGATCCCTGACTAATATGTGGGCAACTGATCCTATGCCTATTCGGTAATCAATTGCCTGACGTGCCCAACCCAACTGCCCGCCTTGCCGAGTCTCTCCGCATTGGAAGCGTGACGATCGCCAACCGCGTTCTTCTCGCGCCGATGTCCGGTGTGTCCGATCGGCCGTTCCGGCGGGTCGCGGCGTCGTTCGGGGCCGGGCTGGTGATTTCCGAGATGGTCGCCAGCGAAGAACTGGCCAATGGCAATGCCGAGACCGCGATGCGCGCCGAGGCGACGGGCGACGGGCTGCATGTGGTGCAGCTTGCCGGGCGCGAGGCGCACTGGATGGCCGAGGGCGCGCGCGCCGCGGCCGACGCCGGCGCCGACATCATCGACATCAACATGGGCTGCCCCGCCAAGCGCGTGACGACAGGCTATTCCGGCTCGGCACTGATGCGCGATCTCGATCACGCGCTGACGCTCGTGGAGGCGACGGTCGGCGCCAGTCCGGTGCCCGTCACGCTGAAGATGCGGCTTGGCTGGGACGACAAGACGATCAACGCGCCGGAACTCGCGCGCCGCGCGGAAAATGCCGGCGTATCGATGATCACCGTGCATGGCCGCACGCGCTGCCAGTTCTATAAGGGCACCGCCGACTGGGCGGCGATCGCCGCCGTCAAGGCCGAGATCTCGATCCCGCTCATCGCCAATGGCGATTGCTTGAGTCCCGAGAGCCTGGCGCCGATGCTGAACCAGTCGGGCGCCGATGGCGTCATGGTCGGGCGCGGCGCTTACGGCCGGCCCTGGATGCCGGGCCATCTCGCGCGCTTCGCGGCGACCGGCATCATGCCCGAGCCGCCGCGCGGCGACGCGCTGATCGATCTGGTCGTCGGTCATTTCGAGGAGATGATCCAGCTCTATGGCCCGATTCTCGGCGTGCGCAATGCGCGCAAGCATCTGAGCTGGACGCTGGAAGCGCTCGGCACGGATGTCATCGAGCCGTCGGCTCGCCTCGCCATCATGACGGAACATCAGCCGGAACGCGTGGTCTCGCTTCTGCGCAAGCATCTCGGCGAAGCCGAACTGAGGAGAGCCGCGTGAACAAGAACTTGGCGCCCATCGACGCCGGCATCGCGAACGCCAATGGATCGGCGTCGATCCTGCTCGACGCGCTCCCGCATCCGATCATCATGATCGATGGCGCGGGCCATGTCGCCGAGGCCAACAGCGCGGCGCAGGACTTCTTCCAGGCGTCGATCGCCGTGCTCCGCCGGCAGCCGATCGAGCATTTCGTGCCGTTTGGCAGCCCGCTGCTGGCGCTGATCGAGCAGGTGCGCTCGCGTGGCGCCGCCGTCAACGAATATCGCGTCGATGTCGGGACGCCGCGCAATGGCAGCGACCGGATCGTCGACATCTATGCCTCGCCGGTGCCCGAGCGGCCCAACTCCGTCGTCGTCCTGCTGCAGGAAAAGACGATGGCCGAGAAGATCGACCGCCAGCTGACGCATCGCGGCGCGGCGCGCTCGGTCACGGGCCTCGCCGCCATGCTGGCGCATGAGATCAAGAACCCGCTTTCCGGCATTCGCGGCGCGGCGCAGCTGCTCGAAACCTCGGTCGATGACGACGACCGGGCGCTGACACGGCTGATCTGCGACGAGACGGACCGGATCGTGAAGCTGGTCGACCGCATGGAGGTATTCTCCGACGAGCGCCCCGTCGAGCGCGCGCCGGTCAACATCCATGTTGTGCTGGAGCATGTGAAGCGGCTGGCGCAGTCCGGCTTCGCCCGCAACATCCGCATCGTCGAGGAATATGACCCGTCGCTGCCGCCGGTCTACGCCAATCGCGACCAGCTGGTGCAGGTGTTCCTGAACCTCGTCAAGAACGCGGCCGAGGCGATCGGCAATGACGATGACGGCGAGATCCTGCTTTCGACCGCGTTCAAGCCGGGCATCCGCCTTTCCGTACCGGGCTCGACCAATCGCGTCACCCTGCCGCTGGAATTCTCGGTGCGCGACAACGGGCCGGGCGTGCCGGCCGACATGCTTCCACATCTCTTCGACCCGTTCGTCACCACCAAGACCAACGGCACCGGCCTTGGGCTCGCGCTCGTGGCCAAGATCATCGGCGATCATGGCGGCGTGATCGAATGCGACTCCCAGCAGAACCGCACCACCTTCCGGGTGCTGATGCCGGCTTTCCCGGGCGCTATGCCCGCAGACAAGGATGATTGATATGGCGAGCGGCACCATCCTCGTGGCCGATGACGATGCGGCGATCCGCACGGTTCTCAATCAGGCCCTGTCGCGCGCCGGCTATGAAGTCAGGCTGACCTCCAACGCCGCCACCCTCTGGCGCTGGGTCAGCCAGGGCGAGGGCGACCTGGTCATCACCGACGTGGTGATGCCGGACGAGAACGCCTTCGACCTGCTGCCGCGCGTGAAGCGGGCGCGGCCGGAACTCCCCGTCATCGTCATGAGCGCGCAGAACACCTTCATGACCGCGATCCGCGCCTCCGAGCGCGGCGCCTACGAATATCTGCCGAAGCCGTTCGACCTCAAGGAACTGATCTCGATCGTCGGCCGCGCGCTGGCCGAGCCGAAGTTGCGCAGCAAGGATGCGCGGATCGACGACGGCAGCGAGAACATTCCGCTGGTCGGCCGGTCGCCTGCCATGCAGGACATCTATCGCGTGCTGGCGCGGCTGATGCAGACCGACCTGACGGTGATGATCGCCGGCGAGTCGGGCACCGGCAAGGAACTGGTCGCGCGCGCGCTGCATGACTATGGCAAGCGCCGCACCGGGCCGTTCGTCGCCATCAACATGGCCGCCATCCCGCGCGACCTGATCGAGAGCGAACTGTTCGGCCACGAGAAGGGCGCCTTCACCGGCGCGCAGGCGCGTTCCGCCGGCCGCTTCGAGCAGGCCGAGGGCGGCACGCTGTTCCTCGACGAAATCGGCGACATGCCCATGGAGGCGCAGACGCGGCTTCTCCGCGTGCTGCAGCAGGGCGAATACACCACCGTCGGCGGGCGCACGCCGATCAAGACCGATGTCCGCATCGTCGCCGCTACCAACAAGGACCTGCGGATCCTGATCAATCAGGGCCTGTTCCGCGAGGACCTGTTCTTCCGCCTGAACGTCGTGCCGATCCGCCTGCCGGCGCTGCGCGAACGGTCCGAGGATATTCCCGATCTGGTCCGGCACTTCTTCGCGCTCGTCGAGAAGGAAGGCCTGCCGCACAAGCAGATCGAGACGGCGGCGGTCGAGCGGCTGAAGCGCTATCGCTGGCCGGGCAACGTGCGCGAGCTGGAGAACCTGATCCGCCGTCTGGCGGCGCTCTATCCCCAGGACACCATCACCGAGAACATCATCGACGCGGAGCTGGACCAGCCGGCGGCAGCGCTCGCGACCAATGGTTCGGAAATGGAAGACACGCTGATGAGCTCCGTGGAGCGGCATCTGTCGACCTATTTCCACGGTTTTGGCGATGGCTTGCCGCCGCCGGGCCTTTATCACCGCATTTTGCGCGACGTCGAATATCCGCTGATCAGCACCGCCCTGGCGGCGACGCGGGGCAACCAGATCAAGGCGGCCGAGCTTCTCGGCGTCAATCGCAACACGCTGCGTAAGAAGATCCGCGATCTCGACGTTCAGGTGATCCGGAACTCGCGCTGAAAACGCGCGTAGCGGGCGCCCCTGTTGCCCGCTCGCCACATTGCTGTTGCAATTCGGTCCCACGGTCCGGCCCATGAAGGGCTCAGACTGCTGCACTAGAATCGGACAGGCTTCTCGACTCGAAGGAAGCGCGACGTGATCGCGACCCTCGAACAGGCCGCGCCCATTTCCCAGGATTACGAACGCCGCCGGCGGCGGTTCACTGTGCGCGCCGCGGGCTACATCACCGTCATCCTGGCGCTGACCTGCGCCTGCTTCAGCTTCTTCCTGCTGATGGGCCTGACGCCGATCCAGCCGACCGAGCAGGTCGTGTTCTGGGCGCTCGCTGTCAATGGCGTGCTGACCGGCCTTCTGGTCATCGAGCTATGCCTTGAAGTCGCGCTGCTGATCCGCGCCCGGCGGCGGGGACGCGCCGCGGCGCGGCTGCATATCCGCATCGTCGGCCTGTTCAGCATTGTGGCGGTCGTGCCGGCGATCCTGATCGCCGTGGTCGCCTCGATCACGCTCAACCGCGGGCTCGATCACTGGTTCTCCGAGCGCACGCGCGCCATCGTCGAGACCTCGCTGTCGATCGCCCAGGCCTATGCGGAGGAGCATGCCCGCACGCTCAAGGTCGACATTCTCGGGCTGAAGTCGGATTTCGAGCGAGCCCAGACGCTGCTGGAGCAGAATCCGGATCGCTTCCAGGCCTTCATGAACTCCATGGCGGCCCTTCGCGGCATTCCCGGCGTCTTTCTGGTCAAGCCGGACGGCTCGCTGATCGCCCAGGCCAATTTCCAGTTTTCCACGGGCTACCTGCCGCCGCCGGCCGATGCGCTGGCCCGTGCCGCCAAGTCCGGCAACGAACCCATCCTGATCGCGCCGGGCGCCACCAACGTCGTCGGCGCCATTGCCCGGCTGACGAACTACACCGACGTCTTCCTCTACATCACGCGCGAGATCGACCCAAAGGTCATCCGCTACATCTCCGAGACGACGGCGAGCGTCAACGAATACAAGAACTTGGAGGCGACCCGCTGGGGCGTTCAGGTGGCTTTCGGCCTGCTCTATCTCGGCCTGGCGCTCGTGGTCCTGCTTTCGGCGGTCTGGCTCGGCATCGGCTTTGCCAACCGGCTGGTTTCGCCGATCCGCCGCCTGATCGACGCCGCCGACGAGATCGGCCGTGGCAATCTCGAAGTGCATGTGCCGTTCCGTAGCGCCGATGGCGATCTCGGCGCGCTCGGTCAGACCTTCAACACGATGACGACCGAGCTGCGCAACCAGCGGCATGAACTGGTCGCCGCCAGCGAGCAGATCGATAGCCGCCGCCGCTTCACCGAGGCCGTGCTGGCCGGCGTCAGCGCCGGCGTGGTTGGAACCGACGCGCATGGCCTTGTCACCATCGCCAATCGCGGCGCGATGCGTCTCCTTGGCCTGAACGACAGCGTCCCGATCGGCCAGTCGGTGATCGACGTCGTGCCGGAATTGAAGAATGTCGTCGAGGCATCGCTGAACGAGCCGCACCGCGCCGAGCACCGCGATCAGGTTTCCGTGGTTCGCGACGGCCGCGAGCGCACCATCAATGTCCGTGTGACGACCGAGGAATCCGATACGGCCGAGCATGGCTATGTCATCACGCTGGATGACATCACCGATCTCGTCTCGGCGCAGCGCAGCGCCGCCTGGGCCGACATCGCCCGCCGCATCGCGCATGAGATCAAGAACCCGCTGACTCCGATCCAGCTTTCGGCCGAGCGCCTCAAGCGCCGCTTCGGCAAGCACATCGTCGAAGGCCGCGAGATCTTCGACCAGTGCACCGACACGATCATCCGCCAGGTCGGCGATATCGGCCGCATGGTGGACGAGTTCTCGTCCTTCGCGCGGATGCCGAAGCCGACCTTCGAGGAACGCAATCTCGGTGAAGCAGCGCGCGAGGCTGTCTTCCTGATGGAAGTCAGCAATCCCGACATTACCTTCGAGATGCAGCTTCCCGAGGAGCCGCTGATCGGCCGCTTCGACCCGCGCCTGATCTCGCAGGCCTTTACCAATCTCGTGAAGAACGCGACCGAGGCGATCGAGGCGCTGCCGCCGGAAGAGGCGGCGGGCGCGAAGATCACGGTGCGCGGCCGCGTCGAAGGCGATTTCAACGTCGTCGAATTCATCGATACTGGCATCGGCCTGCCGCATGAAAACCGGCATCGCCTGCTGGAGCCTTACATGACGACGCGCGAGAAGGGCACCGGCCTCGGCCTCGCCATCGTCAGCAAGATTATCGAGGAACATGGCGGGCAGCTCGATCTGCTCGATTCGCCCGCCGTCGCCACAGGGGGGCGCGGGGCCATGGTGCGTATCACGCTGCCAAGGCCCCAACACGACGGCAGCGATGGCAGCGCTGCCGTAGACCGCACGACCAATCCCGTAGACGCCTGACGAAGATAGAGATCATGCCGTCCGATATTCTGATCATCGATGATGAAGCTGACATCCGCGGGCTCGTTGCCGGAATCCTCGAAGACGAGGGCCATGGCACCCGTACCGCAGGCGATACCGACACCGCCCTGGCCGAAATCGAGAAGCGGCGTCCAACGCTGATCTTTCTCGACATCTGGCTGACTGGCAGCCGGATCGACGGCCTGACCCTGCTCGACATCATTAAGGGGCAGCATCCCGATCTGCCGGTGGTGATGATCTCCGGCCATGGCAACATCGAAACCGCCGTGTCCGCCATCCGCCGCGGCGCCTACGACTATATCGAGAAGCCGTTCAAGGCCGACCGCCTGCTGATGATCGCCGAGCGCGCGCTGGAGGCTTCCAAGCTTCGCCGCGAAGTGCGCGATCTGCGCGAGCGGGCAGGCGACACCGGCCGCCTGGTCGGCTCCTCGATCGCGATGAGCCATCTCAAGCAGACGATCGAGCGCGTCGCGCCGACCAACAGCCGGATCATGATCTCGGGCCCGTCCGGCTCGGGCAAGGAACTGGTCGCCCGCGCGATCCATGAATCGTCGCTGCGCATGGACGGCCCCTTCGTCGTCCTCAACGCTGCCGCGATCACGCCCGACCGTATGGAGCACGAGCTGTTCGGCACGGAGAACGGCACCGGCTCGGCGCGCAATGTCGGCGCTCTGGAAGAGGCGCATGGCGGCACGCTCTATCTCGACGAGATCGCCGACATGCCGCGCGAGACGCAGGGCAAGATCCTGCGCGTGCTGATCGACCAGAGCTTCCAGCGCGTCAACGGCACGACCAAGGTCAATGTCGACGTGCGCATCATCTCGTCGACTGCTCGCGATCTCGAGCATGAGATCGCGGAGGGGAGCTTTCGCGAGGATCTGTTCCACCGTCTTTCGGTGGTGCCGCTGCGCGTGCCGGCTTTGGCGGAACGCCGCGACGACGTGCCGGAGCTGGTCAATCACTTCATCGATCAGATTTCGCGGTCTACGGGCCTGCCGGTCCGCACCGTCGGTTCGGACGCGCTGGCCGTGCTCCAGGCGCATGACTGGCCCGGAAACATTCGCCAGCTGCGCAACAACGTCGAACGCCTGCTGATCCTGGCGCGTGGTGACGAGAGCCAGGCGATTTCGGCTGACATGCTGCCGCCGGAGATCGGCGAGATGCTGCCGACGACACCCAATCGCGGCGGCGAGCATCTGATGTCGCTGCCGCTGCGCGACGCGCGCGAGATCTTCGAGCGCGAATATCTGACGGCGCAGGTCAACCGCTTCGGCGGCAACATCTCCCGCACGGCCGAGTTCGTCGGCATGGAGCGGTCGGCGCTGCATCGGAAGTTGAAATCGCTCGGCGTCGGTTGACGCTGCGGGCGTCGCATTGTCCCATGCGGCGTCTTTCCAGCCCCTGACCGACGTCTGATTCTTAAGCCTTGCAGGAATGCCATGTCGCGCTTCGCCTATGTGAACGGTCTCTATCTCCGCCACCCGGAGGCGGTCGTTCATGTCGAGGATCGCGGCTATCAGTTTGCCGATGGCGTCTATGAGGTCTGCGAGATCCGCGGCGGGCGGCTGATCGACGAAGCCCTTCATATGGCGCGCCTCGAACGCTCGCTGAAGGAGCTGCGCATTGCCCAGCCGATGAGCCTCGGCGCGCTCGGCGTCGTGCTGCGCGAGGTCGTGCGGCGCAACCGCGTTCACGACGGGCTCGTCTACCTGCAGATCACGCGTGGCGTCGCGCCGCGCAACCACGCTTTCCCCGCCGAGGGGACGCCGCCTTCGATCGTTGTTACGGCGAAGTCGAGCCCGCGCAGCGCCGGCGACCTCCGTGCGGAAAAGGGCGTCAGCGTCATTACCGTGCCGGAGAACCGCTGGGACCGTGTGGATATCAAGACGACCTCGCTGTTGCCCAACGTCCTGGCCAAGCAGGCTGCAAAGGAAGCCGGCGCCTACGAGGCCTGGTTCGTGGATGCGGACGGCAAGGTGACCGAAGGATCCTCGACCAACGCCTGGATCGTGACGATGGATGGCGGGATCGTCACGCGCCCGGCCGAAAGCGGCATTTTGCGCGGTATCACGCGGACGGTGCTGTTTGAGGTGGCCAAGGCGGCGGGTCTCCGGATCGAGGAGCGCGCCTTCAGCCTCGACGAGGCGAAGGCGGCGCGCGAGGCCTTCATCAGCGCCGCGACGGCCATCGTCACGCCGGTCGTCGAGATCGACGGCCACCCGGTCGGCAACGGCGCGCCGGGCACGGTGGCGACGGAATTGCGCCGTCGTTTCCACGAGTTCGCGGCCGAGGCGCCCGCGCGTTCGCGCGGTGGATAGCGGACTGGCGATCCGCACAGGTTTGAAGAGGGACGGAATTTCTTGGGTGACGCGAAGCGATTATCCGGGCAAAGTGACGGCAAGGCTGGGAGGACATCCGGCCATCGGGACCACGGTCCCCAACAAGGTCAAGCGTGAGAGATAAGAATGGCAGAACGCGCACAAAATCTTCAGGACACGTTTCTCAACCATGTCCGGAAGAGCAAGATCCCCCTTACGATTTTTCTGGTGAATGGCGTCAAGTTGCAGGGCATCGTCACCTGGTTTGATAATTTCTGCGTGCTGTTGCGCCGGGATGGCCATTCCCAGCTCGTCTACAAGCATGCCATCTCCACCATCATGCCGGGCGCACCCGTCCAGCTCTTCGAGCCGGGCGAAGAGGGCGAACGGCCGGGAGCCTGATTGACCGAAAATTCTGATCTGCCGGAAGGCGCCGAAGGGCCCGAGGCAACCGATTCTCACATCGAAACAAAGCGCGTGCCGGAACGCGCCCTCGTGCTCGTGCCGGTTCGTCCGGCGCGGACACGGCGGCGCGTCGAAGGCGACCCTCGCGGCGCAGTCCGCAGCACGGCAGCCCGCGTCGAGGAGGCCATCGGCCTGGCCCGCGCCATCGACCTCGATGTGGTCGAAGGTATTCCCGTGCCTTTGCCGATGTTCAAGCCGGCGACGCTGTTCGGCTCCGGCAAGGTCCTGGAGATCGCGGAGCGCGTGAAGGCCGATCATGTCGGCCTCGTCATCGTCGATCACGCGCTGACCCCGGTCCAGCAGCAAAATCTCGAAGAAGCCTGGGGCACCAAGGTCATCGACCGCACCGGCTTGATCCTCGAGATCTTCGGCGAGCGGGCGCAGACCAAGGAAGGCACGCTGCAGGTCGAACTGGCGCATCTGAACTATCAGAAGAGCCGGCTGGTCCGCAGTTGGACCCACCTTGAACGCCAGCGCGGTGGCTTCGGCTTCCTCGGCGGCCCCGGCGAAACCCAGATCGAGGCGGACAAGCGCGCGCTGCAGGAGCGCATCTCGCGCATCGAGCACGAGCTTGAAACCGTTGTGCGGACGCGGCGCCTGCAGCGGGAGAACCGTCGCAAGATCCCGCATCCGATCGTGGCGCTCGTCGGCTACACCAATGCCGGTAAGTCGACGCTGTTCAATACGCTGACCCAGTCCGACATCTTCGCCAAGGACTTGCTGTTCGCGACGCTCGATCCGACCTTGCGCCGGCTCAAGCTGCCGCACGGCACCGAGGCGATCCTGTCGGATACGGTGGGCTTCATCTCCGACCTGCCGACCCATCTCGTCGCCGCTTTCCGGGCGACGCTGGAAGAGGTGATCGAGGCGACGCTGATCCTGCATGTGCGCGACATCGCGCATGAGGACAGCGAGGCGCAGGCGCATGACGTCATGACCGTGCTCGAGCAATTGGGCGTCGAGGTTGGCAAGACGGATCGCCTGATCGAGGTCTGGAACAAGATTGACCTGATGCCGGCCGATGCGCGTCCGGCGGGCCGCATCCACAGCGAAAAGGGCAAGCCGGCGATCGTGCCGATTTCGGCCTTGACCGGGGAGGGCGTCGACACGCTGCTCGATCTCGTCGAACAGCGGTTGAACGAGGACCGGCCGGTCTTCACGCTTTCGCTGCATGGCGACGCGCTGGCCAAGCTGCACCGGCTCTATGATCTCGGCGAAGTGCTGTCGCGCGAGGATCAGGAGGATGGCACCACGGTCGCGCGGATTCGCGTGCCCGAGAAGAACGAGCCGATCTTCCACCGGGAGTTTCCCGGCGCCCGCCTGCTGGTCGCGACCGAAAAGGCCAAGCCGGAGACCGACGCCCAGCCCTGGGATCCCATCAAGAAGGCTTGATGTTTCGCGCCTGGACGGGCGCGAAACATCCATCCGCCCGCTTTAGAGACGGGACTTCGCCTCGACCCAGAGTTCTTCCATTTCGTCGAGGCTGGCCTCGGCAGGGCTTCGGCCCTTCGCCGCCAGGCTGGTTTCGATGTGGCGAAAGCGGTTCCGGAACTTCTCGCTGGTGCCGCGCAAGGCGGCATCCGGGTCGATCTCGACATGGCGCGCCAGGTTCGCGACCGCAAACAGCAGGTCGCCGATCTCGTCCTGAACCCGCTCTTTCGAAATCGCTGGCTGGTCGAGCTCGTGTTCGATCTCGGCGATCTCTTCCTTGAGCTTGGCGAGCACGGCGCGCGGATCGTTCCAGTCGAAGCCGACGGTGCCGGCCTTCTGCTGCAGCTTGACCGCGCGGGCGAGCGTCGTCATGCCGGCGGGAACATCGTCCAGCAGGCTTTTGGCTTCGGGATCGGATTGCCCCGCCTGGAGCCGCCTCTCGGCGCGAATGCGCTTTTCTTCCGCCTTCACGGCCTCCCAGAAGCCCTTGGCCGCCCCGGTGCTGCGCGCCTCCTCGCTGCCGAAGACATGGGGATGACGCCGGATCATTTTCGACGTGATCGCCATCACGACGTCGCCGAAGGCGAAGGCGCCGATTTCCTCGGCCATGCGGGCGTGGTAGACCACCTGCAGCAGCAGGTCGCCCAGCTCTTCCTCGAGGTCGACGAGGTCGCCGCGCTCGATGGCGTCGGCCACCTCATAGGCTTCCTCGATCGTGTAGGGCGCGATAGAGTTGAAGTCCTGAACCTTGTCCCATGAACAGCCGGTCACCGGATCGCGCAGCGCGACCATGATCTCGATTAGGCGCTCAACATTCCGGGACGGCTGCATGGGATGATCCTTGTATGGGTCAGAAATACCGCCGGCGGTGAGCGGAACCACCGCGCTTCTGCCGGCAGAGAATGGGGGGCGCCAGCACGCCGGATCCGCGGGTCCACGACGTTTTGGCGGGCGATCAAATCATAGGTTTGTTGTTTTGGTCTTTTGGACTTATATAGACTGAATTCGATATTTAGCTCTGCCTTGATATATGCCCGCGCGGCGCGTCCCAAGACATCGCTGGAACTCGGATTGGCCGACGCGGGAGTCGCGCGGCCATAGCCAAGCAATGCACAAAGGACACGAGACATGGCTACCGGCACCGTTAAGTTTTTCAATGGCCAAAAGGGCTTCGGTTTCATTCAGCAGGACGGCGGCGGACCGGACGTGTTTGTTCACATCAGCGCTGTTGAGCGTGCTGGCATGCGCGGCCTGGTCGAAGGCCAGAAGCTGAGCTTCGACATCGAAGCCGACCGTCGCAGTGGCAAGTCGGCTGCAGCGAACCTTCAGAACGCTTGAACTCATCAGTTCGCGTTACGGGGTCCGGCGTTTCGACGCCGGACCCTTTTTGTTTTCAAGCCGGTCCCGGGGATTGCGGTCCCTGAAGCCGGCCACGCTTGTATGGAGTTGTCCCATGGCCAAGAAACCAGCCGCCCGCAGCGAGGTTGTCCTGTTCGACGTGTTCTATGAAGACGGCACCCAGCGTTCCAATCGCCGCGTCCCGGGCGAAATCCTTGGCGGACTTGATGGCGACGAGCCCGCGCGTACCGAGATCGAGGCACAGGACCGCCTGATCGCCGAGAAGTCCGGCATCCCGGCGCCCGCGATCGACTCGCTCCGCCGCTCGAAGAAGTAACCTTTTCGCTGCGTAAGGCACACCATCCGACCAAAGCTGATAGAGTGGCGTGCCCGACGAATCCGTCGATGTCGCCGGTCAGGCTGTTCGTCTCGTTCCCGGATTGACGATCCAGTTGTCGAGAGCCGCCCTGCGGCAGGAAAGGATGGCAATGTCTCCAAGCGATACGAAGGATGCCGCGAAGGCGCGCGCCGAAGAGCGCTTCAAGAAGGCCGAGAGACTGCGTAGCGGCGAAGCCGCCGTGATGGCCGGCGAGCGCGACCGCGTCGCCGCCCAGGGCGCGAAGACGGCCAAGTTGCGCCAGCTGCGCCTCGCCAAGGAAGCCGCGGAAGACGCCGAGCCCAAGGCGCCCGTGGTCAAGAAGAAGGCCGCGGCCAAGCCGAAGCCCCGCGCCTAAGCGTCGGCCTGCCGACGCTCCCGCTCCCCGACACGACCGTCATGGTTGGAAGACCATCCGGCTGCCTGCCATGATTCGTGCCCCGAGACGCCGCCGCAAGTCGCCGCCCCTGATCTTTCTGGTCCTGCTCGTCCTCGGCCTGCTGCTCATCGGCTATGTCGATCAGCAGCGCCGGGAAATCCGGGCGTCCGACGGCGCGGTCGTGACCGTCCGCGATGGCGATTCGCTCGCGATCGACGAGACCGAATTCCGGATCTTCGGCATCGACGCGCCCGAACTCCGCCAGACCTGTTCGGACGCGGAGGGCAAGCCCTGGCGTTGCGGCGAAGCGGCCAAATCCGCTCTGCGAAACCTGGTCGCCGAGGGCGACCTGCGATGTCTGCCGCAGGCGCGCGACCGCTTCGGGCGCACGGTCGCGACCTGCAGGGTCAAGGGCGACCGGGATGTCGGCGAGGCGATGGTCCGGCAGGGCCTGGCGATCGATTTCGAAGACCGGGGAGGGGCTAATTACGCTGCGGCGGAAAGCACTGCCCGCCGCGACAAGCGCGGAATCTGGCAGGGGCGCTTCACCCCGCCAGCCGACTGGCGCAGGGATCATCCAAGGGGCGACTGACGCCCGCATACCCGAAATAGCTTAGGCGGCGTATCTTACAACCTGGCCTTCAAGATAATCACGATTTGTTCCTGACCACAGGTTGCAATTGCGTGTATCTGGTTGTATATCTCCCTCCATACCGTAGTGCCGAAAGCAAACCTTTCCTCTGGTAATCCGAATGGAGCCGGGCATGTGGAATTGCGAATCCGTACAGGTGGCAGGGAACGACTCCCCAGGCGCGGTGGCGCAGAGCTCGAGGGTCAAGATCGCGCTCATCGATCGCCGCGCCCTAGACCGGGAGTGTCTGGCGCAGGCCTTGCTCGCCAGCCAGCCCAATCTGGAAATCCGCGCGTTTGGCTCCGTCGAGGAGTGGGAAGCAGCCGGTGCGAGGCTTCATGACGCCTGCGCCGTCCTTCTGAGCATCGGTGGGCAGAACCCCGGCGATGCCGTGGTGGCCGCGGCGCTGAGCAATCTGGAGCGCGAATTTCCCGGAATCCCGACCATCGTCCTCGCCGATAGCGAGGCGGCAAGCGATGTCCTGATGGCGCTGGATCGCGGCGCCCGGGGGTACATCGCATCGAGCAGCGGCCTGCGCGTCGTCGTCGAGGTCGTCAATCTGGTCCGGGCGGGGGGCACCTATGTTCCGGCCAGCAGCCTGAACGCCTGCCGCAGTGAAATCCTGGCGCAGGGAATCGAGGAGGAGGTCGATCCGCTCGACGCGCTGCTGACGCCCCGCCAGGCCGCCGTGGCCGAGGCGCTTCGCCAGGGCAAGGCGAACAAGATCATCGCCTATGAGCTCGACCTGAGCGAGAGCACGGTCAAGGTTCATATCCGTGCCATCATGCGCAAGCTGCACGCGCATAACCGCACCGAGGTCGCCTTCAAGCTCAGCGCCTTGGTGCCGGCGCGACGGACCACGGCTCGCCTGCTCAGCCTGCCGGCCTATCGTGACCGGCCGCCCGGCGTTCGCCTCGCGCCGGCGCAACCGCCGCAGCCGCAATCGGCGGCCTACCGCTAATCTCAAATCGGTCCTGAGGGCCTCATGGTCATCCAATCCTCGCCTTCGGCGCGCGAGCCCGTCGTGCTGCGCGACGTCGTTGCCATCCTGCGTCGGCGATCCGGCCTGCTGGCGCTGTTCGCGGTCGCCGGGCTTGGCGCGGGCGCTGCCTACCACGCCCACCAGCCACGCCTCTATCGCGCCGAGGCGGTGATGGCCCTGGACGTCCGCCGGATCCAGGGCATGCCGATCGATCAGGTTGTGACGCCGCTGCCGCAGGAAAACCCGGTTCTCCGCACCGAACTCGACCGGATCGGATCGCGCGTGATGGCGCAGCGCGTTCTCGCCAAGCTGGTGGCCGAGGGCATCGATCCGTTCGGCGGGGTCGCCGTTCCAGGCGAGGTTCGCCCGGTGGATCCACCTGTACCGACGCCCGGCGAAACCGTTGCCAATCCGGACGTGACCCACTCCGGGGGGACTCCGGGACCTCAGGTTCGGGCGGAGGATGCGGCCGCCTTTCGCGAGGATCGTTTGCGCGCCGGCCTGAAGGTCGTGAACGACGGCCGCTCCTACACGATCTACATCGCCTATACCGCCGGAGATCCCGACATCGCTGCGCGGGTCGCCAACGCCTATGCGCGCGCCTATCTCGCCTATCAGGACGATGTGCAGATCGACGCCACCCGCCGGGTCAGCGACTGGCTGTCCAACCGCCTCAAGGTCATGGCGGCCCGGCTGGAGCAAGCGGAGCAGGAGGCCGAACGCTTCCGGGCCTCGTCCGGGCTGCTGGAGATCGACGGCGTCACGCTGGCGGCCCAACGCCTCGCCGCGCTCAACACCGAACTGATGGCGGCCCGGGCCGCCCATGCGACCGCCGAGGCGCGGGAGAAGACCGCCGCCCGGCTTGCCGCTGACCAGGACGGCCTCGACAGCTTCACCGAGGTGCTGGGCTCGCCGATCATCCAGCAATTGCGCGCCAGCCAGGCGCAGATGGAACGAAGGCTGCGCGTGCTGAAGGATACCGGCGCCGCCCAGAGCGCTGAAATTCCGTCGCTGACGTCGGAGCTCGACGCCGTCCGCCAGCAGATTACCCAGGAGGTTGGGCATATCCTCGTCAGCCTGCGCAACGAGATCGACTCGGCGGCGCGACGCGTCACCTCGCTGGAGGAGGAACTGCACGCTGCACAGGCCAATTATGGCGCGTCGGACATGGCGCGGGTGAAGCTCGATGCCCTGGTTCGCGAGGCCAATGCCGACCGCGCGGTCTATGAGAGCCTCTTGGGGCGTTCGAAGCAGATCGTGGACCAGAACGGGCTGGTGGATCCGGGCGTCCGCCTGATCTCGGAGGCGACAGCGCCAAGCCATCGTTTCGGCCTGCGCCTTCTGCCCGCCTTGCTGATGGGCGTGATCGCCGGTGGCGTTGTTGGCCTCGGGCTCGTCCTGATCCTGGAACGCCTGGACGATCGCGTGCGCTCGCGCCGCGCCATCGAGGCCGCCACCGGACTGCCGGTCCTGGCGACGATCCCCAATGTGCCGTGGCGTCGCCGCCGCCGGCCGGGCTGGGAGAAGGGGCGGGCCGCGGGCGCGCCTTTCGCCGAAGCACTGGCGAGCCTGCAATGGATGCTGCGCCTGTCGCCCGCGACACGGCCGGCCGCCAGCTTCCTGGTAACCTCCGCCCTGCCCAGGGAAGGCAAGACAACCGTCGCGCTCGCGCTGGCGCGGTCGATGGCGATGGCCGGGCGATCGGCGGTGCTGGTCGACGCCGATCTGCATCGCCAGAGCCTGGGGCGGATGGCCCGATCGGGACAAATGGAAGATCCGCCGCGGCCCGGGCTGGGCGCGTTCCTGAGCGGCGCAGCAACCCTCGACGACATCCTGTCTCCGGATTCGGCTTCGCCACTGCGGATCATCGCTTCCCCCGAGCCGGGCGACGACGCCCAGGAACGGCTCGGCAGTGCTCGGATGAAGCTGCTGATGGACGGATTGCGCGAGCGTTTCGACGTCGTGATCCTCGACGCGCCGCCCGTCCTCACGACATCGGATGCGGCCCAGATCGCCAGCCATGTCGACTCCATCCTGTTTGTCACGTGCTGGGGCTACGCCACGCATGAGGCCGTTCTCTCGGCGCTGCAGAAGCTGGCGCTTTGCGGGCTGGCTGCGCCCGTGCTGGTGCTGAACCGCGTCGAGCGGCGGGCGCATCAGAGCTACGAGGGACCCCGGACCCTACGCCATCCCGCCATGGCACGATCCACCATCGCCCGGCTCGGCGAGGCGGCGGAGCCTTCGTTCGCCCAGAGAGGAGAGCGGTAAATGCGTCTCGCATGTCAGAAGCCGTGGCGCGGCGTCACCCGTCTCCTGCAGGCAGTGCTCCTGCTTTGTGCTCTCGGCGGCGTTGCCCTCGCCCAGGAAGCCTACCGCTTTGGTGTCGGCGACGTGCTGCAGGTCTCGGTCTTCGGCCAGCCGGACCTGAGCGGCCGTTTCTCGATCGGCTCCGACGGCGCCATCCGCTATCCGAGGCTCGGCCGGGTCATGATGCTGGGCCTCATGCCGGAGGAAGCTTCGCAACGCATCGCCGAGGGCTTGGCCGGCCGCATTCCCGCCGACCACACCGTGACCATCGACGTGCTCAGCCACGCCCCGGTCTTCGTCACCGGCGATGTGCAGACGCCGGGACGCTATGAATATCGGCCGGGAATGATCGTGCTGGAACTGGTCGCGCTCGGCGGTGGACTGCGCCGGCCCGCCTCTCCGGTGACGGGCGCCGCCCTGCAGCTTCTGACGCTCCGCCAGGACTATGCCGACCAGAGGCTGATCCGCTGGTCGCAGCGGATCGAGCGCACCCGGCTGGAAGCCGAGATTGCGGGTGGAGTGTTTGACGGCAAGGACCTGTTGGCCGGCGGTGCGCCATCCGACATGGTCGCGGCGGAGACCGCGCTGTTCAAGGTCCGGACAGATGCGCTGGCGGCGCAGGCCGAGGCGGCGGATGCGCAGCGCCGCACGCTCGATCAGGAGATCGAGGCGCTTCAGGAAAGCCTGCGTCTGCACGACCGCGACCTGGTGCTGATCGAGCAGGATGTCAGCGCTACCCAGCAGCTGGCCGATCAGGGGCTGACGGCCCATTCGCGGCTGCGCGACAACCAGCGCCAGCAATCGGCCCTGAAGCGCGACCGGCTCGAGGTGATCGGCTTCCTCGCTCGGGCGCGGCAGAACCGGCTGGACGTAGACCAGCGCGCGGCGGCGTCTCTGGAGGCGCGGGCGGCGGAGAATGCGGCGGCGCTGCGGGCCGTCGAACTGGCGATCACGCGCACGGAGCAGAGGATCGCGTCGCTTGCCGCCAGCATGGAGGCGGCCCGTGACGATCTGGAGACAGGAAGCCTGCGGCAGATTCCGACTGCTACCTTTGCCGTGGTGCGCAGCACCAGCTCTGGCACGATCCAGATTGCCGTCGGCGAGCATGACCGACTCCGGCCAGGCGACATCTTGGAAGTCGACCGCCATCTGGCCGAGATGGAAATGCCCGCCCGGGCGGCCATCCGCTGAACCCCGCCACACAAGACGAACAGGAGCGTTTCGATGACGGCAGCCGATCTCTTGGCGGCGCGCCCATCGCGGAACAGTTCGGCTGAACCTGCCGAAGCGATCCGCGTGGCGATGGTCATGGCGCATCTGTCGCAACGGTCGGGGGGCGTGTTCGAGGCGGTGCATGGTCTCGCGCCGGCGCTGGAGGCGCGCGCCGGCATGGACGTCAGCGTATACGGGCTGGAGCATCCGGCGCCGGCGTATCAGATGCTGCGGCAGCGCGGCGTTTCGACGGAGGTGTTTCCGGTGCGGGGGCCCGCCTCGTTTGGCTATGCGCCACGCCTCGGCCAAGCGTTGCGGCGGGGGGCGGCCGATCTTCTGCATGTGCAGGGTCTCTGGATGTATCCCTCGGTCGCTGCCATGGGCTGGACGGGGCGGGCGATGCCCTATGTCGTGACGACGCACGGCATGCTGGACCGGTGGGCATTGGCCAACCGGCGCTGGAAGAAGCGGCTTGCCAGCCTGGTTTTCGAGACGCGGCATCTGAGGGGCGCCGCTTGCCTGCATGCGCTTTGCGCCTCCGAACTGGAATCGATCCGCGACGCGGGATTGCGCAATCCCGTTTGCGTCATCCCGAACGGCGTCGAAATCTCGTCTGCGCCCCCCGTCGCGACGCCGCCGCTTTGGCGCGGAATAATCCCGGGGCGCGCGGCGGTCCTGCTTTTCCTCGGCAGGATCGCGCCGCAAAAGGGCATACCCGATCTCCTGCGCGGCTTTGCCCGCTATCGTCAGGAGGCAGCCGGCGCGTCGATGCAGCCAAAGTGGCATCTGGTGATCGCCGGCTGGGGCGAGGATGCCTATCGGACGAGCCTGCAGCAGCTGACGACCGAGCTGGGACTGAATCCTGTCGTACATTTCGTCGGGCCGCAATTCGGCGAGGAGAAGGCGCGAAGCTTCGCGGCGGCCGATGCATTCGTGCTGCCCTCGATCAGCGAGGGCCTGCCAATTGCGGTTCTGGAGGCTTGGGCAGCGCATCTGCCAGTTTTGATGACGCCGCGATGCAATCTCGCCATCGGGTTCGCGCAGGGCGCGGCACTCCCAATCGAGCCGGAGCCCGCGAGTATCGCGGAGGGACTTCGCACGCTGGTTTCGCTGACGCCCGCGCAACGACGGCAGATCGGTGTGCAGGGGGCCAAACTGGTTGTGGAGAGCTTCTCCTGGCCGAAGGCGGCGGAGAGCATGGAGGCCGTCTATCGATGGGTGCTCGGCCGCGGCGACCGGCCGGACACGGTTGATCTGGCATGAGCGCCGCCGTCGATTATCACCGTGCCGAGGCGACATCATCCGTCCGGCCCAGGGTGACAGTCGTGCAGGATGGCTCCCGGCTGCATTACGGCCTGCCGCTCGGCCTGAAACTGGCGGGTATCCTGGATACGGTCCACATGGACTGGTTCGTGCGCCCCGGATCGCTGGAGGCGGCGGCGGCCCCGATGATGGCCAGGCTCGGCGGCGCGAACGGCCGCCGGCTGGCCGCCCGGCGATGCGCCGGCCTCGATGGCAGTCGCGTGGTCGCTGCAGGGTGGTCGACGCTGCTGGCCAGGCTCCGGGAGGACCGCAACGCTCTGCCGGAGCAAAACTTCGTCCGCCGCTCGCAGGCTATGGCGCGGCAAGTGATGGGCGATGGCTGGCGCGGCGCCAACAGCCTGGTCGGCTTCGTCCGCAATATAGACCCGTCCCTTTGCCAGGCCGCGCGCCGGGACGGGCTTTCCGTCGTCCTCGACCAGATGATCGCGCCGATCGCGGTTCAGAGGCGCGAGGAGGCGCGCCAGGCGGAACTCTGGCCGGAATGGCAGACGCCACAGGATACGGGCTCTGCCATCATGCAGGACGTCGAGCAACGGAGTTGGGACGCCGCTGGCCATATCACCTGCGCCTCCGCCTATGTGCGCGATGGCTTGCTAGCGGTGGGACTGCGCTCCGGGCAGATCTCCGTCATTCCCTATCCGGTGGATGCCTCGGCCTATGCGTTTTGTGACCGGCGGAAACGAACGGGCCCGGTTGTCGTCGGCTTCGTCGGTGCGGTTTCGTTGCGCAAGGGCGCACCCGCCTTCTTCGAGATCGCCCGGGCGTTCGACCCGGCAAAAGTGCGCTTTGTCATGGTTGGCCCCATCGCCGCCGAGCCCGCGCTGGTCGAGCGGCGGCGCGGGGAGGTCGCGGTGATCGGCGCCGTGCCTCGTGGCGAGGTGCGCACCTGGCTCGAGCAGTTTGATCTGTTCCTCTTTCCATCGGCCTGCGAAGGCTCGGCCGGCGCGGTGATGGAGGCCATGGCAACCGGCCTTCCCATCGTCACCACGCCGAACAGCGGCACCCCGGTTCGCGACGGCGAGGATGGGTTCGTCATTCCTTGCGAGGACCTAGCCGGCATGTCGCGGGCGATCGATCGGCTGGTACAAGACCAGGATCTCCGCCTGCGCATGGGGATCTCCGCCCGCCGGCGTGTCGAGGATCTGACGGTCCGTCGCTACGGGGAGGCTTGGCGGGATCTGCTGGAGCGGGTGATGGCAGCCGGTGACGGCATGCGTCCATTGCTGGAATAGCGTCAGCCGTCGGTGCGCTCGCGGCGGCAGAGCAGGGCCGCGGCGAGCCAGCGGCCGATCGGGTCCGGGGCAAGCGGCGCCGCGTTGCGTGCCAACTCCACCGCCTGCCGCAACGCGCGGCCGAAGCGATCGGGCGACCATTCGGCGATGATCGCCTGTCCCGCTTGCGCCATCGCCATCCGGTCGCAATCCTTGCCGGCGATGGTCAGCATCTGGCCCATGAGTTCGCGGGGAGCGAAAGGGTTGAAGCGAAATCCATTCACTCCGGGACGGACCAGATCCTCGCTGCAACCGCAGCGCTCCGACACCAGGACGGGCAGACCCGCGGCCATCGCCTCGTTGACGACCAGGCCCCATTGCTCCGTCGTGCTCGGCAGAATGAAGGCCTCCGCCAGGCCGTAATAGGCAGGGAGCTCCGGATACTGCCGAAAACCCGGCAGATGGACAGAGTCGACCAGGCCGCGCCCCGCAATCGCGGCCCGCAGTTCGGTTTCCAGCGGACCGCCGCCAAGCAGGACCAGGTCCCATGCCGCGCCGCCGGCCACGCCACGATATCCTTGATAGGCCTCCAGCAAGACAAACAGGTTCTTCTTGGCCACGAACCGACAGGAGGCGAGGAAATAGCGGGGCGGCAATGCGAGTTGCCTGCGGAGTGCCTCGGCGTCTCTTCGGGCGGTGGCCGCGCCGGTGGCGAAATGCTCATTGTCGACGACGTCGAAGCCTTCGCGGATCAGCCTGTTCTGTACGCCGAGCCCCGCCAGATAGCGTCGCTGCGGCGCTCCGGCGACCAATCCCGTGCTGAAGAGGGACACCACCCGTCGTTTGACCGCCTCCCGCCAGGGCTTCCGGACTTCGTCGATCTCCGTGCTATCCGACATCACGATGGCCGGAACCCGCCGGCGTGTGCACCACAGCAGGGCTGCCAGCGCGGCTGGGTTCGACCAGCCGGCGATCGCCACCGCCTCTGGCGCTGCCCGGTCGAGCGCCGCGGTCATCTTGCGGAACAGCGCTGGGACGCGCTCCGCGTCACTGTCGGGAGAGACCACGATGCGAGAGAACGGGAAGGTCTCGGACGCGCTCCATGCGTAGGTCCTGTCCGTGCCGCTGAACTCGATGCCGGTCAGCGCCATATGCCGGGCCGCAGCCTGAAGTCGGCTGACGTGATAGGGACCGAACCTATGGAACAGGACCGCGACCCTCGGATGGGCAGGGTTGGCGCCCAACGTCCCGGCAGCCTGGGTCATGACGGAGATCCTGCGGTACCCGCCACCCAGGACGGCGAGGGTTGCCGGATCCGCGCCAGAAGCAGGGCCGGCAGCAGGAAGAGCGCCATGTGCACTAGCGCGGAGATCGGCCACTGCGTGTGATGCGTGATCGCCAGCATCGCCGGCGCCAGGATCAGCGGATAGGCGATCTGCCACCCCGTGCTGCCGGAATCCGCCGCGTCGTAGATCCGCCGCATCCCGAAGCCGATCAGGAGGAACTTGACCGCGCCGAGATAGCCGAACGACGCGAACGCGTCGGCGAGTCCGGTTTCCGTGGAGCCGATCGGCGGTGCGTAGTCGCGCGCGATCTGATCGTCGAACGACAGGGTCAGGCTCTCCTTGAGAGCCGAACCGACCAGTTGCGCCGGAACATAGTTGAAAACCAGCGTGTTCCAGTGAAACAGCCCGAAGTCGAAGGATTGCGTGTCGCTGGCCGATTCCAGGCGCAGCACGGCATTGCGCACCTCCGGCCCGCCATGCGCGACCACTTCGGCGAAATTGGCGAGCACATTGATCTTGAGAAGATCGGACCAGCCGGAATCCTCGCTTTCGGTGGTGATCGCGCGATAGTCGCCCGCGCTGTTCATCGCGATGGCGCCGAACATGACGAGGCCCGACGTCAGGAGACGGGGGGCGGCGCGCCTCCGCTGGAACCACCAGGCTAGCCCGATCAGAAACACGAACTCGGCTGTCTCGCTGCGGCGGCCGAGCAGCAGGATCCGTTCGGCATAGAAGAGTGTGTCGAAGGCAATGATGGACAGCGCCGCGATGCTCATGCGCCGCGCACCACAGATAAGCGCGATGGCGAAGCCATAATTCAGCAGCTTGGCGAAGAACAGATAGACCACGGGCATGCCGGTATAGATCGAATATTTGATCTCGGGCGGCAGGTGCGAGACCTTGAAATAGAAATACGCTCCCGCGAGCGACAGGACCCCGGATACGATCAGCAGCTTCTTTTCGTCGAAGCGCCACGGTTTTCCCGCGACGCGGGGCAGCGTCAGCTGCCAACCCAAGCCACAGGCTGTGATGCAGAGGATCGCGAAGAGGGCGGCCCGTGTCACCGCGCCCCCTGGCAGAAACGGGTCGTCCGCCATTGCCGGAAACTGCGGCGCGATGAAGCCGAGAAAGGTCGCCCCCGCGAGGAAAGGGTATTGATAGACCCCCTCGGGTCGGCGCAGTCCAAAGATCACCCAGAACGCGGAGATGGCGACCAGCGCGCCGATCAAGGGCATGTCCATAGGCTGCCCTCACTTGCCCGGCGCGTCGGCTTGCAGCTCACAGCGGCAGCCCTTTTTCCCGCCTCTGGATCTCGATCATCTTGGTGACGATCATCGTTTCGTAGGTCATCAGCAGCCTGCAATAGACGAAGCCGGCCCGGCCATCGAGGAAGCCGCCGCGCAGCAGATACATGTAGAGGAAGCGCAGGAGCGGCCTGCAGGGCAGCCGGAAGGACAGGGTTTTTAGGGCGCGCCGCCGTTCCGCTCCGGATGCAAATAGCAACGCACGCCAATCGACCCGCTCGGCGTCCAGGCTTTTGAGCGACTCCCGCGCCTCGTGCCACGAATAGCGATTGTGCTTTTCAAACCAGGCGTTGAGGCCCTTGTTGAAGGTGTAATGCAGCAGATGGCCGTCGAGCCTGCCTTCCGGCCCGTTGGCCACGGTTCGCAGATTGATCTCTCGCTCGAAGCGGACGCGCCCCGGCTCCACCAAACGGGCGAACCAGGTGGGGTACAATCCGCTCCATCGCAGCCAGTGTCCCATGAACATGGTGCGGGACCGAACGTGAAAAGCGACCTCCGGACGGCCCGGTTCCGCGGCGATCGCCAGGATCTCGTCCCGTAGTGCGGGGGTTGTCACCTCGTCCGCGTCGGGGAGATACACGAAGCGGTTCTTGTAAGCGATCTCGTTGAGTCCGAAGCTCCGCTGAGCTGGTTCGCTATCGAAGCGACGCTGATAAACACGGGCGCCAAAGTCGCGTGCGATCTCGACCGTCCGGTCCTGGCTGAAGGAATCGAGCACGACGATATCGTCGCTCCAACTGACAGAGGCGAGGCATGTCGGCAGGTTGAGTTCCTCGTCGAGGGTCAGGATGAGTACCGAGACGTTGGCGCTCGCGGTGCTCGGCCGCGCCACAGCGGCCGCGGAGCTTTCGGCTCCTGCGTCCCTGCGCAGAATCATCGATTCCAGGCTCATGCCGCGCGCTCCCGGATGGTTCGCAGCAGGTTCTTGAGCGGCGTCGGCAAGTGGGATCGCAACCCGTCCCGCAGTCCCCAGGGGAGGTGCCAGTGCTCGATGGGAAGCGGCGGCGCGATCGGGGGCGGCCGCTCGTGCAGCCCGGCGAGCAGCGCGCCATAGCGTTCCGCCATGCGGGAGATGCTGAAGCGCTCGCGCATCGCGATCGGCCCATGGCAGGCCATGGCGTGCCAATGGGCAGGATCCCGCCGAAGATGGCGGATGGTCTCCGCCGCCGCCGCGACATCGCCGACTGGAAACAAGAGGCCTGTCACGCCGTCGTCGACCACCGTGTCGGTGACGCCCCGGATCCGGGATGCGACCGGCACGCATCCCGTGGCCATCGCCTCGACCAGTGTGATCATGAAGCCTTCAAAACGGGACGGCGCGACGAAGATGTCGTGTTCGGCCATCAGTGCCGGGATTGCGGCGGGCGAGACCCGCCCGAGAAGCTGCGCGCGGCCGGCAAGCGGGGCCATGGTGCGCCGGAGGCGGGCGACATCCGGGCCGTCGCCGGCGATGGTCAACGTGACGTCGTCCGGCAGTTGGGCCAGGATTTGCGGCAACCAGAGCACGCCTTTGGCTTGATCCTCGATCCGCCCGAGCGACAGCAGCCGGAGCGGTTGACCGATCGTTCGGAGAGCCCGGGGCGGGGGGGTAGGGAAGTCGACCGCGTTGTGGATCTCGTGGGTCGTCCTTGGGTCGAAACGATAGTGCGTCAGCAGGTCATCGCGGATACGGCGGGAGACGCAGGCGGTGGCATGGACATGATCGCGGATCGCCCGCGCCGCGGCGTAGGTCGCGGGCGTTATGTTATGCACGATCATTACGCGGAGCATGGCACGCGGCAGGTAGCGCGCGAGGTTGGTCTGGACCCGGTCGGCGTGGACGCTGACGAAAACGCCATCGAAA
Source organism: Kaistia defluvii (assembly GCF_040548815.1). NCBI lineage: Bacteria > Pseudomonadati > Pseudomonadota > Alphaproteobacteria > Hyphomicrobiales > Kaistiaceae > Kaistia > Kaistia defluvii. The sequence continues at coordinate 1,100,302 of NZ_JBEPSM010000001.1, read as the reverse complement.
TTCTGCTCCGCGAGATGGGAAAGCATCGCCTGCGCCTGCGTAGGCTCGCTGTCCGCCGCCGCGCCACAGGCATGGCCGGTCGACCACTCCGAGCGCCAGGCCGGGTCTCGGGCCGCCGCATGAGCCCCCTGGCCTATGCCAAGCCACTCGACGTCTATCCCCCAAGGCGCCAGGCCGGCGCGCAGATGGCGGAACACCGTGAAGGTGCCGCCGAGGTGCGGATATCCGAAGAAGGCGAATTTCATCTCGTCCTCCTGAGCTCCGCGCAAGAGCGGGGCGCATCCAGCCTAGAGCTTGCCTTGCTGCGATCCAGCCTGGCCTCTTGGGCAAAGCGCATCATCCCTCCGGTTAGGAAGGCGTGGCGCCGCCGTGCTTCAGCACCGGCCAGGGCCATCCGAGACGATCAGCCGATCCAGGCCTTGCGCAAGGTGAACGCCTCGGCGTAGCGCCCGGGCGAACGGCACTCCATGCCGCGGAGCCGGGCCAGACCGCGAAACGTCTCGGCGTCGAACCAATCCTTCGCGCGCTGGCTGGTGAAATGAGTCAGCAGTAGGTCGATCTTGCGCGCGAGGATCTCCTCGCCGAACGCCGCATAGCTGTTGGGGCGGCCAAGGTCGCCGTCCCATTTCGGGATCTCGTATTCGAGGATCATGTGGTCGCGGAACGTGTTCCAGGTCAGGCGCGACACGGCGCGGTGATCCTGATGCGCGTCGTCGCGCCGATGCGTCAGGATCACGTCAGGCACCGGGCCGTCCTTCAGCTCTTCCATCCACCGCTTCAAGGTGGCTTCCTGCTGTGGAAACAGGCCGTCCTCGAAACGGGCGAGCTTGAGATCGGCGAGTACCGCGCCGCTCAGAAAGGCATGCGCGGATTGTTCGGCTTCCGTCGAGCGGATGCCTGCGGCGCTGAGGACGCACCAGCGCACGTCGAGCCGGATGCCGTTGGCGAGCCAGTTGAGCAGCAGTCCGCCGGCGCCGATCTCGATATCATCGGCATGGGCGCCGAGGCACAGGACCGAGAGCGCTTCGCCCGGGCGCGCGAGTGGCAAAGCCTTCATGAGCCGGCGACCGCGCGGGCGGGGTGGCCGCTTCCGGCATCCGTCAGCCGCCAGGGCATGGCGCCCTGTTCGACCATATCCTCCAGGATTTGGCGGTCCTTCAGCGTGTCCATGGCGCGCCAGAACCCCTCATATTTATAGGCCATGAGGGCATCCGCTTCGATCAAACGGGTGAATGGTTCTTGCACCAGTTCCTCCCCGGGGCGGATGAAATCGAAGATGCCCGGCCGGAACAGGAAGAAGCCGCCATTGATCCAGAGATCGGAACGGTCGGCGGTGCGAAACCCTCGCATCGAGCCATTCGGTTGGATATCGGCGAAATGGAAGCTCAGATGCGGGCGGACCGCGAGAAAGCAGGCGAGCTTGTCGCTGTTTCGGAAGCGCTCGATCATGTCGTCGAGATCGACGTCGCTGAGGCCGTCGCTGTAATTGGCGAGGAAGATCTCCTCGTTGCAGACATGTTCGCGAACCGCGAGCAGTCGTTCGCCGATATTGCGCCAGATGCCGGTGTCGATCAGGGCGATGCGCCAGTCCTGTTCGGGCTTGCCGAGCAGTTCGATCTTGGTGCCGAAGCCGGACACGATGCAGTCGGCATAGGCCTGCGGCCGGTAGTTCAGGAAGAAGTCCTTGATCACATTGGCCTTATAACCGGTGCAGAGGATGAATTCGTTGTGACCCCGCTGGCTGTAGTAATTCATCAGGTGCCAGAGGATGGGCTGGTGGCCGATCGGAATCATCGGCTTCGGAATGCTCTCCGGATATTCGCGGATGCGCGTGCCCAAACCGCCGCAGAATAGGATGACCTTCATCACCGGATATCCTTGGGTTGGACGATGCGTGGCGTGGGAATCGGCACGATGAAGCGGCCGCCCCAGTCGGCGATGTGCCTCATTTGCCGCGTGATCTCGGTCTGGAGGTTCCACGGCAGGATCAACACGAAATCGGGCCGGGCCGCGTCGATCGCGGCGACGGGCAGGATCGGGATGTGCATGCCGGGGGTGAAGCGGCCGTGCTTGTGCGGGTTGCGATCCACCGTGAAGTCGAGAAAGTCCGGGCCGATACCGCAATAGTTGAGCAGCGTGTTGCCCTTGCCCGGAGCTCCATAGCCGCAGATGGACTTGCCGGAATTGCGCAGCGCGATCAGCAGCGTGAGGAGGTCGCGTTTGGTACGGTGGACCTTCTCCGCGAAGGCGGAATAGGTCTCGATCCGCGCCAGGCCGAAGCGCCGCTCTTTGTGCAGCAATCTAGAGACGGCAGCTTGCTGCGGCCGAACGGAATTGGCGTGCGCCAGGTGGAGCCGCAGCGATCCCCCATGCGTTGGCAATTCCTCGACATCGATAATCTTCAGATCATGTCGCGCCGCGAGCCGCTCGACCGTCAGCAGCGAGAAATAGGAGAAGTGCTCGTGATAGATCGTGTCAAACTGGGTTTCCGACATAAGCCGTTGAAGATGCGGGAACTCAAGCGTCACAACGCCGTCCGGCTTTAGAAGAATGGCTAGACCTGCGGTAAAGTCGTTGAGGTCGGGGACCTGGGCCAGGACATTGTTGCCAATGATCAGGTCGGCCTGTCGGCCCTCTGCGGCGAGCGACCGCGCCAGACGGGTTCCGAAGAACTCGATGCGCGTGTCGATGCCTTTCCGGATGGCGACGGCGGCGACATTGGCGGCCGGCTCAATGCCGAGCCCAGGAATGCCCAGAGGTGAGAAATGCTGGAGCAGGTAACCGTCATTGCTGGCGATCTCGATGACCGTGCTGGCCAGTCCCAGGCCGAGCCGTTTCGTGATCGCCTCGCAATAGGCTTTGGCATGCGCCACCCAGCTCGGCGAATAGGATGAGAAATAGGCGTAGTCGCTGAAGATCTCCGACGGCCCGACATATTCCCCGAGTTGCACCAGAAAGCACTGTTCGCAGACCATCGCCCGGAGTGGAAAATACGGCTCCATGCGGTCGCACTGATCTGCCGTCAGAAAGCTTTCGCAAAGAGGAGACATGCCCAGATCCGCGAACAGCCGATGCAGCGCGGTCCCACATAACCGGCAGGAATAAGCGACAGAACCCTCCGTCGATACGGAGGCATGGATCGGAACGGTCATCCTCAGGATCCCCTTTGCTCAGCGCTGCGACAGGTCGCCGCCGCACCCGGCAATCTCTTCAACTTCCGCTAGCGTACGGGGGATTTTTTAGAACAGAAGATGAACTCTCCGCGTCGCTTCTCAGCATTTCGGATAGGGGAGGCTTAGGTCCGTGCTAGCCGCCTCGTCCCGTCGGATGATGGTCAAAGGGCGAACTGGCCGGAAATCTGCTGCCCCCATCCCTTTGTGGCCATCGCGGGCCCAGGGCTGGTCGCGTTCAATGGCCCGATAGCTCTGCTTCGAACGGGATGACCCATCGCAAGGCACGGATGACCGCTAGACATGGCCAGCATCGACGTCGCCATTCCGAACTATCAGTACGGCCGCTACTTGCGGGATTGCGTGCACAGTGTCCTGAGCCAGGGTGTGGCCGATCTGCGGATCCTCATCATCGACAACGCCTCGACCGACAACAGCGCCGAAGTCGCGCAACAGCTGGCGGCGCAGGATAAGCGCATCTGCTTTGTGCGCCATCGTGCCAATCTCGGGCACCACGCCTCCTTCAACGAGGCGATCGACTGGGCAGAGGCGGATTATTTCCTGCTGCTTTGCGCCGACGACATGCTCACCACCGGAGCCTTGTCGCGCGCCCTCGCGGTTATGGATCGGGACGAGAAGATCAACCTCGCTTTTGCCAATCGCGCGGCGCTGACACAGCCACATCTGGCCTCGCGAAGCAGCGATATCGGAGCAAGATGGGACGTCATGCCCGGCCGCGCCCTTCTGGAGCGATTCTGCCGGACCGCGCTGTGCAGCGTTGTCGGCTGCTCGGCGGTGGTTCGAACGGCGGCGCAAAAGCGGGTTGGCTATTACAGGATGTCCCTCGACCACACCGACGACTTCGAATTGTTCATGCGACTGGCTGCGCTCGACGGCAACATCGCCGAGACGCGGACCCCGCAGGTGTTTCTCCGCTCGCATGACGAGGCGCGCTCCGCCGTCGTGCGGCGCAACCGCAGCCTCCAGATCCGCAAGTACGAAGCTGCCTTCACGTCGTTCTTCGCGCATGAGGGCCGGCAGTTGCCTGACGCGGAAGCGTTGCAGCGGCTGGCGCGACGCAGCCTGGCAAGCCGCGCCTACTGGTCGGGCGTCAGCCATCTGTGCCGCGGCGATTTCGCCAACGCCGCTGGCCTGCTGCGCTACGCGGTCCAGCGATCCCGGTCGACAGCGTTTGTCCCGCCGATCGACTATCTGTTTCGACAGGAACGGGTGCTTGAGCGCGCCGCGGGTGCGCTCGAGGATGGGCTGCAGCGGCTCCATCTTGCCCGGCGCGCCGGCTGACCGCAGGGAGCACCGCCATGCAGTTCCTCGCGACCAGGCTCGAAGGGGCCTATCGGATCGAACCGACCCCTGTCTCGGACGAGCGGGGCCGGTTTGAACGTAGTTTCTGCACCCGCGAATTCGAGGCGGCGGGACTGCATACCGGGTTCGTTCAGCACAGCCAGTCCTGGTCGTCGGCCAGGGGGACGCTGCGGGGCATGCATTTCCAACGGGCACCGCATGGCGAGATCAAGCTCGTCCGATGCCTGCGGGGGCGGATCTGGGACGTCATCCTCGATCTGCGCACGGCATCGCCGACCTTCCGGCTCTGGCAGGGCTTTGAACTGGCGGAGGACAATCGCAACCAGCTCTATGTGCCCGAAGGCTTTGCGCATGGGTTCCAGACGCTCACCGACGATGTCGAGGTGGGCTACATGATTTCGACGCACTACGCGGCCGATTACGCCAGCGGGGTGCGCCATGACGACCCCGCATTTGGAATCGACTGGCCGCTGCCTGTTACTGCGATCTCGGAAAGGGATCGCAACTGGCCGGACTATGGCTGACGCAAGATGGCGTCAGGCCTGCAGCAGGCCGTGGGATTGCAATCGCCGCGCAACAGCGAGTACCTGGGCGAAAGGCACGTCGGCCCGCTCGGCGATGTCGAGCAGCGTGTGGTGTCCGTCGGCAAGATTGAGAACCCAGAGCATGGCGAGATTGGCGGCCTGCGTCGCCGGGGAACCGTCGCCGCCGGCGTAGAGACCATGGCGGCCAAGCTGTCGCTCGCCCTTCAAGAGCGTGCCAAGCGGCGTGAAGTCTTGCTCGATGACGTCCAGGATCGACTCGATCATCGCATAGGACTCAGCGAGGTGGCTGGGCCGTACGAAATCCAGATTGTCGGCCGAGGTGTGATATTCCGGGAAACTGCCGTAGACGCTGCGCTGGAACAGTCCCACCGGCAGGTTGAAGCCGGGCGAACAGAATTGTCGCTCGTCATAGCCATAAGGGCTGAAGTCGAGAAGCACAGGCGCGGGCGCCGCGTGGCGCAGCACGTGGCTGGCGGCACGGTCGATGAAGGCGTCGCCGCGGCGGGAGCGCTTGTAGGTCGGGCCTCCGCCGTCCCCGACGCAGGAAACCACGAGTCCGTGCCGGATTCGCGCCGTCTGCTCTTCGTTGCGGGCGAGCCATGCAATGGCCCCGATCGTGCCGGGCGCGAACAGAAACCGGTAGCTGTAGCGCGTCTTTCGCCGAGAAATCGCCTTTGCCAGCAAGGTCAGCAACGCAAGGCCAGAGCAATTGTCGTTGGCGAGCGAGGGATGGCAAATATGCGCCGACAGCAGCACCTCATCTTCGCTGGTGCCGGCGTGATAATATTCGCCGTAGGATAGGCTCCCTACCGTCAGGCTCGAGTCGATCACCGCTTCATAGAGCCCATCCGGCAGGGCGATCAGCCGGTCATGCGCCATGCAGAAGCCCCAGGCCTCGTCATAGGCGGACTTGCGATAGGGAATCCGATCGGGCTGATCGGGCAGGGTGAAGATGTGCTGCTTCAGTTCGGAAAGCGGCAGGACCGTCCGGATTGGCGCGCTGTGGTTCAGCACATGCAGGTTGCAGTCCCGAAAATCGACCACGCGCTCGCCGGCCTCATTGCGGATATAGGCATCGCGGATCGTCCACTCGGGCGGGATGGTCCAGTCGAACACCTGTGTTCCGCTTGGCACTTCATGAATCGTCAGGTCGATTTCGCGCTGCAACCGTCGGAGTGTTTCGCGCACGCCTTCGCCGGCGACGGAACGGCAGATGGGGAAAATTTCGGCCAGTAGGCGATAGATCGCCTCGCCGATGCCGGGCGCTTCCCGGTCCGATCCTGGAACGGCGCTGTCGCGCAGATCGGGCGGAAATCTCATGTCGCAGCGATCGGGTCGCGCGACCAGACCGGGTTCAACGGCCTCAGGTTCTCATCGAGCGTGCCTGCCGCCATCAGTTGCCGTATCTGTCCGATCCGCTGATAGCGGGAGCCTTCGGCGGTCTCGGCAGTCAGAGCCGCGGCGCGATACGCGGCATAGAGCTGCTGGGCGCCGCTCCGGGCATCCCAACGCGGCCTGAAGCCTGGCAACATTCGGCCAATTTTCTCGAACGAGACGCGATAGGAGCGGCTGTCCGGCGCGGCGTCGGGCGCGACCGTAAGCTGGCAGCCCGGCACGACATCGGACACGATCCGCGCCAGATCGCGGATGCGGTAATTATGTTCGGTCTGCCCGACGTTGAAGGCCTGGTTCCTGACGAGATCCTCCGGCGCCGTCAGCCCGGCCCGGAAGGCGCGCGCAATGTCCTCGACGTGAACGATGGGTCGCCAGGGCGTCCCGTCCGAGAGCATATGGATGACGCCTCTCGTAGCGGCGCCGGCAACCAGATCGTTGAGCACGATGTCCAGCCTTAGGCGCGGCGACACGCCATAGGCGGTCGCCGGGCGAAAATAGACGGGGCAGAAGGTCTCGTCGGCCAGACGCGCGATGTCGCGCTCCGCCAGAACCTTCGACTTGCCATAGGCCGTGACGGGCCGCAGTTCCGAGGCCTCGTCGACCATGGCGTCGCCGGCGCGGCCGTAGTTGCTGCAGGAGGATGCAAACAGGAAGCGGCGCACGCCGGCGGCTTTGGCAAGCTCCGCAAGACGCACGCTGGCCCGATGGTTGACGGCGTAGGTGACGTCCGCGTTCAGCGCGCCAAGCGGATCGTTCGATAGCGCCGCGAGGTGGATCACGGCGTCGAATCCGACCAGCGCCGATTGCGGGATATCCCGGATATCCATCTGCATCGCCACAATGTCGGCAATCGGCCCGCCGGCTGGGAAGGTGCTGCCGGCGTAAAGGTCGCTGTCGAAACCGACGACCGTGTGGCCGGCGCGCAGCAGCATCGGCGTCATGACCGTGCCGATATACCCGCGATGACCGGTGACGAGAACCTTCATGCGTCATCCTCCCTGACAGGCCGTTCGCGCGAGGGCCGGCAAAAGGCGGGCTGCAACGCGGGATTCGTCTCAGGCTAGGGCGAGCGCAACGGCCTTTCGCCCTGCCCTTGGGGGCAGGGACCTAAGCCTTTTGAGGGATGTCGGCTTGCTTGCTCCATGCCGCTCTCGGCGCAAGGCTTAGCAATCTCGCCCGATGGACAGGAGGAGCGCGGGATGCCGCTCCGATAGGCTGGGAGTGGAGCGGGGCGCGCACCGGGAGACGCACGGGCATGCAGGATCTGCGGCAGAAGACCATCCGCAGCGGTCTGGCCAAGCTCATGGGGCAGGGCATCGGCGCGTTGATGCGCCTTGCCTTCATGGTGGTGCTGGCGCGCCTGCTCGATCCGCGCGAATTCGGGCTCGTCGCCATGGCCACGGCGATCACGGGACTGCTCGCCATGTTTGCGTCGGCGGGCCTGTCTTCGGCGGCGGTGCAGGCGCGGTCTATCAGCGGGCAGCAGATCTCGACTCTGTTCTGGGTCAACATGCTGATCGGCGTCGTGTTCGCCATTTTATGCTGCGCGCTCGCGCCGGTGCTCGTCCGCTTCTATGACGAGCCGAGGTTGTATTGGCTCACCATCTTGCTGGCGCCTGGCTTTCTGCTCAGCGCTGCCAGCGTCCAGCATCTGGCGATCCTGCAGCGCGATATGCGCTATGCGACGTTGACCGTGGTCGAGTCCGCCGGGCAATTGCTTGGACTGGTCGCCGGGGTAACGCTGGCGCTGGCCGGCTACCGCTATTGGGCGCTGGTCGGCGCCACGTTTGCAAGCCAGCTCGGAGTCACGTCAGGGCTTTGGGCGACCGCGCGCTGGCTGCCGGGGCGACCTGGGCGCATCGGCAGCATCGTGCCGCTGCTGCGCGTGGGCGGGACGATCACGCTCCAAACGCTCGTCACCTATGTCGGCTACAATCTGGAAAAGATCCTGCTCGGCCGCTTCTGGGGGGCGGAGGCGCTCGGCAATTACGGACGCGCCTACCAGCTGATCTCCGTGCCGATCGACAATCTGAACAGTGCGTTTGGCGGGGTAGCCTTCTCGGCGCTCGCGAGACTGCAGGACGACCCCGTCCGGCTGCGGCACTATTTCATCCATGGCTATTCGCTCGTCATCTCTATGACGGTGCCATTGACGCTGTTTCTCGGTTTCTTCGCCGACCAGATCTTCCTGGTTCTGTTCGGACCGAAATGGCTGGAGGCCGCCGCGATCTTCCGCCTGATGACGCCGACCGTCCTGATCTTCAGCCTTATCAATCCGTTCGGCTGGCTGTTGTTCGCCACGGGCCGACAGAGGCGCAGCCTGCACACGGCGCTGGTGATCGCGCCGTTGGTGATCCTCGCCTGCGTCCTCGGCCTGCCCTATGGCCCCCGGGGCGTGGCGGCCGCCTATTCCATTGCCATGGCGCTGTGGTTCGTGCCGCATATGGTCTGGTGCGTGCAGGGGACACCGGTCAGCGTGCGCGACCTGCTGCCTTCGATCGGCCGGCCAGTACTGGCCAGCCTCGTCGCCGGCACGCTGGGGATCATCGTTGACCGCTACACGATGGCCGACAAGTCGCCGCTGGTCGAGCTGGTGTTTGGCGGCGGCTTCATGCTCGCCATCTACGGTGTGATGATCCTCCTGGTGCTCGGGCAGGGAGGTTTTTACCGCGACCTGTTTCGCGATTTGCGCAAGGTGTCCGTGCCCTCGTGATCCGAGCTCCACTCGTCGATCCCGGGGCGTCGGCCGACGGCTCGCCGAAGAGGCGATGCGTACCGGAGGCGTCTGACCTTGCTGTTGGACACATGGAAAACCACTTGGTGCCCGATCTGGCAACCCGAGGTGGTGAGAGAGAGTGCCAGCTTGCTGCGAGTGCGAGGCGGGCTTGGACAATCCAGATGGCGAAAGATCGCTCTAGAGGGCCCGCATTGCGGCGGAGCCGTCGAGCCAGGCGCGGTAGCTGGATTCGATGCCCTCCAACAGTCCGATGGATGGGCGCCACCCGAGCGAGGCGAGCCGGCTGCTGTCCATCAGCTTGCGAGGCGCGCCATCCGGCTTGTCGAGATCGGTCAGGATCTTGCCGGAGTAGCCGGTGATGTCGGCGATTAGAGCCGCCAGGTCATAGATCGAGATTTCCTGGCCCGAGCCTACATTGATCAGTTCCGGCGCCTCATATCGCCGGAGCAACAGGACGCAGGCGTCCGCGAGATCGTCGACATGCAGAAACTCGCGCATCGGCAGCCCCGTGCCCCAGATGGTCACGCTGGGCGATCCGTCCAGCTTGGCCAGATGGAACCGGCGGATCAGCGCAGCCAAGACATGCGAGCTGTCCGGGTCGTAATTGTCGTTGGGGCCATAGAGATTGGGCGGCACGGCCGTGATGAACCGGCACCCATACTCGCGGTGATAGCTCTCTGCGAGTTTGAGCCCGGCAATCTTGGCGACGGCATAGGGCTCGTTGGTCGGCTCGAGCGGCCCGGAGAGCAGCGCCGTTTCGCGCATGGGCTGGATCGCCTCGCGCGGATACATGCAGCTGGAGCCGAGATAGAGCAGCTTTTCGACGCCTGCCCGTCGCGCGCCCTCGATGATGTGGGTGGCGATGGCGAGGTTGTCATAGATGAACGGCGCCGGATGGGTCGCATTGGCGACGATGCCGCCGACCCGCGCCGCGGCAATGACGATCGCATCGGGTGCGTTGGCGTCGATCCAGGCCTCGGTCGCGGATTGGCGACGGAGATCGAGCTCGGCACTGGTGACGGTCAGGATCTCGCAGGGTTCGCGCCGCAACCGGCGAACGAGCGCCGAACCGACCATGCCGCGATGGCCCGCCACCCAGATCCGCTTGCCGGCGAGCTCGAAAGGGTCTGCTTCATGCGTATCGGTCATTGCGGCCAACCTCGCGCAGAACAGCCTGCAGGTCCGATTGTACCATGTCGGCGATCAGGTCCTGGAACGACGCCGTATGGGTCCACCCCAATTGCTGCCGCGCCTTGGCGGGGTCGCCAAGGAGCAGGTCGACCTCGGTCGGACGGAAATAACGTGGATCGATCTCGATCAGCGTCGCGCCATTGCTGGCGTCGCGGCCTTTCTCCGCCACACCTTCGCCGCTCCAATCGATGGAACGGCCGATCTCTCCGAAGGCGCGCTCGACGAATTCGCGCACGGTGTGCGTTTCGCCCGTCGCTAGGACAAAATCGTCAGCCTTTGGCTGCTGCACGATGCGCCACATGCCATCGACATAGTCGCGGGCATGACCCCAGTCGCGCCGGGCATCCAGATTGCCGAGATGGATGGTCTTCTGGAGGCCATGCGCTATGGCGGCGACGCCGCGCGTGATCTTGCGGGTTACGAAGGTTTCGCCGCGCAGCGGGCTCTCGTGATTGAACAGGATGCCGTTCGACGCGTGAATACCATAAGCCTCGCGGTAGTTCACCGTAATCCAGTAGGCGTAAAGCTTGGCCGCCGCGTAGGGACTGCGCGGTGCGAAGGGAGTCGTCTCGTGCTGCGGCGCTGTCTGGCTGCCGCCGAACAGTTCTGACGTGGACGCTTGGTAGAAACGGCAGTGCCCGGCGATGCCCGCGATCCGCATAGCTTCGAGAAGGCGAAGCGTGCCGAGCGCATCGGCATTGGCGGTATATTCCGGGGTCTCGAACGAGACCTGGACGTGGCTCTGCGCGCCGAGATTATAGATCTCGTCTGGCTCCACCTCATGAATGATCCGGCAGAGGTTCGTCGCGTCGGTCAATTCGCCGAAATGCAGATGAAGCCGGACGGGCTCCGGGCCATGCGGGTCCTGGTAGAGATGATCGATCCGCTGGGTGTTGAAGGACGAGGATCGGCGCTTGATGCCATGCACCTCGTAACCCTTTTCGAGAAGCAGTTCGGCCAGATAGGCCCCGTCCTGGCCGGTCACCCCGACGATCAGAGCTTTCTTCGCGCCCATGTTCTTGCCCCGTCCGTTTCATGACGGAACTATACGAGACACGAAAACTGTCGCCGCCTAGCCATGGGGACAGGACATAGGCTCGATCCCTGGCCAATCGAGGCGGAGCGGCCGATGCGCATAGGCGGCGCTACGCCATACGGATAGGGAGGCTCGCCCGGACGAACTCGCACTCGACGCCTTCTCGCGCCTTGCCGTGCGGCCGGCCGCGAGGAACGTTATCGGACCCTGGCTCTGGAGGTATTGGGTCCGATGCGCATCGTGCTGGTCAACCGCTATTTCCACCCCGACGAATCGGCAACCAGCCGGATGGTTTCCAGCCTGGCCCTCGGTCTGGCCTCAGCCGGCGTTGCGGTCGAGATCCTGACCAGCCGACATCGCCACGATGATCCCGATGCCGCCCTGCCGGGCACCGAGACGATCGGGGGCGTCAAGGTGAACCGGATCGGCACATCGCGCTTTGGCCGTGCGCGGCTAACCGGGCGGGCAGCGGACTATGCGAGCTTTCACGCCAGCGCCGCGCTCTGGTGCCTCAAGCACGTCCGACGTGGCGAGATCGTCATCGCCTGCACCGATCCGCCCTTGCTTTCCGTGTCCGTCGCCGCGGCGACGGCGTTGCGACGCGGTCGGCTGGTGAACTGGCTGCACGATGTGTTTCCGGAGGTCGCGATCGAGCTCGGGCTGGTCGCGCGGCAGGGGCGGCTCGCCCGTCTGAGCCTGGCCGGGCGGGACTGGTCCCTCCATCGCGCCATCCGCAACGTTGTGCCGACGGCGGCGATGGCGCGAGTCCTGAACGGGCGCGGGATTGCCGAGGACGCCGTGGCGCTCATTCCCTACTGGTCGGAAGAAGACGAGATCCGGCCGATCGCGCCGGTCGACAATCGCCTGCGCCACGAATGGGGCTTTGGCGATGAGGCCGCTTTTGTCGTTGGCTATTCCGGCAATTTCGGCCGCGCCCATGAGTTCGACACCGTGCTGGATGCGGCCGAACATCTGCGGGACGATCCGCATATCCGTTTCCTGCTCGTCGGCGGCGGTCATGGTCGCCTGGGGATCGAGCAGGAAATTGCGCGGCGCGGGCTCGCCAATGTCCAACTGCAGCCCTTGCAGCCGCGCGAGCGGCTGGCGGAGAGCCTTTCGGTTGCCGATGTTCATCTGGTCTCACTGCGGCCATCGCTCGAGCCCTACGTCGTGCCGAGCAAGCTCTACGGCATCATGGCCGTCGCGCGGCCCGTGCTCTTCGTCGGGGCTGGGGACGGGGAGGTCGCGACCGTGCTGCGGTCGCATGGCATCGGCCATAGCGTCGCGATCGGCGAGGGCAGGACCTTGGCGTCACGGATCGTCGACATGCAGCGGGACCGCCCTGCGCGCGAGGCAATGGGGCGTCGTGCGCGGGAAGCCTTTGAGAGGGATCATCTGCGGTCGCGGGCCGTGTCGGCTTGGCTTTCCCTGTTGCAGGCGATCGCGGCCGAGGAAACCAAGGCCAGCGTAGAGGCTCGCCTCCGCTATTCCGCGGGCTCGGACGACAGGACCAGCGCCTGAGCCGTCTCCCGGCGCCGGTGCGCGCAGTTCCAGACCAGCGCGCAGTGCGCCAACGCGGGAAGGGCCAGGCCGGCGGCCATCAAGGCCGGGGGCACCCGAAGCATCAATCCCGCAACGCCGACCATCGCGAGAAGAGCGGCGGTCCCGGCTAGAACCATGGTGGTTTGGGCCGGTGACAGGCCGGAATCGAGCAGCAGGTGATGCAGATGCTCGCGGTCGGCGGCCATCGGGCTTCGACCGGCAAGCGGCCGGCGGATCATGAGGCTGGCGGTATCGATCACCGGGATGGCGACCAGCCAGAGCAGGGAGGGGATCCTCTCAAACCCGCCCTCCGTCATCGGGGAATGCGACGCGAGCTCGACAATGAGAGCGGCAATGGCACATCCCAGCATCATGCTGCCGGCGTCCCCCATGAAGGCGAGCGCCCGCCGCAGGCCGGGCCGGCGCAGGTTGAAGACCAGGAACCCCAGCACCACGGCAAGAAGGAGCAGGCTGTCATCGACAAGGCTCGCATGCCCCGCCAGCCTTCCCGCGACCGCCAGCCCGATCAGCGTGACCGCAGCCAGCGCGCCCGCGAGACCATCCAGCCCGTCGATCATGTTGTAGGCATTGATCAGACCGACGATGAACAGCAGCGTGATGGCGGTTGCAATCCAGTCGCGGCCCGGCATGGCGGCGGGAAGGTGGAGGAGGCCATTGCCATAGGTATCTCCCCCAGCGCCGAGAAGAAGGCTGACCGCGATGACCTGAAGCGATAGCTTCGTCACCGCCCCCATCCCCCAGCGGTCGTCGACGAACCCGATGGCGACCAGCATTCCAAGCGTGCCGGCCAGCGGAAGCATGCTGTGTCCCAGGCTGCCGCCGGGCGGCTGCAGTCCTTGGCGGATGGCCAGGGCGGCGAGCAGGGCGCCAAACATGGCTAGGCCGCCGCAGACGGGTACGTGGCCGTGATGAACCTTTCGCGCGGTGGGCGCGTCGAGCAGCCCCAGGCGTGGCGCGATCGAGCGCAACGTAGCGACCAGGGCGACGCAACACAGAAATGCGGACGCGAGCGGAATGCCGCCGATCGACATGAGCCGGCTCCTTCATCGGGCTGCTGCGCGGAATGAGGCAGGCCGGGAGAAGAAGTCGGAGGACGATCCCTCCACGGCAGGAGCACGATAGGCGCGTGACAATCGACGGCCGATTCAGCCCTCCTGTCGAGAGCTGCAACCATGGGATGTACTCGCGGGGATCGTCTACGCCCTTCGCATAGGGTTGCTGCAAGGAAGGGCTGGCGAAGATCGGGCAGGGATTGCAGATTGGCGTCACGCGGACGGGGCGCGATCAAGGATGCCTTGCCGCCTGGGCAATATTGCCGTCATGGGAGAGAAGCATGCCGTTCGTCAACATCCGCCTCGTCAAGGAAGTCATCGCCAGCGACCCCGAGGGCAAGAAGGCCGCGATCGCAGCCAAGGTGACCGAAGCGATCCGGGAAGCTACCGGCCTGAGCGACAACGACGTCTGGGTCGTGTTCGAGGAGGTGCATGCGCGGGACTGGTATATCGGCCCGACCGATGTCGCGACGCTGCGGAAACTCTGACTTAAAACGAGACGTTGCGACGGGGGCGGCGCATATATAGCCGCATAAGGGCGCGCATCCTGCCCTCCTGCAAAGGCTTACGGTTCGACCTTCGAGCCGTCGGCGTTGCGCGTCCCCTCAGCCTTCTCGCGCGCGATGCGCTCGCGTCGCTCGGCCCGACGGGCGGCGATTTCTTCCGGCGTGCTGATCTTCAGTGGCGGCAGTTCCGCCGCCGCCTCAGCTATGGCCGGATCGATGCCTTCGGCGAGGAGAGCAGCCTTGAATTCGTCGGCGCGTGGCAAGGCAGGCTCCTCATGCTGCGCGTCGGGTCCGTCAACGCGACGACTTGACGGCGTCATTCCGGCGGTGCGCACTCCGGCAGACGGAGCCGTCATCCGCATCGCACGTTTAGGCGCGCCCCAAAATAGGGTCAAGGGCAGGTCAACCGATAGCCTTGGACGAAAGCTCGATCGCGTCGGTCGCTGCCAGCCAGAGGCACGACGTCCATCGACAGCTCCAGCGGACCGGAAGGCGCTACCCTGCCGAGTTGCCTTGCTCCAGGGCAACGTTGGGTGGGGCAGCACGACGAAAAAGTGACCGAATACTTGCCGGAGGGGCAGCTGCCTTGTTTCCCTAGCGGGATCGACTTGGTATGAGGCGCAGTCCGTTTGAGTTTTGGTGCACTGCAAGAATCGTATGTTGGTCAATCCCTTATCGGCATTTACGCATGGTTGCGTGAGTGTCGTCATACCCGCTCATAATGCAGCGAAGACCATCCGGAGAACCCTCGCTTCCCTCGTCAGCGAACGGTCGGCCATTCTCGAGTGCATCGTCGTTAATGACGGATCGGTCGATGAAACGGTGTCCGTGGTCCAGGCCTGTGCCGTCGAGCTCGATCTCCCCATCGTCGTGCGCTCCATTCGTTGCCTCGATGCCGGGGCTGCCCGCAACCACGGCCTTTCGCAGGCTTCGGGGAAGTGGGTGTATTTCCTGGACGCGGACGACGTCCATGAGGCGGGCGGGCTGCGCGCCATGGTGGAGGCGGGCGAGGGGCCCTCAGCGCCAGAACTCGTGCTCGGTTCCTATTTCATCCAGCGGGAGGGCCGCGCACGAGACCGCTTCGTCCACCGGGACGAAAAGCTCTCGCCGGAGCAGTATCTGGCGGATCGAGCCGTCGTCATTGTCATGGGCTGCAGCCTTATCCGGCGAGACGCGCTGGAGAATTTGCGCTTTCCGGACTCGCTTGCCTATGACGAAGACACGCTGTTTTGGGCGGCGCTCCTGGCGAGTTGCCGAACCGCCATCATTGACGTTGCGGTAATGACCTATAACGTGAGCCTGCAACGGTCCGATGATCGGCTCGTGCATGAATCGCGCAGCAGCTTCGGCCGATGGCGCGAGAGTCTGCTGGCTCTTGAGAGTCGCGGGATTTCTCGTACGGCCTTGCGGCAGCGAGAGGCCTTCATGGCGATCCGGGTGGCGCGGATTCACATGCGGCGTGGCGAACTGGTTGAGGCGGGGCACTTTTTGACCGTTGCACGAAAAGCCCCGAAGACGCGGGCCGATGCCTATCGCTGGCTGCGGTTTCGGCTGAAGCTCGCGCTGCGCCGTCGCTTTGGCAGCAACGTCCCAAGATGATGCAGTGCCTGTTCCTCACGGCTCATCCGGCCTTCCCTGCGGTGACGGGCGCTGATCTGCGCAACTGGCAGAATGCCTCCGCGGCAGCCCAGCTTGGCGAAGTGCGACTCGTCTCCGTGATCGCCGGCAGCGAGGGCGTTACCGACGTTGCGAGGGTTACGACGAGCCATCTCGGCAGCGATGCGGAGGCGTTGTATCGCCTGCCGCCGGGAAGCGCGTCCATCGATCTCGCCATCGATCCCCGCAGGATCGAGGCTCTGGAGCGTGTCGTCCAAGAGTTCCGGCCGGACCTGATCGTGGTAGAGCATCTGGGCCTGCATCCGTTCCTGCCGATGCTGCGGCAATGCGGGGCGCGGCTGGTTCTCGACCTGCACAATGTCGAATCCGATCTCGCCGGCCAGATCCGCCAGAAGCGCGATTGGTTCGGCGCGAAGCGCCGGCGCGAACAGCGGATGATCGCCGCGCTTGAGGCGCAGGTCGTGGCCAGCGTCGACGCCGTGTGGGTCTGCTCCGGGGAGGACGCGGCGCGCCTCGGGAAACGGGGCCTCGGTCCGGTCTCCATCGTTCCGAACGGGCTGCCGCGCGCCGGCGCCGCGCCGCGACGATTGCCGTCCGAGCCGGATGCCGCTGGGCCGGAACTCCTCTTCATCGGTCATCTCGGCTATACGCCGAACGTCGTGGCCTGCCGCTCCCTCGCCCGCCGGATCTTGCCGAGAGTGCTGCGCAGCCTGGCCCAGGCGCACGTCACGCTGGCTGGACGAAACCCGGCTCGCAAGGTCCGGCGTCTGGCATCGGGCAGTGTCCAGATCGTTGCCAATCCCGACGATCTGGCCCCGTTGCTGCGCGGCGCGCATATGACGGTCGTGCCGTTGCGCAGTGGCGGCGGCACCCGTTTCAAGATCATCGAGGCAATGGCGTGGGGCGTTCCGGTTGTCGCGACCCCCTTGGCGGCCGAGGGCCTCGGCCTCCGCCACGGCCATGACATTCTGCTTGCCGAGAGCGACAGCGGACTGGCCGATCTCATCACCGCCCTCTGGCAGGATCCGGCTCGCCGCTCGGCCCTTCGCACCCAGGCCCACGCCACCGCATGGGACCGCTTCGGACCGGAGCGGATCGACCAGGCCGTCCTAGCCGCCATCGAAGCCGTGCCCACGCGATGATACCCAGGATCATTCACCAGACCTGGCGCGACCGGGACATCCCGCCATCCCTGCAAGCCTATGTCGCCAGTTGGCCGCGATTGCATCCGGGCTGGGAGATCAGGCTTTGGACGGATGAGGACCTGGCCGCGCTGGTGCGGCAGGAATATCCGCATCTGGCCGAGCAGTACTTCGGCTATTCACGAGCTATCCAGCGCGCCGATCTCGGCCGCTATTTGGTCCTGCGCAGTCATGGCGGCGTCTATGCCGATCTCGATGCGGAGGCGCTGCGATCCTTCGACGTCCTGCTGCAGCAGGACCGGCCGCTCTTCGCCGAGGAGCCCCGCAGCCATCTGGCAGAAAAGCCGGCGGTCGTGCGGGGGCTGACGACGCGGATCGTTTCGAACGCCGTCATGGTTTCGCCCGCCCGACACCCTTTCTGGGATGTCGTGGTCGATCTGGCGGTTCATTGCCGGCACGCGCTCGATCCGCTCGACGCGACCGGACCGTTCCTGCTGACAGGGGCGGTCGACGCGGCCAGCGTGCGCATCCGGCCCGATGTCATACCGGGCTATATGTTCTCGCCGCATGACAAATATGGCCGGCTCTGCGCCGATCGGAACGATGCGGTTCCCGCGCTGGCGCAGCATCACTGGTGTCACACCTGGATCCCCGACGAAAAGCCGCTGTCGCGAAGCGTCCGGATCAAGACGGCGCTGCGCAAGGCGCGCCTGCGATGGCGGGAGCGCCGCGCACAAAGCCCCGCCTTGCGCGAGGATGCCGTCGATCGCGTCACTCTGGCCCGGAATGCGCCTGCCAATGGCTCCGTCCTGATCGCCATCCCCGTGCGGAACGCCGCGCAGACGCTCGATGCGCTGTTCGCGCGGATCCTTGCGCTGGATTTTCCGCCGGAACGCCTCTCCATCGCTCTTTTGGTCGGCAATTCGACCGATGATAGCCTCGCCCGGATCAAGGCCTTTCTGGAGGAGAACAGCCACGGCCGTTTTCGCCGTGCCACGCTGCTGGAGCAGGATTTCGCCATTCGCGGGCAGGGCCCCCGCTGGAGCGTCGCGCTTCAGCGAGAGCGGCGCAGCCGTATCGCCAGGGCACGGAACCTGCTGCTGCGGGATGGGCTGCAGGCGGAAGACTGGGTGCTGTGGATCGACGCGGATATCATCGATTTCCCCACGGATACGCTGAAGCGACTGCTGGCCGAACGGGCCCGCGTCGTGCATCCGGATTCCGTGCGGAAGGCGGGTGGCCCGAGCTTCGATCAGAATGCGTGGATCTCGGTCGGCGAGCCGGAAGACCACCAGTGGATCAAGCATGTCCATGATGGCCTCTACCAACCGCCCGCGCATCATCTGCGGCTCTACATGCACGACCTTCGCTATCTGCGTCGTGTACCCCTGGAGTCAGTCGGCGGAACGATGCTTCTGGTTGATGCCAACGTCCATCGCGCCGGCATCGTCTTTCCCGAAACTCCCTATCGCCGTCTGATCGAAACGGAAGCCTTCGCCGCGCTTGCCCGCCGCCTCGGCGTCGACCTGGTCGGCCTGCCGCAGTTGCAGACCCTTCACGCCGATTTCTGAGTTATCAGAACGCGTTATTCGGTCGATCTCACGTTATGACAACGCGTCAGGCGGGAGTTTGGGTGAATGTCATCATCCAGGATTGTGACAATCCGCCTACGGTTGCGAATAGAGCACTGCAGTCAATTTCGTCTCATTTGAACTTCTCTTCGCCATTTTCGTTGGTGAATAGAGTTTCAAAATCTGCAAGCACAGGACCTTACGGGATTTGACTATCGAAATCGTCAGTTGCGACGCGGAACCGATTCATATTCCGGGTTCAATTCAGCCTCAGGGCTTCATGTTGATCGCGGATGTTTCCTCGAAATTGATCGTGGGCTACGCAGGGCGAAAGGACTACCGCGTCGACAGCCGTGTCGTCGGCCTTTCCCTGGATGCAGTTATCGATTTCGGCGCCAACGTCTCGCCCGACATGTTTCCCTCCGCTGGCGCCAAGGTCATCGGCGACGTTTCTTTCGCGGGAACAACGATGGATGCCGTCGCCTTTCGCACCGGCGACCATCTCGTCGTCGAAGTGACCGACAAGGGTTCCCGTCCCAGCCTGGACGCGTGGTTCCTCGCGGAGCTGCAGGTCGTAGGTGGCACGTTCGAGCGGTCCTCGTCGCTCAACGAGTTGTGCCAGCAGGCAGCCAAGGCATTTCAGGGCCTCACCGGCTACAGTCGCGTGATGGTGTACCGCTTCATCGATGACGAGGCGGGGGTCGTGGTCGGCGAGAGCCTCTCCGGTGACGTCTCGAGCTTCATGAATCACCACTTTCCCGCCTCGGACATACCGCGCCAGGCGAGGGCCCTTTACGTTCGCAATCCGGTGCGCGTCATTGCCGATGTGAATTATACCCCCGTCCCGATCGTCGGGATCGACCCGGGGCTCGCCATGATCGACCTCAGCGACTCCACGCTGCGCAGCGTCTCGCCGATCCATATCCAGTACCTCAAGAACATGGGGGTCGCGGCCTCTGCCTCGATGTCCATCGTCATGGACGGCGTGCTGTGGGGGCTGGTCGCCTGTCACCACAACGAGCCCCGGTCGTTGACCCTCACGACCCGACTGGCCTGCCAGGCGCTGGCGGCGAGCCTTTCGCGACAGATCAAGGCTCGCGAGGAGAATGAGCTGTATCGAGAGCGGATCCGTCTGCGCTCGCAGGAAGATGTTATTCTCGCTGAGCTTGGAAGCGACGATGCCCTGTCGGACTTCCTGAATCGATCCGGCGGACAGCTGGCGAAGCTGCTGCAGGCTGATGGCTTTGCCGCGCTTTGCGGCACCAGCCTGTTCGTGCATGGCGAATGCCCAGCTGCGATCGACGTGGAAGGCGTGGCCAAGGTAGCGCTCAGCCGGGGTGTTCCTGGTCCATGGGTCACTAATGAACTGAGCCGGGAACTCCCCGCCGCCAGCAATCATCGTGACATGGCGAGCGGACTTCTGGCCTCTGTCGTGTCCGCAGAGGAACCCATCGTGCTGATGTGGTTCCGCGCCGAGCAGCTTCAGACCGTGAAATGGGCCGGCAATCCGCATGAGAATGTAAAGCTGGCGCCCGGGGCCACTTTGATGCCCCGCGCCTCGTTCGAGGCTTGGGCGGAAAGCGTGCACGGGCGCTCGCGCGAATGGAGTCTTGCGGAGGTGGAGTCCTGCACCCGCCTGGTCCGCCACTTGCTCGACAACCGCAACAACCAGCGCCTTCGACGCCTGAACCGCGAACTGACGGTGACGCTACGCGAGAATGAAACCCTGCTGTCGCAGAAGGACTTTCTGCTGCAGGAGGTCAATCATAGGGTGCAGAATAGCCTGTCCCTGGTGTCGAGCTTTCTTCGAATGCAGCGTCGTGGCGCCAGCGCGGACGTGAAGACGCAGCTCGAGGAGGCGGAGCGCCGGCTCACCGCGGTAAGCCTCGTCTATCGACGGCTATACCAGGCCGACAGCATCTCGATCATCGATCTTTCTCGCTATCTGGGTGAGCTTTGCACCGAGATCCTGACGGCGATGGACAAGAATTGGGCCAGTCACATCACCCTGGACTTCGCGCCTGTGCTCGTCACCACCGATCGGGCCATCAGCATCGGCCTGATCGTCAATGAGCTTATGACCAATGCCACCAAATATGCCTATGGCGGGGCGCCGGGGCCGCTGACGGTCGCCATCGAACAACACCGCGACACCTTGCGCATCGTCGTTTCTGACCATGGTGAGGGCAAGAGCGAGGTTACGAAAGGCACGGGCTTCGGATCGCGTATGTTGGGGGCTCTCATCGACCAGTTGCGCGGCCAAATCAGCTATGTGGACAATGCGCCCGGTCTCCGCGCGATTGTATCGATGCCGATCCACGCGCCCGCCAAAAACAAACCTTGAATCGAAAGGCTTAGACCTTCGATCTGAGTGTAAGCCGTTCGGCGCGCTCGTTTCGGTCAAATACAAAACGACGAAGCCCCGCCAGAGGCAGGGCTTCGCAACTAACTTCGTCGAACGCGAATTACTGGATCGACGTGCAGAACGTCTTCACTGCAGCCGAGTAACGCAGCGGCTCTGCCGTCACGTTCTGATTGCAGGTGTTCTTGGCAGCCTGCAGCTGTTCCGGGGTCAGATTGGCAGCGCCCATCGTGATGTCATAGCCGAAGACATCCTCGTCCTTGATCTGGACCTGGGAATCGGTGCCGCTCGTCGTGCCGCCCGGATTGGAACTGGCGGCCGGCGCCGTCGGGGTGGTCGGTGCACTCGGTGCATCCTGAGCGAATGCCGGCGACGCAAAGAGAATAGCCACCGCACTGGCGGCGAGAATATGCTTGAAGCTGTTCATTTTTTCCTCCGGTTCAATATCGGCGCAGAATATCGCGTGGATAATCCTGCCGGGTTGAGCTGCCTATCAGCGGGATTGCTCTGTTAGACATATCGAATGAACAACTTCACTCTGGGAATTTGGTTCCAGACGTTGTCACCGCATTTGTCTGCAGATTTTCCTCGGCGTCAGCTCGGCGGGGGAGGAGGTGCCCAGCCTGGAGGATCCTGCGCGCAGGCCGGGTGGCGCGTTCGCGTCGGCGGCGCCCGGCGCGTGGTCAGGATCAATGCTTGCGGGGCGGGGTGCACAAAGCACCGCCTGTGACAGTCCTTGGCGCGTATGAGCGCCTGCGGCGTTCGACCTGAGATATTCGAGGCGATAGCCGGTGCGGCTAGGATCAGGACTCGCTGTCGTTCGCTCCCGCGCCCAACCCATCGGCCATGGCAGCCGCGCGCAGAGCGTCGTTCATTCGATCTTGCCAGCCGGGACCTTCAGCCTGGAAATGCTCGAGCACGTCGCGATCGATCCGGAGCGAGACCTGTTCCCGCACATTCGGGAGCGCGTTCGTCTTGATATCCGGTGCGCTCGGCTTCTTCTTGGCGAACACCGCCTCCGCGGCGGCGAAGGGGTCCTGGGGGCGGCGGGGCCGGTCTTGGGACATCGTCTTGTTCCTTGGTTTCACTCCGCCGTCGGCAAGGCGCGAGATGCGATGCGACGGCGCGAATACGGCTATGTCGGACGTCCGCGCGACAGTCTATGAAGAGGGCGGCGCAGCCACAAGGCCAAAGGCCAGCCCGGAGAAGTCGGATGACGCAGGCCAGGCACCCAGATGAACCGCTCCCTGGCCAAGCCGGCAAGGGCCCGGAACGCGTCTTGCGCTCGCTGGGCCCGGGATTGGTCACGGGAGCGGCCGACGACGACCCGAGCGGGATCGCCACCTACAGCCAGGTTGGCGCGCAGTTCGGCTTCGGCCTTGCCTGGACGATGCTGTTCAGCTTCCCGCTCATGGCCGTCATCCAGGCGATCAGCGCCAGGATTGGCTGCGTGACGGGTGTCGGCATTGCCCAGAATCTGCGTCGCCACTATTCACCCTGGCTGCTGCGCGGCGTGGTTCTGCTTCTCGTCATCGCCAATGTCATCAATCTCGGCGCCGATATCGGCGCCATGGCCGCGGCATTGGGTTTGCTGATCGGCGGCCCGGAGCGGCTTTACGCGGTGCTGTTCGGCGTAGCGTGCATCCTGCTCGAAACCTTCCTCAGCTACGCCCGCTATGCCGCGATCCTGAAATGGGCGACGCTGTCTCTGTTCACCTATGTCGCGGTGGTCTTTGCGGTGCATGTCCCGTGGGACCAGGCGCTTTACGGCACGCTGGTTCCGCATCTGACCTTCAAGGCCGATCAGGCCATGGCCGTGGTCGCCGTGCTCGGCACGACGATCAGCCCCTATCTCTTCTTCTGGCAGGCCGGGCAGGAGGTCGAGGAACTGCATCGGCGCCACGTCAAGCCGCTCTGCATTGCGCCACGCGAAGCCGGGCCGGAGCTTGCCCGCATTCGCACCGATACGCTGGTCGGCATGGGCATCTCCAACGCCATCGCGCTGTGCATCATCTTCGCCACGGCGGCGACGCTGCACGCCAACGGCGTGACCGAGATCCAGACTTCGTCGCAAGCGGCCGAGGCGCTGCGCCCCATCGCCGGCGTATTCACCTTCGCGATCTTCGCCTTAGGGATCGTGGCGACGGGCATGCTGGCCGTGCCGGTGCTGGCGGGATCCGCGGCCTATGGCGTCTCCGAGCTCTTCGGCTGGCGCGAGGGGCTGGACCGGCGCCTCCGGGAGGCCAAGGCCTTCTACGCGACCATCGCCGTGGCGACGCTGGGCGGCGTCGCGCTGAACTTCACTTCGATCGATCCGATAAAGGCGCTTTACTGGAGCGCGGTGGTGAACGGCCTGCTGGCTGCGCCCTTGATGGCCGTGATGATGATCATCGCGATGAACCCGCGCATCATGGGAAGGCTCACCTTGCCGAGGCCGATGTTCCTCGTCGGCTGGCTCGCCACCTTCGTCATGGCCCTCGCGTCGATCGCGTTTCTCGTCTGGTGATCTTTCCTGGCGGGCTTACCCGCCTGCATCTTCCCGGCCCCCGAGATCACAAGATGTCGCCGAACGAAAGCAGTCTAGGACGGCCACCTGACAGGGTAGGGACAACCCTGTTCAGTCGATGATCTCGCCGGATCCTTCAGCCTTCAGGCGGGCTAGGCCGTCTCTCATCTGCTGCAACCGCTCGGCCGAATGGCCCTGCCACTTGGTCACTTCGCCAATCACCCGCAGCGGATCACGGGACCGATAGGAGAGGGTCGGATTGCCGGGAAACTTCTTGTCGGTGAGGTTGGGGTCATCCATGACCGGCCCGGTCGGCTCGACGACGTAGATGCGTTCCGCCCCGTCGCCGACAGCGAGTTCGGCGCCCCAGATCGCCGCGTCCAGCGTCCCGGCGAAGTACACCCAGGACAGACGCTCGCCGTCTGCGAAGTTGGACTGGTACCCGACGACAATATGGTCGCCCGGGCTCAGGTCGGCCCGGGTGCCGTGGAAGAACGACTGGGCGAACATGCTGGCAGAAGCAGGCATGGGTCTGACGGCTCCATTCCGCGTGAAAGGACAAGCCCTCCAGTTGGCAACAGAACGCCTCACGGATGCAACCCCGGGATCTGGCTGGGAAGATAGTCTACGGAACGGGAGTCGAAGCGTCGGCGCGCATCGCTACCGGTCTCGCCTGGAGAGCCCGCGTGGCAATCTGTGGCGGGTGTATATCGTCCGATGGGATAGTGGACAGGGGCGGGAATTGCGCAATGGCGGGCCAAGAGCGACCAAGAAGAGAACTATGTGTTCGCTAAGCCCTATGATGCACGGATGCGACGAAGACTTCACGATATGGGCAGAGGGATTTGTGTCCTAATCTGTCCGCCTGCGGGCCTTGGGCTGCGGTTGACCTCAAGGCGTTGGATTTGAAGATCGCGCTTCCTTCAGCAACCAATTTGCAAAAAGCTGTATCGGACCCTCACTCAGTCGGATCGGCTCCGGCAGGATGAGGCAGAAGGTCTTGGAGATCGACTCCCCATCAGGCCAAGGCGCGACCAGTTGCCCCTCCGCCAACTCGGTTTCGATATAGAGGCGCGGCACCAGCGCGACGCCGAGACCGGCCAACGCGGCTTCGATTTGCATGGAGTGAAGATCGTAACGGGCACCAACCGCAGGATGGGTCAGCACGATCCCGGTTTCTTCCGCATAGCGTTGCCAGGCGTCCGGGTTCTGGCGGCGATGGAGCCGCGGCAGCGCATCGAGGGCTGCCGCAGGGTCTCGGTCCCTGATCAGCGCCGGATGGCAGACCGGAACTAGCACCTCATGCAGCAAGCGGTGTGTCCGCATTCCCGTCCAGGCAGGATGCTCAAAATGGATGGCGGCGTCGAAGCCGCTGCCGGTGAGAACGAATGGCTCCATCCGTTCCGCAAGATGCAGGGTGATATGCGGATGCCGCTCCTGGAACGGCTTCAGACGCGGGATGAGCCAACGCGTGGCGAACGTCGGCAGGATTGCGATGTCGAGGCTCGCGCCGTCGCTCGGCTGCCCCATAAGATATTGACTGTCACGCTCCAGCCGGTCGAGTGTCTCGCGCACCTGAACCGCATAGCGCGCTCCATTCGGCAAAAGCCGCACGCGATTGCCGATCCGCTCGAACAGCGTGACGCCGAGGAAGGCTTCCAGCCGGCCTATCTGGCGGCTGATCGCCCCTTCGGTCAGGGCCAGTTCGTCGGCCGCGCGGGCGAAGCTGCCATGACGCGCCGATGCCTCGAACGCCATGAGTGCGGAATTGCTGGGAATCTTGCGGCGCATTGACGGTTCCTGACAGGATGGTTCGGCATTCGATTTGCCGCCACCTTGATATTAGATCACTGAAGCATGACCCCTTGTCGATATATAGGCACGGGTTTGCAGTCTATCGTGAGAAGATATCAACGATAGACAAGACTGGAAGGACACTCTTCCGGTCGAAGGTGGCGCGATGATCTATACGGTGGAATGCAGCTTTGCCGATCCCGGCAGCGAAGCGGAATGGAACGACTTTTACAGCCTGGACAAGCTGCCAGCCCTCATTTCGGTGAGCGGCTTCCATACCTCGCAGCGTTTCAAGGCGCTGAGCGGTGGCTGCCCGGTCTATCTCGCCCTTCATTCGATAGATGGCCTCGACATACTAACGGGCGAGGAATACCGCCATAAGGGCGGCGGCAATTTCGCGCGCTGGCAACAGCACATCACCGACTGGCACCGGAACCTCTATGGCGGGATCGACCGCGCGCCGGCCATTGGTGAGGGCGAATATCTGGCGTTGAGCGCAACAGGCCCCGAACCTCTGATCGGGTTTGGTCTCACCCCTTATGCGATGCAGGCGGTCGCTATGGAGAAGTTCCCGGAACACCGCTGGCTCGCCAAGGTCGGCCGCGGCAATGTGCCTGACATCGAACATCTTCCGGAGGGCGTCCATGTCTATGCGCCGATGACGGCGCAGTTGACGAATGACGTTGACGCCGCTGTCGGGAAAGCGCGGTAGTACCGATGCCGAATGTCACGATATACATTCCGGCGGACAAGATGCCGCCGGACGAAGCTCTGGCTGACCTCACGGAGCAATGCACCGAACTCTGCACCGGCGTTCTCCGGGCCGCATTGGCGAACGTGCATATCGTCTATGTCGCTGTCCGGCACGGCCGGGGACACCCCGCCTTTGCAGAAATCCAATATCGCCTTGAGCCCTTTCGGACGCCGCCGGTCATGGAGCGGTTCATGGAGGGGCTGGACAACGCCATAAGGCGCAATACCGGCCTCACCGCGCGCATTCGCTGCTTTGGCTATGAAACGTCGAGCATCCACGCGCGAAATTGAGCGGATGCCTGGAGAAACCGATGTCTAATCTTACATCTCCCACACAACAGTTCGGTGACTTAACAATCACCGCCGTCAGCGATGGCTATCTCCACGCCAGTTTCGATTTCCTCGCGAATATCGACCCGGCCGATGCCACCCGTTTGCAGGAAATTGCGGGGATAACGGATCATACCTCGATCCATATCAACTGCTACCTTGTGCGCGGAGGCGGTCACACCGTCCTGATCGATGCCGGAGGGGGTGGTTTCAAGCAGTGGGGCGGCCGACTGAAAACCAATCTGCTGCTTGCCGGCATCCAGCCTTGCGAGATCGACGCGATCCTGCTGACGCACGCCCATCCCGATCATGTCGGCGGGCTGATGGACGCTTCAGGAGCAGCCGTCTTCCCGAACGCCGAGCTTGTCGCCCACCATCGGGAAGTCGCGTTCTGGCAGGATGACGGCAAGCTGAGCCGCGCGCCCGAGCGCGCCCGCGGCAACTTCCTCGTGGCGCGTCAGGTGTTCGATGGATATCGCGACCGGCTGCGCACCTTTGAGGGCGGCGAGGTGCTGCCCGGTGTCACGGCGATGCCGCTTCCGGGCCACACAGCCGGACACACCGGCTACCGGTTCGATTCAGGTGACAAGAGCCTGCTGGTCTGGGGCGATATCGTTCATTTCCCGCAAATTCAGGTTCCGCGCCCTGACGTGTCGATCGCATTCGACCAGGATGCGCATCTCGCCGCCGAAACACGAACGAAGCTGCTGGACTGCGCCGCCGCCGAGCAGCTGCTGATCGCCGGCATGCATCTCGGGGAACCCGGCTTCGCAGGCATCAAACGGGCGGGCGACACCTATGCTCTCGCATATGAGAAGTGAACATGACACCAAGCGCGCTCATATCACGAACGGGAGGCGTTCCTTGCCAGTCTGGGCCCAATCCCAACGGGAGCATAGGAAATTCCTCGATCGTCGCAGGCAGTTCATCTGAATAATCTACAGTGGGGGACGAGCACATCCCAACTTGATTTAGTGGTCGAGGGCGGCCGCTTCTTTCAGGGGGGCAAATCGCAGCCAAATTTGCTTTTGAAGTTCCCGCGGCAATCGGCGACGACTGAGTAGCCATCATTCAGACCGTCGCGCCACAGCGTGCAACGGTGGAGGCTGGCGGGCCGCCCCGACGACGATGAGCACGGCGTCTACGCTATAGCCCTCTAACGCCGCATGATACGATAGTCCGGACCAAGCCTTGCGCCGCGCTTTGTCACATCATGCGTTTTGCGCCAGCGCGGCGCCCCATGCACAGCGATGATCCGGTAGCGCCGACAAGCAGGGCGATGCCTGCCCACGACAACGCACCTGCTCCTGCGGTTTCGAGGATGACGCCGCCCATGACGGCTCCGCCAAAAATGGCGATGTTCCATGCCGTGACGATCATCGCCTGGGCCGCGTCGGCTGCAGGACCGGCAGCACGCGCAGATGCGGTCTGAAAGAGCGTCGCTGACCCGCCAAAAGCCAGTCCCCAGAGAAGTGCGGCCCCGTAGATCGCCACGGGTGCTTCGGTCGTCACCACAAGTATCAAGACCGCCACAAGAAACAGGCCGATGCCGGTGAAGGTCAATGGTTGCAGCCATTTGTCGATCAACACGCCCGTCAGACCGATACTGACAAGTGCGGCCCCCCCGAAAACCAGAAGGACACTGTCGATCTGGCCCGTCATGCGATGGCTGATCAGAAGTGGCGCGATGTAGGTGTAGAGGAGGTTATGGGCCAGGACGAAACAGAGCGTCACCGCCAGCACCGGGCGTACACCCGGAACCATAAAGACCTGGGCTAAGGAAGGGCGTTGCGTTTCAGGCTCGCCGGCGAAATCCGGCACCTTCGCGATGATCCACCCAGCGAGCAGCAACGCGATCACGCTGAGCAATCCGAAGGTCAGTCGCCAACCGGCGAGGTTGCCGATAAATGTGCCGGCCGGGATGCCGATGGAGAGCGCTAACGGCGTCCCCGCCATCGCAATGGCCATGGCCCTGCCAGCGAGGCTGGGCGGCGCCATGCGAACAGCATAGCCGGCCAGCAACGCCCACAGCAGGCCGGCCGATACGCCGCCGACGAAACGTGCCGCCATCGCGACGATAAAACTCGTCGTCAGGGCCGTAATCAGATTGGCGATAGCGAAACCGATGATGGCGCCGAGCAAGAGCGGTCGCCTTCGCCAGCTTCGCGTTGCTGCCGTCAGCGGGATCGCTGCGAGCAGCGATCCCAGCGCGTAGATACTGATCCATTGTCCCGCCATGGCCTCGCTTACCCCCAGCGATCCCCCGATCTGCGGAAGCAGACCAGCCGGGAGGGCCTCTGTCAGGATGGTGACGAAACCGGCGACCGCCAGTGCGCATAGCCCCGCTACCGGCAGCCGTTCGCCCTGCGTCGTCACGCTGAGGCCTTCGGCAGCACCAGGTCGCCAACGGTGTAGGTGTGAAACTCGCTCGACGAGACGGTGTCCAACTCGCGGAATTTTTGGAGGAATACCGGATCGGAAAAGAAAATCTCGACGTCGCCGGGGTCGGAGATCGCCTCGATATTCACGACCGTCAACCCATCCGAACTCTTGGCAAGGTTGCTCCACAAAAAGCCAGGCTTCCGCTCGGCGACATAGTGGACGACATCCTGGATTAACCGAAACGCCTCCTCCTGTTTACCGGGGTGAACGTGAATGACATTGACGATGAAAGTCGTTGGGGCGGGCTGGATCGTGAAGGCGGGGATCATATGCGTCTCCTTGGTTTCGGACGGCCAAGGGATAGCGGACGGCTTGTTGCGGAAAAACAGGCCGCCGTTCCGATGACTACGGAATGAAATTCCCGTAGAGATCAAGGCATGGACAAACTCACGGCGTTCGAAGCCTTCGTGCAATCGGCTGAAACCGGCAGCTTCGTGGCGGCTGGCCGCAAGCTCGGACTTTCCGCTTCTGCGGTTGGCAAAGCGGTGGTCCGACTGGAACAACGGCTGGATGTGCGCCTGTTTCATCGCAACACCCGCAACATGACGCTCACCGAAGAGGGGCGGCTGTTCCTCGAACGCTGCCGCCGCATCTTCGAAGAGGTCGAGACAGCGGAAGCCGAGCTTGCCCGATCCAATCGGACGCCGAGAGGGAGGCTGCGGGTCAGTCTGCCGCTGGTCGGCATGCTGCTGACACCGGTGATGGCCAAGTTCATGCAGGCTTGGCCGGAGGTGCAGCTAGACCTGGACTTCAGCGATCGGTTGGTGGACGTGGTGGAGGAAGGGTTCGATGCCGTCATTCGCACCGGGCAACCATCGGACAGCCGGTTGATGAGCCGCAATGTCGGAAGGTTCAAACTCAAGATCGTCGCCTCACCCGACTATCTGGTAAGGTGTGGCGTGCCGGAAACCCCTGACGATCTGGTGCAGCACCAGTGTCTTCACCAACGGTCGCCCAGTACCGGCAAGATTCGGCCCTGGCCGCTTGCTCGCGGGGAACGGCAGGCGAAGATTGTCCTGCCCGAACGGATGAGCGCGACGGCGGTCGATCCTCTGATCGAGTTGGCGATCGAGGGGCTGGGCATTGCCTGCCTGCCGCCCTTTGCGATCCGTGGCGAGATCGCTGACGGCCGTCTCGTGTCGATTTTGGATGGGTGGGTGGAGGGGATCGATCAGTTCAACGTGCTCTGGCCGGCCAGCCGCCAGATCACGCCCAAACTGAGGGCGTTCGTCGACTTCATGGCCGAGCATCTGCAGCCGCAATAGGCATCGCATAGCGCGCCGGTTCGCCTCGTTTCGGCTGTCATGGTGGCGGGCGGAGCGGCGGCGGCTGAAAGCGCGGTGCGGAAATCGGCGGCGTGTTCGTAGCTATCGCGCAGAACATCGCGCTATAGCGGGCAATCGGCGAGGGTGGCGGACGGGGTGGGATTCGAACCCACGGAGGGCTTGCACCCTCGGCGGTTTTCAAGACCGCTGCCTTAAACCACTCGGCCACCCGTCCGGGTCCATCCGGGATCAATGCTGAACCCGGCTTGCGAATGCAAGCGCAACCTTCGATCCAGATGTGGATGACCCGTCCCGCGTCCGAAATTGGGAACGATTGATTAACGCTCCCGCCAAGTCCTTGGAGTTCCGCGCAATTGACGCAATTCGGCCACGTTTGATTAACCAGCCGGAAAGGCCAAACCGGCTGAATGCGATCTCATGTCAGGACCGGGGCGCGCGTGGCGGCATTCCCCCTTCCTGGCCCGAAAGGCGTCGGCACCGGTCGATCCAATCGACAAATGCAACGGTTGCTGCTATCGGATAGGCGAGATGGGGATTTCAAAAAAACGAGTTCTGGGCCTGTTCGGCTCGGAAGCGCCGCAGGGCAGGGTGATGCTGAAAGCCGCGACCGCCGTCGCCGCTGCCGCGCTCCTCGCTTCCTGCGCCACGGCCCCGTCCAAGCCGGCCAAGCGCAGCAAGGAATATTTCTCCGAAAAGGAATATGGCGTCAAAGCCAGCCCGCGCGTGGTCCAGTACGGCCAGCCGGTGCCGCAGGGCGGCGGACGCTACATGGTCGGCAAGCCCTATACGGTGAAGGGCCGCGTCTACAAGCCGTTCGAGCACAAGCGCTATACAGCGGTCGGCTACGCTTCCTGGTATGGCTCGGCCTTCCATGGCCGCTACACCGCGAATGGCGAAGTCTATGACATGGACGGCTTTTCGGCAGCGCACCCGACCATGCCGCTGCCCAGCTATGCCCGCGTCACCAACTTGCGCAACGGCCGCTCGATCATGGTCCGCGTCAACGATCGCGGCCCCTATGCCAGCGATCGCGTGATGGATCTTTCCTCGCGCACGGCCGAAGTGCTCGACATGAAGCATCACGGCACGGCCAAGGTTAAGGTCGAATATATCGGCCCGGCCCGGATGGAAGGCCACGACCAGCGCATGCTGCTGGCTTCCTATAAGGGCCCGGGCAGCAGCGTTTCCGGCGATACCATGCTGGCCATGGCGCCGACTCCGGCGCTTCGCGCCCCGAGCGCCAATCCGGCCGTCGTCATGGCGGCCCTGGTGCCCGTGCCGCGGGCGCGTCCTGATTTCTACGAGGGCGGCGCCGCCTTCGATCCGGCCGTTGCCTATAATGAGGGGCAGCCGACCCGCCGGGTCGTCGCGGAAGCGGCGCCCGACGCCAATGCGGGAACCAATTACGGCGAGCGTTCGCTGGGCTCGTATACGGTCAACAGCCCCGTCGGCTTTTCGGACGCGGAAGCGATCCCGGCGTCAATCACGTCGGACGAGTATGCTCCGCCGGTGCGGCGCTCGGCGCGTTCTTCCTATGCGGCCGATATGCCGATCTCGCCGGCGCAGCGCGCCGTCTCCGACTTGGCCGCCGGCGCAGCCGGAAAGGACAAGCTGCAGTCGGCGCTCGATGCCGCCGTGGAGCGGGTCGCTTCCGAACGCAGCGCCGATGTTCCGGTGATCCAGCTCGGCGTGTTCTCGAACCTCGCCAATGCGCAGGCCGTGGCCGGTCGTTTCACCGAACTCGGCCGCGTGACGGCAACGCCGATCACGGTCGGCGGCAAGAACCTGCAATCGGTGCGCCTGGTCCTCGCCGATCGCTCGGTGAGCGGCGAGGATGCCGTTCGCTCGGTGCAGGCCGCCGGATTGCCGGGTGCCTATCTGGTCACCCGCTGACCACGATCTTCATTGATCGGGGCGCATCGAGCCTGTTAACCAGAAGAGGGCGGCCGCTGGCCGCTCCCGCTCTGGTTCTCGCGCCCGGTATTGTGTGATGTTTTCCGACCGGATCCCGCTCCGCCTTCGCCTTGTCTGCGCCGTGCTGATGATTGTCGGCGCGGCAATGCTGCCACGGGCGAGCCTCGCCGCTCCCTATGAGAGCAAGGCCGCGAACGCGATGCTGGTCGACCTCGACTCCGGCACGCTGCTCTACAGCAAGGCTGAGGACGTGCCGTTTCAGCCGGCCGCCATGGCGAAGATGATGACGATGGCCGTCGTGTTCGACGCCATCCACGCCGGCAAGATTCATCTCGAAGACAGCTTTCCGGTCAGCGAATATGCCTGGCGTACGGGCGGCGCGCCGTCTGGCAGCGCCACCATGTTCGCCAAGCTGAAGTCCTCCATCGCGGTCTCGGATCTCTTGCGCGGCGCCATCGTGCAGGCGGGCAATGACGCCTGCATCATCCTGGCGGAAGGTATCGCGGGTTCCGAAGGCGCCTTCGTCGAGATGATGAACCGCAAGGCGAAGGAACTGGGTCTCACCGGCTCGCGGTTCACCAACGTTTCCGGCCTGCCGGACCCCGCCCAGAAGGTGACGGCGGAGGATCTCTACAAGATCGCCGCCTACCTGATCCGCACCTATCCCGACCTCTACAAGATCTATTCCGAGCCGGACTTCACCTGGAACAACATCTACCAGCGCAACCGCAATCCGCTGCTGGCGGCCGGCATTGGCGCGGACGGCCTTTCGACGGGTTTCACCAAGGAATCCGGGTATGGCCTGACCGCCTCGGCGGTCCGGGACGGCCATCGCATGATCGTGGTGATCAGCGGCCTGGAGACCGACAAGGAGCGGGCCGAGGAGGCGCGTAAGCTGCTCGACTGGGGCAACACGGCGTTCGAGCGGCTGCGCTTCTTTGATCGCGGCGAGGTGGTGGGCGAGGCGCGTGTCTATGGCGGCGCGTCGAGTTCGGTGGGGCTCGCGACGCAGGATCCGCTCGACATCCTGTTGATGCGAGGCAATCGCGACCGGATTCGCGCCCGGATCACCTATACCGGCCCCTTGCTTGCGCCGGTGGAGCAGGGCAGACAGGTCGGCGTCGTTCGCGTCTGGGTTGGCGATGCCCAGATTCTCGAAAAGCCCGTGTTCACTACCGCCGCCATAGCCAAGGGTTCAATGGATCAGCGCGCCCTCGACGCCGTCCAGCAATTGCTGATCGGCTGGCTGCCACAATGGAAGTTATGACGCGCTTGCCGGGTCGGTTCATCACATTCGAAGGCGGGGAGGGGTCGGGCAAGTCGACCCAGATCCGCCGCTTGGCCGAGCGCCTGCGCGAGGGCGGCCATACGGTCGTCCTGACGCGAGAGCCCGGGGGAACGGAGATGGCGGAGCAGATCCGCGCGTTTATCCTTTCCGGCGCCGCGGAACATCTGGGTCCGGAAGCGGAAACGATGCTGTTCGCGGCCGCCCGCGCCGACCATGTCGATCGCCTGATCCGGCCGGCGCTGGAGCGCGGCGACTGGGTGCTGTGCGACCGGTTCATCGATTCCACCCGCGCCTATCAGGGTTCGGACGGGGTCGATTCCGTCCTGCTCGACAGCCTCGAGAAGATCGCCATCGGCAACGCGCGGCCGGACCTGACGCTGGTGCTCGACCTGCCGGTCGAGATCGGCCTGGCGCGCGCCGCGCGGCGGCGTAGCGGTGAGGCGGGGCCTGCCGACCGGTTCGAGCGCGAGACGGTTGAACGGCACGAGCGGCGACGCCAATTGTTCCTGGCGATCGCGGCGGCTGAACCCGATCGCTGCCTCGTCATCGATGCCAACCAGACGCAGGACATTGTCGCCGATGCCATCTGGCAGGGCGTTCGCCAGCGCATGATCGAGAGTGTGAACTAGACCATGGCAGCGCCCGAGATCACCCGCCCCGACGCCATCGAGGGCTGGCCGCTGCCGGAAGAGCAGACCGAGTGGCATGGCGACCCCGCGGTCGAGCGGCTGATGGTCGAGGCCTATCGGGGCGGCCGCATGCACCATGCCTGGATGATTGGCGGACCGCGCGGCATCGGCAAAGCGACGCTGGCCTATCGGTTTGCCCGCTTCGCGCTGACCTATCCCGATCCCGCCCGGGCTCCTGACGCCGAAACGCTGGCGGTGCCGTCGGATTCGCCGGCTGCCGGCAAGATCGCGGCCCGTTCGCATCCCAACATCCTGACACTGTCGCGCCCCTGGGACGAGCAGGGCAAGCGCTTCAAGGCCAGCCTGACGATCGACGAGATCCGCCGGACGATTCCCTTCTTTGGCTCCACGGCGGGCGAGGCAGGCTGGCGCATCGCGATCGTCGATTCGGCCGATGACATGAATCCCAATGCGGCCAATGCCTTGCTGAAGATTCTGGAGGAACCGCCGAAGCGCTCGCTGTTCCTGGTGGTTTCCCATGCCCCCGGCCGGCTGCTGCCGACCATCCGTTCGCGGTGCCGCCGGCTCGATCTGCCATCGCTGGCGGTGCCGGCGATCGAGGAGGCGCTCAGGCGTCATTCGGATGCAGATGCGGACATCCGGCGCTTCGCCGCCGAGGCGGGGCAGGGCAGCCTGCGGCGCGCCATCGGCTTCCTCGATGAAGACGCCGCCGCAATGGGACGTGCTTTTTCCCGCGTCGTGGCGCGGTTTCCCCAGTTCGACGGCCCGCTGGCGCATGGCCTCGGCGACCTGGTCGCGCAGCGCGGGGCCGACGAAGCCTTCGCCAATTTCGTCGATCTGGTCTTCGCCTGGCTGAACCGCCGCGCGCGCGGGCTGCCCGAGCCGGACGGCTCGCCGATCCCCGAAAGCGTGGCGGCGACGCCGCTTGCGACTTGGGCGGAGGTATGGGAAAAGCTGCGACAGTCTTCGGCTGAGGTCGAGGCGCTCAATCTCGACCGCAAACAGTTTGTGCTGACGACCATGAACATCCTCGCTCGCGCGACCCGAATGTGAAGCTGTCGAACGGCCGGCCCGAGCTGGCGCACAGACTATTGGTTGCGTTTACAAAAGAAGCGAGACAGCGGTGACAGCGCCGAAATTCTACATCACGACGGCTATTTCCTATCCGAATGGCGTTCCGCATATCGGCCATGCCTATGAAATGCTGGCAACCGATACGCTGGCGCGCTTCAAGCGGCTGGATGGCTATGACGTCTTCTTCCTGACGGGAACGGACGAGCACGGCATCAAGATGGTGCAGACGGCGGCGCGCGACGGCATCAACGCGCGCGAACTGGCCGATCGCAACGTGCCGCGTTTCCAGGCAATGGCCGAGGCGCTGAACTGCTCCAATGACGACTTCATCCGGACCACCGAGCCGCGCCACTACCGCGCCTCGGAAGAGATCTGGCGCCGCATGGAAGCCAATGGCGACATCTACAAGGATGCCTATGCCGGTTGGTATTCGGTTCGCGACGAGGCCTATTACGCCGAGTCGGAGACCGAGGTCCGCGCCGACGGCCTGCGCTATGGCCCGCAGGGCACTGTGGTCGACTGGGTCGAGGAGGAGAGCTACTTCTTCCGCCTCTCCGCCTATGAGGATCGCCTGCTCGCGCATTACGAAGCCAATCGCGACTTCATCGGCCCGGACGAGCGCCGCAACGAGGTCGTCAGCTTCGTCAAGGGCGGGCTGAAGGACCTTTCGATCTCGCGCACGACCTTCGATTGGGGCATCCCGGTTCCGAGCGATCCGAAGCACGTGATGTATGTCTGGGTCGACGCCCTGACCAACTACATCACCGCGGTCGGCTTCCCGGACGACAAGAGCGAGAGCTTCCAGCGCTACTGGCCGGCCGACGTCCATGTCATTGGCAAGGACATCGTGCGCTTCCATTCGGTCTACTGGCCCGCATTCCTGTTCTCGGCCGGCCTGCAGCCGCCCAAGCGCGTCTTCGCGCATGGCTTCCTGTTCAACCGCGGCGAGAAGATGTCGAAGTCGCTCGGCAACGTCATCGATCCGTTCTCGCTGATCGAGCATTACGGCGTCGATCCGGTCCGCTTCTTCTTCCTGCGCGAAGTTCCCTTCGGCCAGGACGGCAATTACAGCCACGAGGCGATCATCAACCGGATCAATGCGGATCTGGCCAACGACCTCGGCAATCTGGCGCAGCGTTCGCTGTCGATGATCGGCAAGAACCTCGACGGCATCGTTCCGCAGCCGGGCGCCTTGCAGCCGGCCGACGAGGAAATCCTCGCCGCCGCGGATGGCTTGCTGCCGACCTGCCGGACGGCCATGGATTCGCAGCAGATCCATCACGCGCTGAATGCGATCTGGGGCGTCGTCGCCGAGGCGAACCGCTATTTCGCCAACCAGGCGCCGTGGCAACTGCGCAAGACGGATCCGGAGCGCGCCGCAACCGTGCTGTACGTGACGGCCGAGGTGATCCGCCAGATCGCCATCCTGTCGCAGCCGGTGATGCCGGGCTCGGCCTCGAAGCTGCTCGATCTGCTGGCGGTTCCTGAGGCGGGTCGCAGCTTCGCCTCGCTCGGCGCTGCCGGCCGCCTGACGCCCGGATCGACGCTCCCGGCCCCGGCCGGTGTCTTCCCGCGCTATGTCGAGGCGGAAGAGGCTGAAAAGTCCGCATAAGGGACAACCGGGTGGCGCTCAGGCGTCAGCCCGGATCCATTCCCGGGGCGGACGCCCGGCGTGTCGCGAGATTGATCGCAAGCAAGACCCTCACCCAACCCTCTCCCGCGAGCGGGCGAGGGCTTTTAGGCCTGCGTGGTTGCGACGCTGGCGACCTTGGGTCTAGGTGCGATGCGCCCTCTACCGCTCGCGGGAGAGGGTAGGGGTGAGGGGCTTTCTGACTTGAAGACCCTCCGCCGAAACCGGCTGAACTAGCCTAGCCTCGACTACCCCGGCCCGAGCCGGTCATTGATCCGCTGCACTGTGGCGATCGTCTCGGATTCCCGCGTCCGGCGCAGGGCGAAATCCTGACCGGCCGCCGCGATCTCGCGGCAGGCCTGGTCGTGCGTCCGGCACCATTCGACCTTCTCGACGATGTCAGAGAGATCCGCCGCCACTGGGATGAAGTGCGTCCAAGGCACGAACTCGTCATAGAACCACTGCCGGAAGCCGGCGGGCGAGCCGACCTTCAGCACGCAGCAGCCTAGCAGCATGCGCGTATAGAGATTGCCCCAGCTATTGGTCGGGCCGTCGATGTCGATGGCGAACTTGACGTCGATCCAGCGCGCCGGCGGCACGAAGCTGCCGAGAATGCCATGCGCTTCCATGGCCTGCCGCGCGGGATGGGCGGCGCGGTCGCGCTCGGGCACGATCAGGCGAACGTCGACATCGTCCAGCCCGCGCAGCGCCAAACACAGGCGCACCCGCTGCTTCAGGTTGGGATCGTCGATGTCCATCGCATCGGTCGTGGTGTCGCCATGGCCGGAAATGGCGCCGCGCCAGAGCAGCATGTCGCTGCGCGCCGCCCATTGCCCGGGCCGGTTCTCGGCAAGCCGGCGGAAGGACTGGTAGATCTCCGGCTTCATGAAGCCCGGATCCGGCACCAGGATCGCCTGCGGCTCGTCGGCGCAATAGGCGAGCTCGTTCGGGAGGTTGCCGCCGCCATCGGAAATGCTCGCCGTAGCCGAGGTCACGCCCGGCGCGGTGCGCGCCATGATGTGGATCAGCGCGGGCAAGCGACGCCAGATCATCTCGAACTGGTAGGGATCGCGCGCCATCAGGTCGAGGTCGAGCTTGACGTGCAACTGCGTGCCGATGCGCTCGAAATCGATCTGGAAGCGGTGTCGGGCGGCTTCGGTCAACTGGTTCAGCACCAGCGAGGCGGGGGCGCCCTGCATGGCGGGCAGCCGGGCCGCCAGCTTGCGCACCAGGGCCTCTTCCTTGAGGCGTCTCGGAAGGATCGCATAAAAAGTGCGTTGGCTGAGTTGCAAGTGCGAATCCCCGGCCGCCTGCGGTCACATAGGGCACTCTAGAGGCGGGATCTCGCCACTGTCCAGAATGGTCGACAGCGTGGCCGTTAGCCGCTACTGACTGCGCACCCAACGCCCCATATTCGCGCCATGACATCCTCGATGACGCAATCAGCCGAGCCCCTGAACAGAATGCTGGTCGATAGCCACTGCCATCTCGATTTCGCTGACTTCGATGCCGACCGCGAGGCGCTGATGCAGCGTGCGCGCGACGCCGGCGTCGGCCTCATGGTCACCATCTCCACCCGCGTTCGCCAGTTCGACAAGATCCGCGCGCTGGCCGAGGCGCATGACGAGGTCTATTGCTCGGTCGGCACGCACCCGAACAGCGCGCATGAAGAACCGGACATCACTACCGAGGAACTGGTCGCGCTGTCGGCGCATCCCAAGGTGGTCGCGATCGGCGAGGCGGGGCTCGATTACTTCTACGGCGCCGAACACAAGGTGCTGCAGGCGCAGGGCCTGCGCCGCCACATCGCCGCCGCCCGCATCACGCAGTTGCCTTTGGTCATCCACGCGCGTGACGCCGACGAGGACATGATCGCCATCCTGCGCGACGAGATGGGGAAGGGGGCCTTCCCGGCCATCCTGCACTGCTTCTCCTCCGGCGCGGCTCTGGCGAAGGTCGGCCTCGAACTCGGCCTCTACGTTTCCTTCTCCGGCATCCTGACCTTCAAGAGCGCGCAGGCGATCCGCGACGTAGCCGAATTCGTGCCGATGGATCGGCTGCTGGTCGAGACCGACGCGCCCTATCTGGCGCCGGTGCCGCATCGCGGCCAGCGCAACGAGCCGGCCTATGTCCGCGACACCGCCGCCGTGCTGGCCGAGGTCAAGGGTGTGAGCCCTGAGGAGATCGCGCGCGCGACGACGGAGAATTTCATGCGCCTCTTCACCAAGGTGCCGCGCGACGCGCTGGCGGGCCAGGCGGCAGCGCATCATGGCTGATGGCGGAGCAGGGGCCCCGCGCGCCGATCGGCTGCGCATCACCGTGCTGGGCTGTGGCGCGTCGCCCGGCGTGCCGCGCATCGGCAATGACTGGGGCGCCTGCGACCCTTCCGAACCGAAGAACCGGCGCACGCGCTCGTCCATCCTGATCGACGGCTTTCGCGGTGACCACCCCTATCCGACCCGCATCCTCGTCGATGCCGGCCCGGATGTCCGCAACCAGTTGCTCGATGCGCGGGTCGACAGACTTGATGCGGTGCTGTTCACGCATCCGCATGCCGACCACACGCATGGCATCGACGATCTGCGGTCTTTGTGGCTGGATACGCACCGGCTGGTGCCTGTCTATTCGGACGATTTCACCCAGGAGCGACTGGAAGAAGCGTTCGGCTATTGCTTCCGCACGCCTGCCGGCGGCAGCTATCCGCCGATCCTTGGCCGGACGCGGATAGAAGGCGGGGAGGGCTTCACGATCGACGGCCCGGGCGGCAAGCTCGACATCCTGCCGATCCGCCAGATCCATGGCGACATCGACAGCCTCGGCTTCCGCATTGGCGATTTCGTCTATTCCAGCGATATCAGCGCGATCCCTGACGAGAGCCTGCCGCATTTCGCCAACATGCAGCTCTGGATGGTCGACGCGCTGCGCTGGCGGCCGCATCCGAGCCACTTCAGCGTCGATGACACGCTGGCCTGGCACGAGCGACTGAGGCCGCGCAGGACCATCCTGACCCACATGCATGGCGACCTCGACTATACGGCGCTTGCGGCCTATGTGCCGGGCGATGTCGAGCCCGCTTATGACGGGATGGTCATTCCTTTTCAGCTCTAGTTCCGGATGCGGCAATTCAGTTCTGGATGCGACCGGCGTTGCACTGGTCCATTCCGAAGGGACATGCCACTCTTGGAATCAGAACGCGGCGGACCCTCGGGAACCGGCGCCCGAGAGGGAGATTCTACTTAATGAAAATCCGAAACGCGGCTTGGTCCGTCTTCGGGATCGGCGCGGTCGCCGTCTCTGTGTACATTCTCTATCGCGAGTTTCGGCGCATTTCCTTTGCCGAAGTGGCGGACAGTCTCGCCGCGATAACCGCCGGAAACTGGGCCCTCGCCATATGCGCCACCCTCGTCGCCTATGGGGCGCTCGCCTGGTATGACCGGATCGCCATCCTGCATCTCGGCAAGAAGGTGTCCTGGCTCTTCATATCGCTCTGCTCGTTCACGACCTACGCGCTTTCGCACAATATCGGCGCCTCGGTCATTTCCGGCGCCGTGGTGCGCTACCGGGCCTATTCGACCCGCGGGCTGACGGGCCAGGAAATCGGCGTTCTCATCGTTTTCTGCTCGTTCACCTTCGCCCTCGGCACGGTGCTGATGGGCGGATTGGCGCTGACGATCGAGCCGCATATCGTGCGCCGGCTGATCGACGTGCCGGACTGGATCTCCTTCAGCATCGGCGTGGTCCTGCTGGCTTTGGTGGGGCTCTACGCGCTGGGCTCGTGGCGGCATTTCCCACCATGGCAGTTCAAGCGCTTCACGCTGCAATATCCGCGCCTGCCGATCGTTGCGCGCCAGATGCTGGCCGGCCCGCTCGAGCTGGCCGCCGCCGCTGCCATCATCTATTTCGCTCTCCCGGCGGCGGGAAACCCGGGCTATCTCGTCATCCTCGGCATCTTCCTCGCCTCGTTCACCCTGGCGCTGCTCTCGCATGCCCCCGGTGGGCTCGGCGTGCTGGAAGTGACCTTCCTTGCAGCGCTTCCCGAGCTCAATCCGAACGATGTGCTGGCGGCGCTGATCGTCTTCCGGCTGCTTTACCTGCTCATTCCGTTCGCCTTCGCGCTCGTCGTCGTCCTGCTGTTCGAAAAGACGCAGCTCGGCCGCAAGGATCTGGACTGAAACGGATAAAGCCATTTCTAAACAATGGCTTGTCGATATTTCATTATGTATCTGATCAACAAGAAAGCCGCGGCGAGTGCCGCGGCTTTCTGTTGTTCGACCCGTAAAGGGCAGGGGGCCTAGGCCTTCCGCCCTGCCCCCTTGCGGGCAAGCCAGCGGGCATTATAGCCAAACGGGTCGGCCGGCAGGCGCTCTACCGGCACGCCCAGATTGGCCGCGCGGAGGCTGGCGATGTCGGCCTTGGGCTTGCGATCCATGGTCAGGACGCCATTCTGCTCCTGATAGGTATCGGTCAGCTGCGTGTAGCAATAGCCGGCCAGCAGGCTCGATTCCGTCGTCGGGCGCAGCACGTCGGCATAGCGCTCGACGAAGTCGTCGGCGTCCTTGGCCTGGCTGTAGCCCCATCCCTTTTCCTGGCCCATGAAGAAGGCGATGCCGCCGAATTCCGTCAGCATGACCGGCTGGCTGGCCCAAGGGTGACCGTCGAGGGCGAGGGCGCGTCCCGCCGAGCGGAAGGTCGTCAGCGTGTTGCGGAACGCCGCTTCGGAACGGTAGCGGCCATCCAGCACGTCGCCATCATGATGATAATCGTGCACGGCGAAGATGTCGGTCGCCATCTGCTCCCAGCCATCATTGCCGCTCACCGGGCGTGACGGATCGAGCGACTTGGTCAGGTGGTAAAGCGCCTGCTGGTAGCTGCGCTGGCGCGCATCATGTGGCAGCTCCGGAATGCCCCAGGATTCGTTGAAGGGCACCCAGGTGACGATGCAGGGATGCGAATAGTCGCGCTCGATCGCTTCCTGCCATTCCGCCGTGACGCGGGTGACCGCTTCGGTGGAAAAGGAGTAGGCGCTCGGCATCTCTTCCCAGACCAGCAGGCCGAGCACGTCGGCCCAGTAGAGGAAGCGCGGGTTCTCGATCTTCTGGTGCTTGCGCACGCCGTTGAAGCCAAGCTGCTTGGTGAGCTCGACATCGCGGCGCAACTCGTCGTCGCTGGCCGTCATGATGCCCTCGCGCCAATAGCCCTGGTCGAGCACGAGGCGGAGGAAATAAGACCGGCCGTTCATGACGAAGCGGCCATTGGCGGTCGAGACGCCGCGCATGGCGGTGTAGCTCTTGACGGTGTCCAGCACATTGCCGGCCGCATCAACGAGCGTCACTTCGGCGTCGATCAGCTGCGGATGTTCCGGCGACCAGACATATTGTGCGCGACCGTCGTCGATGCCGGGATCGGGGAGGGCGATCACCCTGCCCGTATCCTTGCCGGTGACGGCATAGTCGTCCTCGACGAGCACCCGCCCCTCGAGCGACAGCTTGACCCGAAGGCGGCACCCCTTCGGCTGCGTGACACGCGCATCCAGCCGGATCTCGAAGCGGGCGAAATCGGCCGTCCAGTGCAGGCGATCGACATGGCTGTTGCCGACCGGTTCGATCCAGACGCTCTGCCAGATGCCTGTCGTGCGCGGATACCAGATGCCATGCGGCTCGGGCAGCCAGTCCTGCTTGCCGCGCGGCTTGTGCATGTCGGCCGGATCATCCTCGGCGCGGACGACGATCTCGAAAGAGCGGCCCTGGATCAGCGCGCCGAGCGCGACGCGCACCGGCGTGTGGCCGCCAACATGCGAGGCGGCGTGCTGACCGTTGATCCAGACGTCGCTCGCGTAGTCGATCGCGCCGAAATGCAGGATCAGGTCCTCGGCCGCACCCAGTTCCTCGGTCAGTTCGACCGTGCGGCGATACCAGACGACCGGATGAAAGCCTTCGTCATGAATGCCGCTGCGCGGCGATTCCGGCACATAGGGCACGTTGATGCTGCGCGTGAAATCCGGCTGATCCGGGCGCTGCCATTCAGCCGCGTCGTCATAAGCGAACTGCCAGGCGCCATCGAGCGACTGCCATCGGGCGCGCTCCATCTGCGGGCGCGGATGGGTACTGTAGACCAAGGAACTTCCTCCGATTCCAACCACGATAGGACGCAGTCGGGCTCCGGCGGCGCGTCAGAAGCACCTCCGGATGGCCCAAGGGCAGGGGACTGCCCTCCTCCATTCTGCGATGATCGCCATGACCAATGGTATTATGATAAGATTGCCCTAGAAGGCTGTCAAATGACGGTCCGAGTTGCAAAAATACCGGCCAGAATGGCCGAATGCCGCCAAATCAGCGCTCCGCGGTCGCCGCATCGCCCGAAAGCCGCCCCATTGAGGCCGGGAATCAGGCGCCTAATAGCACCATCGCATTCACCTCAGCAGAGGGATGGTCATGGACGATTTCAATGATGAGTTTTCGCTAAGGAAGCTGAAGCAGATTCCGCGCCTGGCGCTGCTGGGATCGGCGTCTCTTGCCGCGATCCTGTGTGCCGGCTTCGTCGCCAACGCCATGCTGACCCGGTCCCAGCTTCCCAACCTGCCGCCACCGGCTACCGCGCAGATGTATGTCCTGCCGGAAGAAGGCGCCGCCGCACCGATCCTGCCGGCTGATCCGCTGCCGGACGCAGAGGCGTCCGCTGGCAGCGTTGCCGAACCCAAGCCGGAGAAGGTAGCGGCGATCCCGCCAAAGCCGCTGGCGAAGCCCGTAGAGGCCAAGCCGCGCTGCGAGGCGGATGAATGCGTGTCCTGGGAAACAACGGTCAATAAGGCGCTGGCCGCCAGCTCCGCCCAGCCGGCGCCTGCACGGATCGGAACCGCGGCGCCGCGCGACATGACGCGGCCAGCCAGCTTCGATCGGCCCACCGATCCGGTTCAGTCCAGCAACTTCGCTGAGCCCATACCGCCGGCTGACGTGCCGATGGACGGTCCGGTCCTGATGCGCCATGAGCCGACCACTGTCGGCGGCATGGCCAAGTCGGCAGCGTCGACGGTCGTGACCCAGAGCGGCAAGCTCGTCGATGACCTGATGCGCTGGAGCGACAAGACGGTTTCCAAGCTGGTGACGCCGCCACGCTGGGCATCGGCCGACGACGCAAACCCTTGAGGCCAATG
This sequence comes from Kaistia defluvii, assembly GCF_040548815.1. Lineage (NCBI taxonomy): Bacteria > Pseudomonadati > Pseudomonadota > Alphaproteobacteria > Hyphomicrobiales > Kaistiaceae > Kaistia > Kaistia defluvii. The sequence continues at coordinate 1,056,275 of NZ_JBEPSM010000001.1, read as the reverse complement.
CGCTGGGCAGGCGACAACGCCGCCCAGGCCAAGCCATCAAAAGCCCGCCAGTCCGCCATTCCCGTCTATATCGAATGGTTCCATAATATATCTTATGCGAATAGCGTATGTGGCGGTCCGAACGTCTTCCCGGTCTATGGCGGATCTGGCTGGGACGCCGTCGCCCTCGCCGTCCATGCCGTTGAACCGACCCTGAGGGTTGGGTCGTTCGCTCGGCATGAGCTTTCCTCGCCCTGCGCCGTGCCGGCTGACAGCCAGAGCCGATATGGCTCAGGTTCTATCTCGACCAAAACTCGAAGCGCGGCCACCGCTGCGCCAGGCTGCGAGCAACGCTTCGACGTTGGCATCGAGGTCCTCTGTCGTGTTCAGCTCGATGTCGTAGGCCTTGCCGATATGGATGGTCTCGTGGTCCTGCCTGGCGCTACCGATCGGCCGGTCGCCCCGCCTGGCCTCTCGCGCGACCAGCAGCTCCAGCGGACAATGGATGCCGACGAAGAAGACGTCATGCTGCGCGAAGAGCGCGGCCAACTCTTCGAGCCATCCTTCTGTGTCCAGGATGTGTTCGAGGATCAGATCGTTGCCTGCGTCGGCATAGGCCTTCAGCGAGCGATGAAAGCCATCGAAGAACGAGCCCCGGCAATCGGCCCAGTGGAACTCGCCTGTCTGGAAACGTCGCGTCGGCAGCACGCCGGCATCGCGCAGATGATCGATCGAAATGTGCCAGAACGGGCCCTCGATACGGTCCTGAAGCGCCCTGGCAAGGGTCGACTTCCCGGAACTCGAAGGACCGTGCAGAAAAATGATCCGTGCCATGCTGGCCTCCGTCACTTCGGGATCGGCGGGATACAGCCGTTGCGTGACAGCAGCATGACCGGTCGGCCCGCCTCAGCTTTAAGCCAGAAAACCGTTCTTTCTCAATGCCTTATTCTATTCTTTGGGCAGGGCCTGTCTACGCCCTGCCCGGCCTCGCGCCCTGCTCCGCTTCGAGGCAGACGTGTCGTCTTCGTCACGCCGGGTTCATCGGCGCGCGCTACTGGCAGTCGCTCGTACGGTCCGTCCAGACCGCAAGCCTTCCCGCCAGACCCGACGGTTGCCGCCATGTCCTCGACCACCTCCGTATCGTCGCTCGCCCGCTATGCCGCTGGCGACGCGAACCCGCTGCCGCCCCGGCATCTCGGCCAGCGCTATGACCAGGCCGGCACGTTTCTGCCGGAGCCCGGCAATACGGTCGTCTGCCATCTGGTCGAGGGTTCGCCGTCCCAGGCAGCTGTGCTGGAGGTTCGGCGACGGATGCAGGCGATGCCGGACGCGAACCGCCTCGCCTTCACGCCGGTATCCAGCCTGCACATGACGCTGTTCCAGGGCATCATCGAATATCGCCGCAGCCTGCCCTATTGGCCCGCCGATGTTCCTCTCGATACCGAGATCGGCGCGATGACCAGCCTCTATCTCAAGCGCCTGGAGGGCTTTGCCGGCGCCGGGCCGTTCCGGATCCGGGTTGTCGACGTCGTGCCGACTGGGCTTACCGTGGCCGGGGCGACGGATGACGACGTGTGCTGCATGCGGGCATGGCGGGATGCCTTCGCCGAGGTGTTTGGCTACCGCCATCCGGACCATGACGACTACGTGTTCCACGTCACGCTCGCCTACATGATCGACTGGCTCGACCCAGACCGCCTGCCGGAATGGGAGGCGCTGTTTGACGATTGCGGCGCCCTGCTCGCCCGGGAGCGCCGGTTCTCGAGCTTGAGCTGCCTGCCTTCTGCAGCTTCGAAGACATGAACCATTTCGAGCCGCTACGCGTGCTGGGCTGAACCGGCCCTAGGATCCCTGCCCCGCCGCCAGCGCTATTTGATGCGGCCGGCGGCGGGGCAAGGAAAACGTGTCAGCCGACGGTTTCGAGCGCCGGATAGTCTGTGTAGCCCTTGGGGCCGGGCGTGTAGAAGGTCGAGGGATCGGGCTCGTTCAGCGGCGCATCGATGGCGAAGCGCTTCGCCAGGTCCGGCGAGGCGATATATTTGCGGCCGAAGGCGACGGCATCGGCCGTGCCATTTCCGATCAGGCGTTCTGCATCGGCCTTGCTCATCCGCTCATTGGCGATGACCACGCCGCCAAAGGCACGCTTGATCTCGGCCAACAGGCTGTCCGGCTCCTCGCGCTCGATGACGAAGAGGAACGCAATGCGGCGCTTCTTCAGTTCGCCTGCGAGATAGGTGAACAGCGCGCGCGGATTGCTGTCGCCCATGGCGTGATCGTCGCCGCGCGGCCGGATATGCGCCGCAACCCGGTCCGGGCCCCAGACCGAGATCGCCGCATCGACGACTTCCAGCATCAGGCGGGCGCGGTTTTCGATCGAGCCACCATACTGGTCGGTGCGGTGGTTGCTGCCGTCCTGGAGGAACTGGTCGAGCAGGTAGCCATTGGCGCCGTGCACGTCGACGCCATCGAAGCCGGCCCGCTTGGCGTTCTCGGCCCCGCGCCGGTAATCCTCGACGATCCCGGGGATCTCGTGGGTCTCCAGCGCGCGCGGCACGACATAGGGCCGGACCGGACGCAGCAGGCTCACATTGCCGGGAATGCGGATGGCCGAAGGCGCCACCGGCAGTTCCCCGCCGAGCAGCTCGGGGTCCGAGATGCGCCCCACATGCCAGAGCTGCGATACCATGCGCCCGCCGGCGTCATGCACGGCCTTTGTGACGAGCTTCCATCCCTCCACCTGCGCGTCCGACCAGATGCCGGGCGTGCCGAGATAGCCGACGCCCTGCGCGCTGACGCTGGTCGCCTCGCTGATGATCAGGCCTGCATTGGCGCGCTGGGCGTAATACTCGGCCATCAGCGCGTTCGGGACCCGCTCGGCCCCTGCCCGGCTCCGCGTCAGCGGCGCCATCACGATACGATTCGGCAGGCGGATGGCGCCCGCCTGGAGCGGCTCGAAAAGCAGGGACATGCGTCGGGAATTCCTTGGCTGTGTAACTTGTCAGTTTTCCTGACCACTATAGGACGAACCGCGTCAGCTGCAATCGTCGATCTGCGGCGTAAAACGACGAAACCCCTGCGTCGGTCAGCCGGGCGTCGACATCTTGAAGGCGTGCCGGGGCGAGCGGATTTCGCCGCGCACGCTGCCGATGCCGAGCTCGAAGCTGTCGGCGATGCGGTTGGCGCGGTCGATGAAGATCGCGGCACTCTGGGGCGGCATGATCTCGCTGGCGGTCGTCCGGAAAAGCTGGAGCCAGCGGTCGAAATGCGCGGCCTCGATCGGCAGGCGCAGATGCTTCTGCATCGGCCGGCCCTGATAGCGTCCGGTGCGCAGCACGACATTGGACCAGAAGGCGCAGAGCTTTTCGAGATGCTCGGGCCAATCATCGACCTGGGCCTCGAATACCGGACCAATCAGCGGATCTTGCCGGACCCGGTCGTAAAAGGTGTGAACCAGTCGCTGGATCGAGGCTTCATCCACGCCGGCGGGAGGCTCGATCAGGGCGCTCGTCTGAAGGGTCATGCTGTCTCCGCTCGATGGTCGTTTGCCCTCACCTATGGCTGCTGGGGCCTCGTCACAAGGGCGAGATAAGGCCTGCCGCAAGGTTTGCATTGACAGATACCGGCCAGTTCGACAGAAAACGCGCCAGAATAGAACAATGAAAAGGTGCCGTCCCGTCGACCCGCCCGCGCGAACAGCGCCGGCGCTTCTGAAGCCCGTCGAACCGGACCTGCTACCGCTTACGCATACCGAGAACTCTAATGAACAGCGAAGCCCCGCGCATCTCTTTCGTCAGCCTTGGCTGCCCGAAGGCCCTGGTCGACTCCGAGCGCATCCTCACCCATTTGCGGGCCGAGGGTTACGAGCTTTCGCGCCATCATGACGGGGCCGACGTGGTCATCGTCAACACCTGCGGCTTCCTCGACAGCGCCAAGGCGGAGTCTCTCGAGGCGATCGGCACGGCGATGAAGGAAAACGGCAAGGTGATCGTCACCGGCTGCATGGGCGCCGAGCCCGAGCAGATCCGCCAGGCTTTTCCCAACGTGCTGGCGATCACCGGCCCGCAGCAATATGAGAGCGTGCTCGGCGCGGTCCACACGGCCGTGCCGCCGGCGCACGATCCCTTTGTCGATCTGGTGCCGCCGCAGGGCATCAAGCTGACGCCGCGCCACTACGCCTATCTGAAGATTTCGGAAGGCTGCAACAACCGCTGCTCCTTCTGCATCATCCCGAAGCTGCGCGGCGACCTCGTGAGCCGCCCGGCCGGCGACGTGCTGCGCGAGGCGGAACGCCTGGTGAAGGCCGGCGTCAAGGAACTGCTGGTGATCTCGCAGGACACCAGCGCCTATGGCGTCGACCTGAAATACGCGACCAGCCTTTGGCGCGACCGCGAGGTGCGGGCCAAGTTCCTTGACCTCTCCTCGGCGCTGGGCGAACTCGGCGCCTGGGTGCGCATGCACTATGTCTACCCCTACCCGCATGTTGATGCGGTGGTCGAGCTGATGGCCGAGGGCAAGATCCTCCCCTACATCGATATCCCGTTCCAGCATGCGAGCCCCAGCGTGCTGAAGTCGATGCGCCGTCCCGGCAACCAGGAAAAGACGGCCGACCGCATCCACAAATGGCGCGAGATCTGCCCGGATCTCGCCGTGCGCTCGACCTTCATCGTCGGCTTCCCCGGCGAGACGGACGAGGATTTTGAATATCTGCTCGAATGGCTCGATGATGTGAAGCTCGACCGGGTCGGCTGCTTCAAGTTTGAGCCGGTCGAGGGCGCGCCGGCCAACGAGCTGGCCAATCCGGTTCCGGAAGAGGTCAAGGAGATCCGCTGGCACCGCTTCATGAAGCGCCAGCAGGAAATCAGCGCCAAGCGCCTCGCCAAGAAGGTCGGCCGCCGCGTTTCCGTCATCATCGACGAGAGCAACGGCCTCACCGCCAAGGGCCGCACGGTCTGGGACGCCCCGGAGATCGACGGGGCGATCCACCTGACCTCGCGCCGCCCGATGCGCGTCGGCGAGATCTATACCGCCAGGATCGACCGCGCCGACGCCTATGACCTGTATGGCGCCGTGTGACGCGTGTCGTAGCCCCGATTTCGGCATCCCTGGGTGGCGCGCGCATAAGCGCTCGTTAAAGAGTTGTGCCTAGCCTAAGCTTCTCTGCGGAACGGATCTGTAGGCAGGCATCGTGGACGATTCACGGCTGGGTTCACCCCACTTTCGGGTGCTGGACGGATGGCGAGGCATCTGCGCATGCCTCGTCGCGGCGTTCCATTGCATGGCCTACAGCCACATCCATGCCCTGCCCTTCCTCCGCAACGCCTTCCTCTTCGTCGACTTCTTCTTCGCGCTCAGCGGTTTCGTGATCGCGGCCAACTACCGCGCGAAGCTTCGGCAGGGGTTTGGCGTGGGCCGCTTCATGTTCCTGCGCTGGGGGCGGCTCTATCCCCTGCATTTCGCGACCTTGATGTTCCTGGTGGGCATGGAGTGCCTGGCGCTGGCGATGCCGGAGGTCTCCGGCCGATCCGCCTTCACCGGCTCCGACCGCAACGTCGGCTCGCTCGTCTCGAATCTGCTGCTTCTGCAAGGAATTGGCCTCGACAGTTCGCTCAGCTGGAACTTCCCCAGTTGGACCATCAGCGCGGAGTTCTGGACCTATTTCCTCTTCGCGCTGGCCGCCGTCGCCCTCCCCGTCGGCTGGCTGCGCGTCGTCCTGCTTGCGGTTGCCCTGACCGCGCCGCTTCTGCTCGGCGTCCTCAGCAGCCAGAACATGGCCGCGACCTATGATTACGGCATCCTGCGGGCCCTTGGCGGCTTTGCGGCGGGCGCGATCTGCTTCGACGTTTACACGGTGCTGCGCCGGCTGGACCTGCCACACCCGGCCCCCTGGCTGTTCTCCGCGGCGGAGGGCGTCCTGATCCTTGGTGTCGTCCTATTCGTCTCGGCGGCGGGGCAGACGTCGCTATCGCTCTTCGCTCCCCTCGTCTTCTCGCTGACCATTCTGCTCTTCAGCGTGGAGGGCGGGCTGTTCAGCCGGCTCCTGCGATCAGGTCCGGCCATCCTGCTTGGGACGCTGTCCTATTCGATCTACATGGTGCATGTGCCGCTGCAGATGGTCACGAAGATGCTGGCTCGCGCCTTCGAACGCGAAACCGGCGTCCCCGTGTTTACGCCCGTGATCCTGGGCGAGGACCGCGTGATGATGCTGGGCCGGACCCTCTGGCAGGGCGATGTCGCCCTGGTTGCCATCCTGGCCGCGACCCTTATCGTGTCGGCGCTCACCTATTTCTGGATCGAGGCGCCTTGCCGTCGCTTCACGCGCCGTCTGGTGGACCGTCGGTCCAACGCGAAGTCTCGTGCCGAACCGAACCTCGCCCTACCCGAGCGCGCCGCGTAGAGGATGCGATCCAGCAGCGGGCTGGCGTCGTGCGTTCGTTCAGCCGGTGACCTTCTGCGCCAGCGCTTGTAGCCGCTCGGCCGGTGCGCGGCCGATCAGCAGGCGCCCCTGCCCGCCCGAGGCCCAATGGACGATGGTGAAGCCGTCGAGCTCCTCGATCGTCGGGGCGACATCCGCCTGGTCCGGCCGGGCGATGACGCAATAGGCGATCGGCCCGTGCTGCGGATCGAGATAGGCGATCTGCACCAGCGGCCGGCCCTGGAAATCGAAAAGCTGCGCGCCCCGGAAGGAGAGACCCGGGAACGCATCCGGCGCGCCCGTGAGGTCGACGCCGAGCTTGGCGGAGGCGGCGCTGAGTTCGGCCGCCGCGCGCTCCGGCGTCGGTGCGAGCGCAAGCGTCTCCGGCGTCGTCAGCGACCAGTATTCGGCCACCGCCTGTCGCCAGCCCTCGGTCGTACGGATCTCGCTGCCGCCGCCCTCGCGACCGATCCAGCCATTGAGCGAGGCTCCCAGCACGCCGCCCAGCACGAACAGCGCCAGCGCCGCCGCGACCAGCCGCGGCTGCCAGCGAGGGAAGCGCAAGGCGCGCGTCTGCGGCCGCTCCAGCACGCGCCGGGTCTCGTCGGTGACGATCGCCGAGGCGAGCAGATCCTCGAGCCTGGCGCGCGGCGCTTCGGCCTGCAGCGCTTCGAAGGCGGGCACGATGAGCCGACCGCCGCGCTCGATCCGGTCGAGACGCGCCTGAAGCGCCGGGTCGATATCGATGCGTGCGAGCAGCGCGGCCCGCTCCTCGTCGGCCAGCGTGCCGTCGAGCAAGGCGATCAGCCGCGCGTCTTCCGGATGACTAAGGTCCGCCATCGCCGCCTCGCTCGCTTGCCTCGCGCTGTTGTGGCGCGTCTGCCATTCCACCCAACTTTTCGCGAACGGTCGCGAGCCGGCTCATGATCGTGCCGATCGGCACACCGAGGAATTCCGCCGCCTCGCGATAGGAGTAACCTTCCGCATAAACGAGAAGCACGGTTTCACGCTGCGCTTCGGCGAGCCTTCCGATCTCCCTTAACACCTGGGACGCCAGAATATTCGTTTCGATCTCGCGCCCGCCATCGACGACCAGTGCGATTTCGGCATCGACCACGCCGGAGCCCTGGCGGACGCGCCTCGCCCGCAACTCGTTGATCCAGATCGAGCGCTCGATGGCAAACAGCCAGCGATCCAGCCGTGTGCCCGGCAGGAACTGCTGCGATCGCTCCAGCGCGCGCACGCAGGTCGCCTGAACGAGGTCCTCGGCCGTATCGCGATTGCGCGACAGCACCAAGCCATAGCGCCATAGCGCCGCCAGATGCTGCGACAGCCCGGTCCTCACCTCTTCGTGATCGGTTCTCGACATGGGCGATCGAATAGGGCTCCCCGCCCTGGTGTTCTTGCCGCGACTCTCGTCTCCGGGGCGAGAGAAAATCAGTCGGAGGATCCGATGACAACCATGTTCGATAAGACAAGCCGTTCCGTGGTCACCCTTGCCTTCATTGGCTTGCTGGCGTCGACCGGTGCCGCCCTCGCCTCCAGCGGTGGTGGTGGCGGCGGCGGCGGCGGCGGAAGCAGTGGCGGCGGTGGCATGGGAGGCAGCAGCGGCACCAGCAGTGGAAGCAGCGGCAGCGGCTCCGGCCACTTCATGCCGTCGAACCAGGTCTGCAAGCGCGGCATGGTCTACAGCACGAAGACGCAGCGTTGCGTCAAGGCCCAGCACAGCGGACTGGATGACAAGGAGTTGCTGCAGCAGGGCCGCCAGCTGGCGCTGGCGGGCTATTACGACAATGCGCTCGACGTGCTCAACGCCGTGCAGAACAAGCAGGATTCCATGGTCCTGACCTATATCGGCTACAGCCACCGCAAGAAGGGCGACACCGATGTCGGCATCGGCTTCTACAAGCAGGCGCTGGCGATCGACCCCAACAATCTGAACACGCATGAATATCTCGGCGAAGGCTATGCCAGCGCCGGCCGGATCGAGCTCGCCAAGGCGGAACTCGCCATCGTCCAGAAGCTCTGTGGCAACACCGAATGCGAGCAATATGAGGATCTGTCGGCGGCCGTCGCCGGCAAGCCCGTCGAATAGCGCTCGCATCCTCGAACCAAACCGAGCCGGCGACGTTGGGTCACACGCCGCCGGCCGGGGTCACCACTTCGTGACTGCCTTACCCGTTCTGGATGTCGAATAGTCCGCCCGCAAGGAATAGCCTTTCCTCGGCACGACGCCGACGGAGATATACCGATGATCTCGGTAACAGCCCGTTCCTCGCTAGCGATCACGTCCATCGTTCTGGTCGGCTTGGCCGCCGCGGCCCCCGCTTGGGGAGCGTGCGGCCACAGAAGGGTTCACCGTGCGCAATTCCCACCATGCAGCAACCAGCAGGTCTGGGACACCCAGTATCAGCGCTGCCTGTCGTTCAGCGCCAAGGGACCGCCCGACCAGAAACCATGGCAGCTCGGGCCTCGATGGGATCCGGGCAATCGCGACTACGACTCGGCCATGTCCATGTGGAACTAGCGCCGCGTCCAGAATTCCAATCCAGCGAGGAAGACGAGCCTTATGACGATTTCGCCTTTGCCCTTCCCGGCAAACCAGTCGATGGAGGCGGGCGGCAGCCCGCATTCGCGCCTTCGCAGCCTTGTTTCGTGCCGGAGTTGCCGAGCATGAACCTCCTTCGCTTTCCCGACGCCGTCGCCGACGCCCAGCGCCTGGCGCGATCGGATGTCACCGCGACCCTGAGCTCGCTGGTGACGGTCGTGCCGCCACACCGCATTCCCCAATCGGTCGCCAAGGAGCGGGCGCGCGAGGTCTTCGCCTCCCGCATGCCGTTCTTCGATCAGCTGGAGCAGGTGTTCGACAATGCCGCGATCGATGCGCGGCACAGCTGCCTGCCGGTCGAATGGTTCCTGGGCCCTGCCGATTTCGAGGAGAAGACGCGGCTCTACCAGGAGCACGCCACCGCCCTCGCCTTTGACGCGGCCAACCGCGCCCTCGACCAGGCCGGCCTGGGGCCGGAGGAGATCGACGTTCTCGTCTTCGTCTCGTCCACCGGCATCTCGACGCCCACGATCGAAGCGCGGCTGATGAACAAGATCGCCTTCCGGCGCGACGTGATGCGGCTGCCGATCTTCGGTTTCGGCTGTGCCGGCGGCGTCCTCGGGCTCACCCGCACCGCGCAGATGGCGCGGTCGCAGCCCGGCCTTCGCTGCCTGATGATCGTCGTCGAGCTGAGCAGTCTCGCCTTTCGCTATGACCGGCTCACGAAGAGCAATCTGGTCGCCAGCGCGCTGTTCGGGGATGGCGCGGCGGCCGCAGTGATCAGCAGCGACCCGTGTGACTCGAGCCTTGCGACGCTGGGCGTCGGCGGCGAGCATTGCTGGCTCGATACGCTCGACGTGATGGGCTGGAACATCGACGCCAATGGCCTCGACGTCATCTTCCAGCAGAGCATCCCGCAGATCATCGCCGACCAGTATCCGGCCGTGCTCGATGCCTTTCTCGCCAATCATGGGCTGACCCGCTCGGACATCGACCGGCCCTGCTGCCACCCGGGCGGCGCCAAGGTCGTGGACGAACTGGAGAAGGTCTTCGACTATCCGAAGCTCGGCCTCGACGCGGAACGCCGGGTTTTGGCCGCCTACGGAAACATGTCCGCGCCGACCGTGCTATTCGTGCTGGAAGACCTGCTCAGGACGGGCCAGCAGGGCGACATGCTGACATCGTCGCTAGGCCCCGGCTTCACCGCGGCCTTCCACATGGTGTCGGTCGGCGAAGGGAGCAGCGCGGCATGACGGCGGCCGGCTTCGTCTTTGGCTGGGCCTACTGGCTGCTGCTGGCCGTTGCCCTGCAGCGGCTGGTCGAGCTTTGGCGCGCCCAGCGCAACACGCGCCGCCTGCTGGCGCGCGGCGGCCGCGAGGTAGGGCGGGAGCACTATCCGCTCATCGTCGCCCTGCACGCGGCATGGCTGCTCACCCTGGCGCTGTTGACCGCGCCGGAACCTCCGGTCCATTGGGGTCTGATCGGCTTGTTCGCGCTGCTGCAGGTCCTGCGGATCTGGGTGCTGACGACGCTGGGGCCCTACTGGACGACGCGCATCATCACGATCGACGATGCGCCTCTCAGGCGGCAGGGTCCCTACCGCTTCCTGCGCCATCCCAATTATGTTGTCGTGGCGCTGGAAATTCCCCTGCTCGCCCTGATCCTCGACCTGCCGGTCGTTGCCCTGGTCTTCGGGCTGCTCAACCTGCTCGTCCTCTGGATGCGGATCCGGATCGAGAATCAGGCGCTGGCGGCGAGACGGGTGGCCAATGGAATGATTGGGTAAGGGCGCGGGGCTACTTCACCGTGCCCACAGGGAGAGGTCGACGGCCCCAGGCCAGCGGGTGAGGGGTAAGATCTCATCGAAAGGGTCGCAGCCCCTCACCCGGACCTCCAGTCCGACCTCTCCCTACGAAGACCTTCGAACAACACCATCCTCAACATGCTGAGGAGGCCCGGAGGGCCGTCTCGAAGCACGCAGGGTGTGGCAGCGTTAAGATTGCACTGGGGCAGTGCGTCCTTCGAGACGGCTTGCTCGCGCAAGCCTCCTCAGGATGTTGGGATCGAGATTTGCCCAGCCGCTTTTCGGGTTCCGTGAAAGTCTCCCAATGGGAGAGGTGGCTGAACGCCGCTCACGCAGACAGCAGGTCCTCCAGCGCCAGGGCGACGATCTCGGTGGCGGCGCGCAGGTCCGACAGCTGAATGTGCTCGTCGGTCGAATGCGCTCGTGCCTCCAGGATCGATCGCGGACCGGCGCCGTAGAGGATGGTCGGAATGCCGGCCGCCGCATAATGGCGGGCGTCGGTATAGAGCGGCACCCCGGTCGCCTCGATCGAGAGACCCAATACGGCCTTCGCTGGCCCCTGCACGGCCTGGACGAGCCGTTCGACGCCCGGCAGAGGCCGCAGCGGCTCCGCCAGCATGATCCGGCGGCATTCGACCTCGACGCCGGCCATATCCGGCGTCGCGGCCTCGATCAGTTGGATCAGTTCCGCCTCGACGGCCTCGCCCTGCTCTTCCGGGATCAGGCGACGATCGATGCGGAAGGCGATGCGGTCCGGCACGACATTGGTGTTGATGCCGCCCGAAATCAGGCCAACCGTGATCTGCGGTGAACCGATGCCGCGTTCGGTCGAGACCCGCTCGAGCAGGCGCCGGCGCTCGGCATAGATGGCAGCGAGGATCGGCGTCGCCGCCTCCAGCGCATCGACGCCGGACGATGGCATCGCGGCATGCGCCTGGCGGCCGCGCACCACGACTTCGAGATGCAGCGCGCCATTATGGGCCGTGGTGATCGCATAGGAGAAGCCGGCCGAAATGGCGTGGGTCGCCTTCGAGAGATCGTGCGCCAGCAGCCATTGCGGACCGACGAAGCCGCCCGTCTCCTCGTCATAGGTCAGATGCAGCTCGACGCCGCCATCGAGCGGCTTGGCTGATTGCTCCAGCGCCAGCAGCGCAAAGGCATAGGTCGCGAAATCGGATTTCGACACCGCCGCGCCCCGGCCGTAGATCGCGCCGTTGCGTTCTTCGGCGCCATAGGGATCGCTGGTCCAGCCGCCGCCCGGCGGCACGACATCGCCATGGGCGTTGAGGGCGATGACGGGCCCCTGCCCGCTGCCGAAGGTCTTGCGGACGATCAGGTTGGTGACGCTCTTCATGCCGTGCTGGCGCACATAGGGCTCCGGCACGGGGTGCTGCTCGACGGTGAAGCCGAGCGCCTCCAGTTCGGCCGCCGCCGCTTCGGCATGGGGGGCGCAGTTGCCCGGCGGGTTGTCGCTCGGCACCTGGATCATCGCCTTCAGGAACGCGACCTCGCGCTCCCAGTTGGCGGCGACGGCGTCCCGGATCATGGCTGTTCTTCCTGTCTTGCCAGTTCGAGGATGGTCTCGACCAAGGCCTCCACCGCGAGGCCCATGTCGTCGATGGTGACGAACTCGGCCGGGTTGTGGCTGATGCCGGCCCGGCAGCGCACGAAGATCATGCCGAACTCGCCGAGATGCGCCATGGACTGGCCGTCATGCCCGGCGCCGGACATCAGGCTGCGCGCCGGTTCGCCCTGCACTGTCGTGACGGCCTTGCCGATCGCCTTCTGCAGCCGCGCGCCGCAGGTCGCGACCGGCTTTTCCAGCATGGTCTCGACGCCGACCACGACATGGCGGGTCTTGTCGACTTTTCGCGCGACGAGCGTGATCGCCTCGACCGCTTCCTGCCGCGCGCGATCGTTGGCGGCCCGGACATCGAGCGAGAAGCGGACATCGGCGGGAATGACGTTGGACGCGCCCGGCATCACCTCGACATGGCCAACGGTCGCGACCAACGAGTTCTTCTTGTCCTTTTTGGCGATTGCCTCGATCGCCAGGATGATTTCCGCGGCCGCCGCGAGCGCGTCATGGCGCATGTTCATCGGCACGGTGCCGGCATGGCCGGCTTCGCCCTTGATGCGGATGCGATGGCGGCTCTGGCTGGCGATGGCGGTGACGACGCCGAGAGGCTCCTGCGCCCGTTCCAGCACCGGTCCCTGCTCGATATGCACTTCCAGATAGCCGAGCACGGAGGGGCGCTGATAGGCCTCCTCCTTCAGCCGAGCCGGGTCGCCGCCAAAGGCGATGAGCGCATCGCGCAGGGTGATATCGGCATCGTCGGTGATGTCGAGCGCCTTGGGATCGAAAACGCCGGCCGTCACGGCGGAGGTGGTCAGCGTCACGGGAAAGCGGACGCCCTCCTCGTCGCCAAACGCCAGGATGTCGATGCCGAACGGCAGGGCGACGCCCCGCGCCTTCAGCGTCTCCACCGCCAATATGCCGACGACGACGCCGAGATTGCCGTCATAGCGGCCGGCATTGATGACGGTGTCGATATGCGAGCCGATCAGCAGCGCCTTGTTGCCGCTGCGCCCCGCCCGCCCCGGCGGCATCGATCCGCGCATGGTGCCGGCGGCGTCGAGCCGCGTCGAGAGGCCGGCCTCGCGCATCCATTCGCCGACCAGTTCGGCGGCGCGCTTGTGCTCCGGCGTCAGATAGAGGCGGGTCAGATGGTCGGGGCTGGCGGAAATCGCGGTCAGCGCGTCGATCATGCGCTGCGCCTTCTCGCCCAGCGCTCGGGCGGTCGCAACCGGGGTCATGACGCGACGCGGTCCTCGAGGCGGAAGCGGATGATCCGCTGGACCTGGGCCAGGGCGGTGGTGCGCTCGACCTCGACTGAGTTGTCGAGGCGCGCATCGAAGGCTTCGAGCACCTGGTCCTTGGTCGCGCCCTTGACGGCGAGGATGAAGGGGATGCCGTGCCGCTCGCGATAGGCGCCATTCAGGCGGGAAAAGCGCGCATATTCCTCGGCGCTCATCCGGTCGAGCCCGGCGCCGGCCTGCTCGTTGCGGGATTCGGGCGCCAGTTCGCCGGCGATCGCGGCGCGACCGGCGAGGTCCGGATGCTCGCGCAGAAGCGCCAGCTGCGCATCAGGCTCCGCCGCAGCGACTGCATCGGCGAAGGCGGCCACCATCGCCGCCCGGTCGGGATAGGGCCTTGCCCTCTCCGCCACCGTCGCCACCCAGGGCGAGTGCTCGGCGATATCGCCAAAGCTCGCCACGAAGGCATCTGCATCCATGCGGTTGACCGCGGCGAGCGTCAGCGTTTGGGTCGACATTTCATCCCGGTTTCAGGAAAAGGAGTTGGGCTTGTCTAATGGCTTTGCAGCCACGCGCCAAGCCTCTTGCGGTCTTCCATCGTCATGCCGTGCTCATTGCCGAGCGGCATGGCGGTGCCGTTCACGGCCTGGGCCATGACCTGCTCCTTGTGCGCGGCAAGCTGATCCGTCGAGGTCAAGATCACGCCCTTGGGCGGCGCGTCGAAGCCGTCATGCGTCGGCCTGGCGGCGTGGCACATGGCGCAATGCTTGGCCGTCAGCGTCAGTACGTCGGCATCCGACACCGTCAGGCTCGGGTCGATCTCGACCGGGCGCGGCGCCGTCATCACCAGCAGCACGCCGAAGGCGACTGCCGCGGCGGGAATCGTCCAAGCAAACTTGCGGAACGGATCATGCGCCTCGTGGCGGTTGAGGAAATGGCGGATCGAGCCGCCGAGCAACAGCACGAAGGCGACGAGGATCCAGCTCTGCGGATGGCTGGAGAGCATCGGATAATGGTTGGAGACCATCATCAGCAGCACGGGCAGCGTCAGGTAGTTGTTGTGCACCGAGCGCTGCTTGCCGATGGCGCCGAGGCGCGGGTCCGGCTTCTCGTGCTTCAGCAGCGAAGCGACGATCTTCTTCTGGTTCGGGATGATCACGCCGAACACGTTGACCGCCATGATCGTGCCGATGAAGGCGCCGACATGGATCAGCGCGCCACGACCGGAATAGACATGGGTGAACATGTAGGCCGCGCCGACGATCAGCACGAACAGGCAGACCGCGAGCAGCGGCGTGTAGCGGCCGATGATCGACTTGCAGAGCTGGTCATAGATGACCCAGCCGCCGATGAGCGACAGGATCGAAATCACGATCGCCTGCGAGGGCAGCATCGGCAGGATCGACTTGTCGATCAGGAAGGTGTTGGCGTTCCAGTAGTACTGGACCGTCAGCAGCAGGAAGCCGGTCAGCCAGGTGAGATAGGCTTCCCACTTGAACCAGATCAGGTCGGACGGCAGCGCCGGCGGCGCGACCAGGTATTTCTCGACGTGATAGAAGCCGCCGCCATGCACTTCCCAGGCCGTGCCATAGACGCCCTCCTTCATCTGCTCGCGCTTCTTCAGCGAGAGATCGAGCCCGATGAAATAGAAGGATGTGCCGATCCAGCCGATGCCCACGATCATATGGGCCCAGCGGATCAGGAGGTTCAGCCAATCGACGACGAATGCGGACATTGGGCGGGGTTCGGTCTCGTTGAGGTGCCGGTTGCGTGTGGGCGCGCAGGTGCCGGTTCCGAGAAGGCGCTTTCCAGAGGCCCAGCCCGGAACGGATCCGGCTGGTGTGGAAGGCGCTCGCTGCTGGCTGGGTATTCCCGGACGCGGCCCCCTGGCTGCGTCCGGGAGTTGTCGTGGCCGCTTACTGCGGCAGCTTGTCGTCGATACCCTTGACGTACCAGTTCATGCTGAGCAGCGTGCCGTCGTCGAGGGTCTTGCCCTCGCCGATCACTTCGGTGCCGTCCTGCTTGAAGATCGGGCCCTTGAAGGGATGCAGCGTGCCGGCTTCGATCTTGGCCTGGGTGTCCTTCGCCGAGGCGACGACATCATCCGGCAGGTTGGTGTAATCGGCCATGTGCAGGATGCCGTCCTTCAGGCCGTCCCAAATCTGCTCGGCCTTCCAGGTGCCGTCGAGAACCGCGTTGACGCGCTTCACGTAATACGGGCCCCAGGTGTCGATGATGGCCGTGTACTGCGCCTTGGGCGCGAAGTCGTACATGTTGTGGGCCTGGCCGAAGCCATGCAGGCCGCGCTCCTGGGCGATCTGCAGCGGCGCCGGCGAGTCGGTATGCTGGGTGATGATATCGGCGCCCTGGTCGAACAGCGCCTTGGCGGCGTCGGCTTCCTTGGCGGGGTCGAACCACGAATTGACCCAGACGATCTTCAGCTTGAAGTCGGGGTTGATCGACTGCGCGCCGAGCATGAAGGAGTTGATGCCCATCACGACTTCGGGGATCGGGAAGGAGACGATGTAGCCGGCGACGCCGGACTTCGACTGCTTGGCCGCGATCTGGCCGGCGATGTAGCGGCCTTCATAGAAGCGCGCATTGTAGGTGCCGACATTCGGCGCGGTCTTGAAGCCGGTGGCGTGCTCGAACTTCACCTTCGGGAACTTGGCGGCGACCTTGATGGTCGGGTCCATGAAGCCGAACGAGGTCGAGAAGATGATCTCGCAGCCGGAGCGGGCGAGGCGCTCGAGCGCGCGCTCGGCGTCCGGACCTTCGGCGATGCTTTCGACATAGGAGGTCTCAACCTTGTCGCCGAGTTCCTTCTGGACCATCTGGCGGCCAACGTCATGGCCTTCGCTGTAGCCGCCGTCATTGTGCGGGCCGACATACATCCAGCAAGCCTTCAGCTTGTCGGCCGCGTTGGCGGAGCCGATGCCGACGGCGAGTGCGACGATTGCCGTCGCGGTGGCGAGAATTTTCTTCATTGCCTGCTTCCCTCTGGCCTTCACCATTTGCGATCCACTCCATTCAGGATTTCACCGCGGATCGCTGCGGCATGTCCCGGACAAGCGTTCCCTAGCGGTCGGGAACGAAAGATTGACCGAGCGCCGCCGGTGTATTGGCCCGGACGAGCGCGCGGTTGCGCGAAATGATCACCAGCACGATGACGGTGGTGAGATAGGGCAGCGCCGACAGGAACTGCGACGGCACGCCGACGCCGAGCGCCTGGGCATGCAGTTGCAGGATGCTGACGCCACCGAACAGCAGGGCACCGATCGCGACGCGTCCCGGCAGCCAGGTGCCGAACACGACAAGCGCCAGCGCGATCCAGCCGCGCCCCGCCGTCATCGCCTGTGTCCATTGCGGCGTGTAGACGAGCGAGAGATAGGCCCCCGCGAGGCCGGAGCAGGCGCCGCCGAACAGCACCGCCATGAAGCGAACGCGGATGACGCTGTAGCCAAGCGCGTGCGCCGAGACATGGCTGTCGCCAACGGCGCGCAGGATCAACCCGCCGCGCATGCGGAACAGGAACCACGATACGGCGGTGGTGATCGCGACGGCGAGATAGGTGAGCGGATCGAGCCGGAGCAGCAGGCCGACGACCGGCAGCTCGCTCAGGCCCGGGATCGAGACACGGGCAAGGCCGGCACCCGGCACGCCGACGAAGGCGTCGCCGATCAGCCCGGAAAGACCGAGGCCGAACAGGGTCAGAGCCAGTCCCGATGCCACCTGGTTGGCAACGAAGATCAGCGTCACCACGCCGAACAACGCCGCCATCGCCATGCCGGCGAGGATCGCGCCGACGACGCCGAGCGCGATATTGCCGGTCGAATGCGCCACGGCGAAGCCGATGACGGCGCCCATCGCCATCATGCCTTCGACGCCGAGATTGAGCACCCCCGAGCGCTCGGTCACCAGTTCGCCGATGGAGGCGAACAGCAGCGGCGTCGCGGCGGTGATGATGGTGAGCAGGATGCCTTCCAGCATGAGCGCGGTCATGACGTCACCGTGCCTGTCTGCAGGGTCGGGGTTCGAACGATCTGCAGCCGGTAGAAGATGAAGCTGTCGCAGGCCAGCACGAAGAACAGCAGCATCCCCTGGAACACCCGCGTCGTCTGGTCGGACATGCCGAGCGCGATCTGTGCGCCCTCCCCGCCGAGATAGGAGAGCGCCAGCAGGAAGCCGGCAAAGATCGCGCCGATCGGGTTCAACCTTCCCAGGAAGGCGACGATGATCGCGGTGAAGCCGTAGCCGGGCGAGACCGAGGTGCGGAGCTGACCGACCGGGCCGGCAACCTCGCAGATGCCGGCAAGGCCCGCCAGCGCCCCCGAGATCAGGAAGGTCATCAGCACCATGCGGTTCTGGCTGAAGCCTGCAAAGGCCCCTGCCCGCGGCGCTTGGCCCAGCACCTTGATCTGGAAGCCCATCTTGGTCCAGCGCATCAGGAACCAGGCGGCGAAGGCCGCGATGAAGACGAAGATCAGGCTGATGCGGATGTTGGTGTCGAACAGCGTCGGCAGGACCTGGCCGCCATCGAAAGCGCGGCTATCCGGGAAGTTGTGGCCTTCCGGATTGCGCCAAGGTCCCCGCGCCAGATAGTCGAGAAAGAGCTGCGCCACATAGACCAGCATCAGGCTGGTCAGGATCTCGTTGGTGCCGAAGCGGATCTTGAGCAGCGCGGGGATCGCGGCATAGGCCATGCCGCCCAGCATGCCGAGGATGAGCATGGCCGGCAGCATGAACGGGCCATGCCAGTCGGGAAAGAAGATCGGCAGGAACGAGCCGGTGATCGCGCCCACCGCGATCTGGCCTTCGGCGCCGATGTTCCAGGTGTTGGAGAGGTAGCAGAGCGAGAGGCCGATCGCGACGAGGATTATCGGCGTGGCCTTGGCGACCAGTTCCTCCAGCGACCAGAGCTCGGTCAGCGGCTCGATGAAGAAGACATAGAGGAAGCGGCCGTAATCGACGAAGCCCTGTTGCAGCGCGCCGAAGAAGCCGCCCGATGCCGGGTTCGACAAATCGACCGTCGACAGCCGCCAGACGATCACGATCAGCGCCCCGCCGATCAGTGTCAGCAGCAGCGCCAGCAATGGCGACAGATAGGCCATGGCGGCGGAACGCTCGCCACGCCGGACCAGTTCAACCCGCATCTAGTGCCCCCCGGTCGGCCGCCAGCGGCTCGCCCATGCCGCCCATCAGCAGGCCGATTTCCTCGCGCGTCAACCCGGAGGTCGGCCGCGAGGGCGAAAGATGGCCCTTGGAGATCACCGCGACGTGGTCGGCGATTTCCAGAACCTCGTCGAGATCCTGGCTGATGACCAGAATCGCCGAGCCGGAACGGGCGAGGTCGATCAGCGCCTGGCGGATGATCGCGGCGGCGCCGGCATCGACGCCCCAGGTGGGCTGGCTCACGACGAGCACCCCGGGCTGGCGATCGATCTCGCGGCCGACGACGAATTTCTGCAGATTGCCGCCGGAAAGCGAGCCCGCTTCCGGGTCCGGCGTGCCCTTGCGCACATCGAAGGAGCGGCTGACGCGGTCGGCCAGTTGCCGGGCCGCATCGGGATCCAGCACTCCGGCGCGCAGGAGGTGATCGCCGGTGGAGTGCCGGGTCAAAAGCACATTGTCGGAAAGCCGCATGCGCGGCACCGCTCCATGGCCCAGGCGCTCTTCCGGCACGAAGGCGGCGCCGAGCCGGCGACGCGCGGTCACGCCGATATCGCCGCAGGGCTTGCCGTCGATCGAGACCGACGTGGCGCGGTCGCAGGTGCGTTCGCCGGACAGCGCGTCGAACAACTCGCCCTGCCCGTTGCCGGCGATGCCGGCAATGCCCATCACCTCGCCGGCCTTGACCTCAAGCGAAATATTGCTGAGCGCGACGGCGAAGGGATGCGGCTGCGGCAGCGAAAGGTCGGTGACGGACAGACGGGTGCGGGTGTTCTGTGGCGGCGGCAGGTCGGAGGAAAGCTTGCGCACCTCGACGCCGACCATCATTGTCGCCAGTTTCGCCGCCGTTTCCTTCTGCGGGTCGCATTCGGAAACGACCTTGCCGTGGCGCAGGATCGTCGCGTGGTGGCAGATGCGCTTCACCTCTTCCAGCCGATGGCTGATGTAGAGCACGGCGCAGCCGCGCGCCGTCAGGCGGTCGAGCGTGACGAATAGATCATCGGCTTCCTGCGGCGTCAGCACCGAGGTCGGCTCGTCCATGATGATCAATTCGGGATTCTGCAGCAGGCAGCGCACGATCTCGACCCGCTGCCGCTCGCCGACGGAGAGATCGGCCACGACGGAGGACGGGTTCAGCGGCAGGCCGTATTCGACCGAGATCTGCTCGATTTCGCGCGCCAGGGCCGAGCGGCTTTTCCGGTCGGAAAGCGCCAGCGCGATGTTCTCGACGACGGTTAGCGCCTCGAACAGCGAGAAATGCTGGAACACCATGCCGATGCCGAGCTTTCGCGCGGCAGAGGGACTTGGGATGCCGACCGGCTGCCCCTTCCAGAGGATGCGGCCCTCGGTCGGCTGCAGCACGCCATAGAGGATCTTGACCAGCGTCGACTTGCCGGCGCCGTTCTCGCCGAGCAGCGCATGGATCTCGCCGGGTCGGATGGCCAGGTCGATGCCGTCATTGGCCTTGAAGGCGCCGAACATCTTGGTGATGGCCGTTGCGTGCAGCAAGGGCGGGCTATCCGGGCGCTGCCGGCTCTGCGCTGGCGTCTCGGCGCCTGCCAGAATGACATCCACGTCAGCGTCCCCCCACTGCCAGCGCCGATGGTTCGGCGGGCCCCGTCTTTCCCCGCGCATGCACATGCCGCAAGGCTTCGTCGCGTACAAGTAGATCGGCAGCGACGGATGCCGCAATAGCCGCGGGGAGCTTCGATTTGATGCCGGGGACGCCGATCGGCGAAACCAGCCGCTCGATGTCGTCCTTCGCCAGCCCTGCCCGATCGAGCTGATGCGAGAAGCGGGCCCGCTTGGTCTCGCTGCCGATGAGCCCGACATAGCCAAAACGCTGGTCCTTCAAGGCCCGCGCGACGATGGCGAGGTCTAGCGCGTGGCTGTGCGACATCACCAGCACGAAGCTGTCATGCGGCGCGCCATCGAGCGCCGCCGGCGTATCCTGCGCCGGTTCGCAGCGCACATTGGCCGGAACATATTGTGGAAAGGCATCCGGCCGGGGGTCTACCCAGACGATCCGGAACGGCAGCGGCGCCAGCGCCATCACCAAAGCGCGGCCGACATGCCCTGCCCCGAAGAGATAGAGGACGCGGCTGTCCTCGCCAAAGCCCTCTTCCACCACCCCGTGATCGACGCGCGCCGAGCCGATGGCAAGCCGGCTGGCCGGATCGATCGAGCGATGCAGCTTGCCGTCCGATTGCTGCGTGGCGCGGGTACGGAACACGCCCGCCCCTTCCGCCTCGGCCAGTGCCTGGATTTCGGCCCGGCGCGAGCGGTCGAACACTTCAAGCGCCAGGTCGACGCGCCCGCCGCAGCATTGGCCGAGTTCCGGCCCCAGCGCAACGCGCTGGCTTGTGTAGAAATGCGGGGTCGGTCGGGCGAGGGCTCCCTGCAGGTCGGCGATGACCCGCCATTCCAGCGTGCCGCCGCCAATCGTGCCGAAGAAGCTGGCGTCCGGCAGCACGACGATGCGCGCGCCCGCCTCGCGCGGCGCCGATCCGCGCGTCTCCACGATCGTCGCCATGGCAGCCTTGCCGTGACGATCGATCGCTTGGAGGAGACGCTGCCAGACCAACATGATCTATCCTGCCATCATCAAGCAGCCGTCATGCCGCGCACCGCCCGCATGATCGCTTCCGGCGTCGCCGGGGCGTCGAGGGCGGGCATGACGCCCGGTTTCAGGCTGGCGATCGCGTTGTTGATCGCGCAGAACACCGAAATACCGAGCATCAGCGGAGGTTCGCCGACGGCCTTCGACTTGAATATGGTGTCTTCGCGCGGTCCTTCCGACTGGAAAAGTTCGACCCGGAAGTGCTCGGGAATATCCGAGGCGGCGGGGATCTTGTAGGTCGAGGGCGCATGCGTGCGCAGCCGGCCCTGCTTGTCCCAGACCAGTTCCTCCGTCGTCAGCCAGCCCATGCCCTGGACGAAGCCGCCCTCGATCTGGCCGATATCGATCGCCGGATTGAGCGACTTGCCGACATCGTGCAGCACGTCGACCCGGTCCACCTTCATCTCGCCGGTCATGGTGTCGATGGTGACTTCCGAGCAGGACGCGCCATAGGCGAAATAGAAGAACGGCCGTCCCTCGGCCTTGTCGCGGTTCCAGGCGATCTTCGGCGTCTTGTAGAAGCCCGAGGCCGAAAGCTGGACGCGCTCGACATAGGCGGCGTTGGCAAGCTCCGCCAGGCTCATGACGTGGTTGCCGATGATCACCTGGTTGTCGCGGAACGACACCTGGTTGCGGCGGACCTGCCACTTCTCCTCGATGAAGGCGTAGAGCCGGTCCTTGATGATGTTGCAGGCGTTGAGCGCCGCCATGGCGTTGAGGTCGGTGCCGGAGGAGGCGGCGGTCGGCGAGGTGTTGGGCACCTTGTCGGTCCGCGTCGCTGTTATCGCGACCTTGCCCATGTCGACGCCGAATTCCTCGGCCACGACCTGCGCCACCTTGAGGAACAGCCCCTGCCCCATCTCGGTGCCGCCATGGTTCAGGTTGAGCGAACCGTCGCGATAGAGGTGCAGCAGCGCGCCGGCCTGGTTCAGCATCATCAGCGTGAAGGAGATGCCGAACTTCACCGGCGTCAGCGCCAGGCCCTTCTTCAGGATGCGGCTCTCGGCGTTGAAGGCGGTGATTTCCTCGCGCCGCGCCCAGTAGTCGGAGCTCGCCTCCAGCTGTGCCACCAGCGGCTGCAGCAGGTTGTCCTCGACCTTCATGCCGTAGGGCGTGTGGTCGCGGTCGCCCTGGTAGAAGTTCAGCTTGCGGATCTCGAGCGGGTCCTTGCCGAGGGTATAGGCGACATGATCCATCATCCGCTCGGCAAAGGTCATGCCCTGCGGTCCGCCAAAGCCGCGGAAGGCGGTGTTGGAGACGGTATTGGTCCGCATCCTGCGGGTGAGAACCCGGCAGGTCGGATAGAAATACGAATTATCGGAATGGAACATCGTCCGGTCCACGACGCCCATGGAGAGATCTTCGGAATGGCCGCAGCGCGCATTGAGCGCGACATCGACCGTCTCCAGCAGGCCCTCGGCGCTGGCGCCGACGCGGTAATCGACCCGGAAATCATGCCGCTTGCCGGTCATGATCATGTCGTCGTCGCGGTCGAGCCGCATCTTGCACGGGCGCCCGGTCTTGAACGCGGCGAGCGCCGCGAGCACGGCCCATTGCGACGCCTGGCTCTCCTTGCCGCCGAAACCGCCGCCCATGCGGCGGATCTCGACCGTCACGGCGCTCGAGGGCACATGCAGCGCATGCGCGACGAGGTGCTGGACCTCACTCGGATGCTGGGTGGACGAGTAGACGAACATCTCGCCCGCCTCGCCTGGCACGGCCATCGCGATCTGGCCTTCGAGATAGAAATGCTCCTGCCCGCCGATGCGGAAGCTCGCTTCCAGCTTGAGCGGCGACGCGGCAAGGCCCGCCTCGACATCGCCGCGGCCAAAGGCATATTCCGGCAGGACGGTATCGGTCGTGTCGGCGAGATCGATCGCCGGCACCTCGGCCACGGTCGTGATCTTCGCCTTCTTGGCGGCGCGGCGCGCAGTGTCGCGCGTCTTCGCCACCACGACGAACACGACCTGCCCGTAGAAGCGGATCTCGTCGACGGCGAGCGTCGGATCGTCGCCGATCAGCTTGGGGCTGACGTCGTTGACGCCGGGAATGTCGGCCGCCGTCAGAACCGCGACGACGCCCGGAAAGGCGCGCACGGCGTCGAGGTCGAGGCCGGTGATGCGGCCCTTCGCGATCGGCGCATAGCCGGGCGCAATATGCAGCGTGCCGGCCGGCTCGCGGATATCGTCGATATAGGCGGCGGCGCCGGTCACATGGCGCGGCGCGCTGTCGTGCGGCAGCGGCTTGCGGATGACGGCCAGTTCGGCATCGGTGGTCACGGGCGAAACCCTGTTATTCAGCGGCATGGACAAAGCCCTCCCGCCGTCCGACCAGACGGGTGCGCGAGGTCGGCGTCCCGGCAGCCTCGATCAACGCCTTGCCGAGCAGCGCATGCGCCGTCTCGGCCCGGTAGCTCGCGCTGGCGCGATGATCGTCGAGCGGCGTGAAATCCGAGCGCAACGCCTCGAACGCCCGGGCCCAGGCGGCGGTGTCGCGAATGCCGGCGCCGTGCAGCGCCGATTCCGCGCCCTTGGCCCGCTTCGGCGTTCCGGCCATGCCACCATAGGCGATGCGCGCCTCGGTGATCATCCCTTCCGGATTGATGGTGAAGCGGAAGGCGCCCATGACCGAGGAAATGTCCTGGTCGAAGCGCTTGGTCACCTTGTAGCAGCGGAAGATCTGGTCCGGCCGCAGCTTCGGCACCAGCAGCCCCGTGACGAACTCGCCCGAGGCCCGGTTCTGCTTGCCATATTCGATGTAGAAATCCTCGACGGGCAGGATGCGCGAGCGGTCGCGGCGGCGCAGTTCCATCGTCGCGCCGAGCACGATCAGCGCCGGCGGCGTATCGCCGATCGGCGAGCCATTGGCGACATTGCCGCCCACCGTTCCCCGCGCGCGAACCTGCTTCGAGCCGATGCGGCGGAAGAGTTCGCCGAGGTCGGGGTCGATCGCCCGCATGTAGGGCTCGACGCTGGCATAGGTCGCGGCCGCCCCGATCAGGACCTCGCGTCCGGTATCCTCGACGCCGTCCAGTCCCCTGACCCGGCCGAGATGGATGATCTTGGGCAGGTCGCGCAGCTGCTTGGTGATCCAGAGGCCGACATCGGTGGCGCCGGCGACAATCGTCGCATCGGGATGCTGCGCGTAGAGCGCGGCCAGTCCATCCACCGAGGCGGGAGCGGCGAAGAAGCGCTCGTCATTGCCGATGAAGATGTCGCTGTCGTCCGCGATGAAGTTCAGGATCCCGGCCGTATCCTCGGCCGCCTTGCGGAACTTGTCGTCGCGCGGGGTGGCGCAGGCCGCAAGCGCCGCCTCGACGATCGGCCGGTAACCGGTGCAGCGGCAGAGATTGCCGGCGATGGTGTCGTTGATCTGGTCGCGGCCGACCGCGCCGTCTGTGCCCTGGTAGAGCGAGAAGATGCTCATCACGAAGCCCGGCGTGCAGAAGCCGCATTGCGAGCCGTGCTTGTCGACCATCGCGGCCTGGACGGGATGAAGCTGCTCTCCTTCCGCCAGGTCCTCTACCGCGACGATCTCGGTGCCGTCGACCATGCCCAGCAGCTGGATGCAGGCATTGACCGGCTCGTAGACGACCTTGCCGTTGCGGGGGCGTCCGATCGCGACGGTACAGGCGCCGCAGTCGCCCTCGCCGCAGCCTTCCTTGGTTCCCGTCGCCCCTTCGGTGAGGCGCAGATGATCGAGCAGCGTCATCATCGGATCGACATTGGCGACCTCGACGATCTTGCCGCGGCGGAGAAAACGGACGGTCTCGCGCATGCTGCTCAGCTGCCCCGGTAGGTCGAATAGCCGTAAGGCGAGATCAGCAGCGGCACATGATAGTGCTCGGCTGCCGAGGCGATGCCGAAGCGGATCGGGATCACGTCGAGAAAGAGCGTCGCCGGCAGGGCCTCGTTCACGCCCCGGAGATAGTCACCGGCATGGAAGACCAGCTCGTAGCTGCCCTCCTCCAGCGCCGCGCCCTCGAGCAGCGGCCCTCCATCGACCCGGCCGTCGGCATTGGTCGTGACCGTTTTCACCAGGATCGGATCCGGTCCGAGCCTGAAAAGGTCGATCTTCAGCCCCGCTGCGGGCCGGCCAGCGGCGGTATCGAGAACATGTGTGGTGAGGCGACCCATTTCGGTCCGTATCCAATGCTTCTCGCGCGTCCGGTTCGGACGAAGATAGAGAGATGCCTAAGGTTTGATCAAATGGAATTTTTGATCATTTGGTGCATCTTAATGCGGCAGGCGGTGACTGCAACGCAATCCTGCGGCCATCCCCCATCATCATGCTAGAACGCCTCCAATGTCCATGATACTGCCAGTTGAAGCGCAAGGTGCTGCTGAAAAGGCAACAGTGGTACGGATAGCAAGGCGGCCCGCATGGTTCAGGAGAGCAAGAACACCCTCTCGCCCGCCAGCCTGGCGCGGCTGTTCCATACGCCGTCGCTGATCTATTTCACGATGGTCGCCGAGACCCTGTCGATGCGCGAGACCGCGCGGCGGCTCAACGTGGCCTCCTCGGCCGTGGCGCGACAGATCGGCCATCTCGAACAGACGCTGGAAATGCCCCTGTTTGTCCGCGAGTCGCGCCGGCTGCGCCTGACGCCGGCGGGCGAGATCCTCTACCGCCACTGCCGGCAATTGGCGGCACCGCTCGAGGCGGCGGTGTCGCAGCTGAGCTTGCTGGCAGGACTGAAGACCGGCACCGTCCGCATCGCCACGGTGGAGAGCGTCGGCTTGACCATCCTGCCCGGCATCGTCGCCGATTTCAGCGCGCAATATCCGAGCCTGCATGTCGATATCCGCATGGCCTCGGCACAGGAGGCCATCGCCATGGTGGTCGATTCCGAGGTCGATATCGGTTTCACCTTCCTGGCGGCGCAGCATCGCGGCATCGAGATCGCCATCCGGCGCGACCTGCCGATCGGTGCGGTGATGCGGGCCGATCACCCGCTGGCGGGCGAGATGCGGCCGAGCTTCGCCACCTGCTTTTCACACGCTTTTGCGGTGCCGCGACATGGCCTGTCGATCCGCGAGGTGATCGAGCCGTTCCTGACCCAGGATGCGTCGCGTGGGCGCTCCTTCGTCGAGGTGAACTCGATCCGCATGCTGTTCGAACTGGCCAAGACCGGCCGCTACCTGTCCTTCATGACGCCGCTCGGCATCGAGCGGGAACTGGCCAGCGGCGAGGTCGTGTTCCGGCCGATCGCCGACAAGGGCCTGCCACTCAACCGGTTCGGCATGGTGATCCGCAAAGGCGGCGATCTGCGCTACGCCCCCGCGGCCTTCTTCAACCTCGCCAGCAGCCACTTTGCGGCGCGTGACGGGCTATCTTGAAAGGGCTTGGGCAGGGGCAGAGCTCGTCCCTGCAGGACAGGCCCTCACCTCTCCCTGAGGGAGAGGTCGGAGCGAAACTCCGGGTGAGGGTTTAGGGAACTTTCCGGATAGAGCGTCAGTCCGAAGAGCCAGTCGCGGCGAGGCCGTAAACCCTCACCCGCCGGCCTGCGGCCGTCGACCTCTCCCTCAGGGAGAGGTGAAGAGAAGCCCGGATCGAGGATGAAATCAGGCTTTTCGAACTTACGACCCGCACGCTGAGGCGCCGCGAAAACGAGTCCTCAAATAAGGCGCCGTCCAGTCATCTGCGCTGGCGCCGTCGCCCCGGCGAAGGCCGGGGCCCATAGCCACGGGCCAAGGCAGATGGTACCCGGCCCGCTAGACTTCGGCCAGTGCGTCTGGATCCCGGCCTCCGCCGGGATGACGACCGAGGGAGGCCCGGAAATGCGTCGACGACGCCAGAGCGGGAAGCCCTACGGGATCAGCACCACCGAGCCTGTCGTCTGCCGGCCTTCCAGCGCGCGCTGGGCTTCTGCCGCGTCGGCGAGCTTGTAGGTCTGCGGCTCCGCCACGACGACCTTGCCCGACAGGATGACGTCGAACAGATCCTTCGCCGTCTCGACCAGTTCGCCGCGCTCGGCGACATAGCCGCCCAGTGACGGGCGAGTCGCGAACAGCGAGCCCTTCTGGTTCAGGATGCCGATGGAGAAGGGCGGCACCGCGCCGGAGGCGTTGCCGAAGGAGACCCACATCCCGCGGCGCTTCAGGCAGTCGAGCGAGGCCGGGAACGTGTCCTTGCCGACCGAGTCGTAGACGACGTCGACCTTGGCGCCGCCGGTGATCTCCACGACGCGCTCGACGAAATTCTCGGTCCTGTAATTGATGACATGGTCGCAGCCGAGCTTGCGGGCGATCGCCGCCTTCTCCTCGGAACCGACCGTGCCGATCACAGTGGCGCCGAGCGCCTTGGCCCACTGCGTGGCGATCTGGCCGACGCCGCCGGCGGCTGCGTGGTAGAGTATGGTGTGCGCGGGGCCGACTTTGAACGTCTCGCGCAGCAGGTAGCGCGCGGTCATACCCTTCAGCATGGACGACGCCGCGATCTGGTCGCTGATGCCATCGGGGATGTGGATCAGCCGGGCCGCCGGCGACAGGCGTGCCTCGGCATAGGAGCCCATCGGGTCGGCATAGCCGACGCGGTCGCCGACCTTGAACTCGGTGACGCCCTCGCCCACTGCCTCGACGACGCCGACGCCCTCGCTGCCGAGCACGAAAGGGAACGGGCCGGGCGCCGGGTAGAGACCGGTGCGGAAATAGGTATCCACGAAATTGAGGCCGATGGCCGTGTGGCGAAGGCGGACCTGGCCGGGTCCCGGTGCGCCGACCTCGATCTTGTCGAAGGAAAGCACCTTGGGTCCGCCATGCGAATGAACCCGGATGGCGTGAACCTCGATCGCCGCGACCATGACCGTCTCCTGCTCTCTGCTATACGCCGCGCGGACGTCAAACAGGCGGGGCGCACGGGCGTGGAATGAAGGAGGCCGGCGCTGCGGCCGGCCTCTTCCGTCTAGGCTATACCGACTCGGCGGCGGTGTCGCGGCCGCCGTCCTTGGCCGGGATCCGCGTGCTGGCGGGCTTGCGCGGCCGTACCTCGCCGGAAAGCAGCAGGCTCATGAGGGTCGCGAGCAGCAGGGTCGCCATGCCCATGCGGTAGCCGCCAAACTGGGCGACGAAGCCGACCATGGGCGGCCCGAGCAGGAAGCCTGAGAAGGAAAGCAGCGACAGCGCCGCGACGTTGACGGCGGGCGGACCTTCGCGCGAGGCAGCCGCCGTGACGGCGAGCGGGAAGACGATCGAGACGCCGAAGCCGGTAGCCGCTGCGCCGGCGATGACCATGAACGGGTTGACGGCGAAGACCATGACCAGCAGGCCCACGAGCGCCACCGTGCAGCAGACGCGTCCCATCTGCACCGCGCCATAGCGCATGGAAAGCCAGTCGCCGGCCAGGCGGCCAAACGCCATGACCAGGCTGAAGGCGGTCAGCGCATATCCGGTCGTCGGCGGCGTGGCGCCAAAGACGTCGCGCAGATAGATCGCGCTCCAGTCGATGATGCCGCCCTCGACGAGCAGCATGCCGAAGGCGAACAGGCAGAGCAGCACGATCTTCGGCGACGGCAGAACGAAGGAGGATGTCTTGACC
Source organism: Kaistia defluvii (assembly GCF_040548815.1). Taxonomy (NCBI): domain Bacteria; kingdom Pseudomonadati; phylum Pseudomonadota; class Alphaproteobacteria; order Hyphomicrobiales; family Kaistiaceae; genus Kaistia; species Kaistia defluvii. Next base: position 1,027,390 of record NZ_JBEPSM010000001.1, on the reverse strand, counting down.
TTCGGCGCGTCGTCCTCGGCCGTCTCGATATGCGGCAGGCGCGACGCCAGCGCCTCGCCGATCACGAATACGCAGATCACGACCACGATCATGTGGATCTCGGGCGGCAGGTTGTAGGTGGCGGCGAGCGATCCGGTGATGCTGCCGCCCATCAGGCCGAAGCTCCAGAAGGCATGGCAGCGCGACATGACCGTGCGGCCGATGGCGCGGCCGATCCGGTCGGCCGTGACGTTGAGGGCGACCTCGAGCGGGCCCATGCCGAGGCCGACCAGCACGAGCGCGAAGAACAGCAGCGTCGGCGTGGGCGCGAAGCCCGGCAGCAGCAACGGCACGAGCAGCAGCGGGAAGCCGATCTTGATGGCGCGGCGCGGGCCGAGCCATTCGACGACGGCGCCCGAGAACGCCATCGAGGTGACGAGGCCGATCGGCACCCCGAGCAGGCAGATCGCCAGCGTCGCCGGATCCATTCCGAGCTTGTGCTGGACGTCCGGAATGCGGATCAGCCAGTTCGCCATGGAGCTGGAATAGAAGAAGAACAGCGCCATGATGAGGCGCGCGGACGCGAAGGAAAGGCCCATTTCGGACTCTGTCGTTGCTGGGTGGTGGACGCAGCCGGGACCGCGTGGATGGATGCGCCATCCGGGCGAAAACGCCCGCCAAAAAGGGGAAAATCCCTTGTACAGGCCCCTCCGACCCCATGCAACCGATTCTAGAACCGATTCAATCTCGCCGATCCCGGCGAAAACGCCCCGTCAGGACGCCTTCTTTCGGTTTCGCTGCGCAACCACGTTGAGCACCTCCACGACGGTCGAGAACGCCATCGCCGCATAGAGGTAGCTGCGCGGGATGTGGAAGCCGATGCCGTCGGCGATCAGCGCCGCGCCGATCATCAGCAGGAAGGCCAGGGCCAGCATTTTGGTCGTCGGGTGATGCTCGATGAAGTGCGAGATCGGGCCGGAGGCGATGTACATGACGATCATCGCGACGATGACGGCCGCGATCATGATCTCGAGATGCTCGGCCATGCCGATCGCGGTGATGATCGAATCGACCGAGAAGACGATGTCGATGACGATGATCTGCGACACCACGGCGGCGAAGCCGGCCGTGATCGGACCGGACGAGCCGTCCCCCTCGCCCTCGACGCCCTTATGGATCTCGTGCGTCGCCTTGTAGACAAGGAACAGACCACCGGCGAGCAGGATCAGGTCGCGCCACGAGAACGGGTGGTCGAACAGGGTGAAGACAGGCTGGGTCAGGCCGACGAGATACGCCAGCACCATCAGCAGGATGATGCGGAACACCAGCGCCAGCCCGAGGCCGATCTGGCGGGCGCGCTTGGCCTGCTCCGCCGGCAACCGCGCGACGAGAACCGAGATGAAGACGATGTTGTCGATGCCGAGAACGATCTCCATGACGGAAAGCGTCAGGAAACTGGCCCATGCGGCGGGCTGGAAGAGAAGATCGACGTTCATCTGGCGCGGCGCCTCGGTTAGGTTTTCTGGGGCAGGCGGAAGCGCGTGGCCTGCAGCACCGCGCCGATAAAGGTCAGATAGATGGTCGTGAGCCCCAGGCCGGCCAGCACGAGCTGATTCGGCCGCAGCTGGGCAAAGACCGCGAGCAGCGAAAAGATCGACCAGGCCAGCGTCACCGCCAACGTCAGCGGCCGCAGCCGCTTGACCCGGACCGGGTGGACGAACTCGACCGGCGAGAAGGTCAGCGCCGCCAGCGCCACGATGACGACAACGGAAAAGATCGGCGACGGCGCGAACACCATCAGCACGAACACCACCATGTTCCAGACAGCGGGAAAGCCGCGGAAGCCATATTCGCGCGTCTTCATCCGCGTATCCGCGAAATACAACGCGCCGATGACGGCGACGAGAATGCCGGCGGGCGCCGCCAGCGAAGGCGGCATCAGGTCCGAACGGGCCAGGATCAGGGCGGGAATGAAGACATAGGTCGTGTAGTCGATGACCATGTCGAGGATCGCGCCATCGAACCACGGCACGCGCTCGCCGACACGGAAGCCGCGCGCCAGCGGACCGTCGACGGCATCGACGAACAGCGCTGCTCCGAGCCAGATGAAGGCCTCGACCCATGCGCCGCGCATGACGGCAAGCGCTGCCAGCATCGCGAATCCGGCACCGCTCGCCGTAAGGAGATGAACGGCCCAAGTCTTCGTCGTCGGCATGAGGCTCCCCTGCTGCACCGGCCGCCAGGAGGTGGGAGCCGCATCCAGCGCCTTTGGCTGCATGAACTGTCGATACGTGCAGAACGGCTCACTGGCAATAGCCTCTGCGGCGTCGTGACCTGCGACATCTGACAGGATTGCCCCTCCCGGACGCCTCGACCACCATGCCGGCAACTCGGGAGATCCGTATGATCGGCTTTTCGCCCATATCCGCGACGATCGGAGGCGCCTTGATTGGCGCCGCCGCCGGCCTGCTGTGGATTGTCAACGGCCGCATCGCCGGCATCTCGTCGATCTTCGGCTCGGCGCTGTCTGGGCGCCTCGACGACGTGCGGTGGCGGCTGCTGTTCCTGGTCGGACTCCCGCTCGGCGCGGCCCTCGGCCTGGCCTTCGCGCCCCGGCTGATTTCCGACGCATCCGCGGCCATGCCGAGCCTCGGCATCGGCCGGTACGAACTGGCCGCCTCCGGGCTTCTCGTTGGCGTCGGCACGGCGCTCGCGCGGGGGTGCACGTCGGGTCACGGCGTCTGCGGACTGGCGCGGCTCTCGGCCCGCTCGATCGTCGCCGTGCTCGTCTTCATGCTTTCCGCCATCGCCACGGTCTATGTCGTGAGGCACGGGCTTTGATCGCACGACCGACTGCGTTTTATCTGGGCGCCCTCGCGTCGGGGCTGCTGTTCGGCCTCGGCCTCGCGATCTCCGGCATGATCTATCCGGCCAAGGTGAAGGCCTTCCTCGACATCGGGGCCATCGCCACGGGCGGCTGGGACCCGAGCCTCGCCTTTGTTCTGGCCTCGGCCGTGCTGGTCAGCATGGCGGCCATCCGCATCGCACACCGCCACCGCCATCCGATCGCCGCCTCGACCTTCTCCGGCCCGGCGGCGCGGCGCGTCGACGCTCCTCTGGTGCTGGGCTCAGTCCTGTTCGGGGTCGGCTGGGGCCTCTCCGGCTTGTGTCCGGGCCCGGCGATCGCCAATATTGCGTTCGCGCTGCCCGACATACTGATCTTCCTCGTCGCAATGGCGATCGGCGCCCTGGCCGTCCGGCTGGTCCGTAGCCGCTCCAACCCAGGCGATTCAAGAACGCAGGCCCCGTCATGAGTGATGATCTTCGCGATGTAGCCGTCGTCGGTGGTGGCCCGGCAGGGCTGGTGGCTGCCCTGCTGGCACGCCGTCACGGCGCCTCGGTCACACTGATCGCCCCCAACACACCGCCGCGCGACGAGCGCACCGTTGCCATGCTCGGCGCCTCGGTTGAGATCCTGCAGGAAACCGGCGTCTGGGCGTCGGTGGAAGCGAAATCCGCGCCACTTCGCACCATGCGAATCGTCGATGCTACGCGCCGCCTGATCCGGGCGCCGCTGGTCGAGTTCCATGCGCATGAGGTTGGCCGCGAGGCATTCGGCTACAACATCCCCAATGCCGTGCTCATCGCCGCGCTGGATGAAGCGATCGAACAGGCCGGCATCGAGCGCGTCACGGGCTTCGCATCGGAAATCCTGCCATCGGAGGATTCGGTCCGCGTCGTGACCACGGATGGCGCCGAGGTGCGGGCGAAGCTTCTCGGCGCGGCGGATGGAAGGCGTTCCAAGGCCCGCGACGCGGCCGGCCTCGCGGTGCGAAGCTGGTCCTATCCGCAGGCAGCTTTGGTGGCGAACATCGCGCACAGCCGGCCGCATGACGACGTCTCGACCGAGTTCCACACCGAAACCGGCCCGTTCACCATCGTGCCGATGCCGGGCCTTCGCTCGGCGATCGTCTGCGTCGAAAGCCCCGCCGAAGCGGAGCGTCTTTCCAAGCTGGATGACGAGGCGCTGGCGGCCGAATTCGAGCGGCGCTCCCGCTCGATCGTCGGCAAGATCACCATCGCCGGCAACCGGCAGGTCTTCCCGCTTTCCGGTCAGACGGCGCGTCATTTCGCGGCCCGGCGCATCGCGCTGATCGGCGAAGCCGCGCATGTGTTTCCGCCGATCGGCGCGCAGGGGCTCAATCTGGGCCTGCGCGATGCCGCGGCCTTCGCCGGCGTGGTTCGCGACCATCGCGCCGATCCCGGCAGCGCCGAGGCGATCTCCGCCTATGATCGCGCCCGGATTGGTGACGTGCTCTCAAGGACGACGGCGGTCGACGCGTTGAACCGCACGCTGCTGACCGATTTCCTGCCGGTCCAGGCCCTGCGCGGCGTCGGCCTCTACGCCATCGACCGGCTGCCGAAGCTGAAGCGCCTGGTGATGCGCCAGGGGCTTACGCCGCATCTTTGAACCCAAGCGTCAAAGTCCCTCAGGCGGCTAAATGGTTCGCGGAGGTTGACGCGGCGCGGACATCGTGGCTTTTGGCCAGCCCGTGACAAGTGGACAGGCCATGGTTCAGCCGCGTACAGCCAAATTCCAGATCGGACAGATCGTCCGCCACCGGAGCTTCCCGTTCCGCGGCGTGATCTTCGACGTCGATCCTGTCTTTTCCAACACCGAGGAATGGTGGGACGCGATCCCCGCCGATGCGCGGCCGTCGCGGGACCAGCCCTTCTATCACCTGCTCGCCGAGAACGCCGACACGGAATATGTCGCCTATGTCTCGGAGCAAAACCTGCTGGCCGACGATTCCGACGAGCCCCTGCGCCACCCGCAGATCCGCGAATATTTCTCCGAGCGCCGCGGCGACGTCTATGTGGCCCGCAAGGTCGGCGCGCTGAACTAGCTCGCGGCCGTTGAGATGGTGAGGTTTTTTTCCCTTCACCTCTGCCTGGGGGAAAGGTCGGAGCGCAGCTCCGGGCGAGGGTTTAGGGAACCATCCGGCTAGAACAACATGCTGTCGGGAGCCTGACCGGTGAGGCCGTAACCCCTCACCCGCCGGCCTTTCGGCCGTCGACCTCTCCTTCAGGGAGAGGTGAAGGGCCTCTGCGGACACTGCGAGTTCCCGTGTTGTAAGTTTTTCATCTGCCCTCCGCTCCGCCGTCATCCCGGCGAAGGCCGGGATCCATACCCACCGCCCCTGACCAGAAATTATGCTGAGCCTTGAAAGGCCTGTGCCTACGGGCCCCGGCCTTCGCCGGGGCGACGAGCCCGCTCGGGCTGCGGATCAAATCTTTCCAACCAGGCCGCGCCCTCACTCCCCGCAGACGATCACCTGCACCCCTGCCCGCTCCAGCGCGGCGGCGAGTTCCGGCGGTGGCTCGGCATCCGTGACGAGGCACTGGATATCATCGAGCGGCGCGATGTTGGCGAAGGCCGTGATGCCGAACTTGCTCTGATCGGCCACGACGATGGTGCGCGACGCGACGCCGATCATGCCGGCGGTATGCGCCGCCTCGTCCAGCTTGGTCATTGAGATGCCGGACGCCGAGACGCCGGAACAGCCGATCACCGCCGTGTCGGCATGGATGCCGGCGACCGCCGCGAAGCCGATGGCGCCGATCGTCACCTGGTAGTTGGGCCAATACGACCCGCCGAGGATGTGGATCGACTGGATGCTGCCTTCCGGCACCACGGCCGGCAAACGCAGATTGTTTGTCACGATGGTGAGGCTGCGCCGCCCGCCCAGCGCCGCTGCAAAGAAGCAGATCGTCGAGCCACCATTCAGGATCAGAGTCTCATCATCGCGGATGAGGTCGGAGGCCGCATGCCCGATCCGCCGCTTGGCCTCGACATGTTCGTCCATGCGCAGGCCCATGGTCGTGTCGACCCGGACGAGGCGATCCTTGGTCACCGCGCCGCCATGGGTCCGGACCAGCAGCCCGCGTCGTTCCAGCAGATCCAGGTCCCGGCGCACCGTATCGCGCGAGACGTCCAGCAGCGTGACGAGTTCGGCGACGGTCGCCTGCCCGCGGTCCTGCAAGTATTGCAGCAGCCGGCTATGCCGAAGCGCCGGCAGCGCACCGCCGGCTGCGTCGGATTCGGTGGGAACGGTCGTGTGGCTGTCGTCCTGGCTCATGATGCCTCCGGAAGCATGAGGCTGGCGGCGCCGACAAGGCCGGCATTGCGGCCGAGCGCGGCCTGGACCACCGGCACGTCGCGAAACGCCGCCATCGCCCGTTCCCCAATCGTGCGCCGGATGCGCTCCTGTATCATCGGCAGCAGGCTGCCGACGCCGCCGCCCAGGATCAGCCGTTCCGGCGAGTAGAGATGCAGCAGATTGGTCAGGCCGACGCCGAGCCAGCGCGCCTCCTCATCCAGCAGCTGCAGTGCGGGCCCGTCGCCCTGCCGGGCGGCCTCGGCGACATGCCGGCCGGTGACCGGATCGCTTCCGGCGAGACGGCCGATCCCGGGCGCGCCGCCGGACGCCACCAAATGGCTGGCCTCGCGCGCCAGCGCCGTGCCCGAGGCAAAGGCCTCCCAGCAGCCGAGACCGCCACAGGCGCAGCGCACCGGCCGCTCGGAAACCGCCATGTGACCGATCTCTCCGGCGAGACCGCGACGTCCATGCAGCAGGTGCCCGTCGACGATCACCCCGCCGCCGATACCGGTCGAGACGGTCACGAAAACGAGGGATTGCGTGCCCTGCCCGGCGCCAAAGCGCCATTCGCCGAGAGCGGCTGCGTTGGCGTCGTTTTCCAGCCGGACGGCGACACCGAGACGCTCGGACAGGATGGCGGCGAGCGGTACGTTGCGCCAGCCGACGAGCGTCGGCGCATCGACGACGATGCCCGCATCGGGATCGAGAGGACCGGGCGCTCCAACGCCGAGGCCGACGATGTCCGCTTCCGGCGTCTCGGCGCGCACCTGACCGAGCAGCGCCACCATCTGGGCGATGACCGCGTCGGGGCCACCCTTCGCATCGGTCGGCGTCGATGCGAAGGCGGCGACGCGGCCGGTCGCCTCGACGACGGCGGCGCGCAGGTCCGTACCACCGAGATCGATGGCGAGCGCCGCGCGCGTCATGCCGCCTCGCCCGGGCCGGGAAGCGCGTGCAGCCACGCCATGCGGGCGGCGAGATCGGGATCGCCGAAGGCGAGCGAGCCCAGCACGACGGTCTCGGCGCCGGCGGCGCGCAGGCGCGGCACGGTATCGTGCCGGTTGCCGCCATCGGAGGCGAGGCGGACGGAGTCCTCGAGGCCCGCTTCCTTCAGCATGGCGCGGACGGCCTGAAGCCGCGGGCAGGCTTCCTCCGCGAGCCCCACGCCCTTCACGCCGATCGCCGTGCCGAGCAGCGTCACGAAGGCGAGTTTTGAAAGCCACGGCTTCACGGTCTCGAGCGGGGTTTCCAGCCGCACGACCATGCCGGTCTCGACGCCGAGTTCTGCGATCCGCGCCAGCGCCTCTTCGGCCACGGCGGCGTTTTCGACGTGGATGGAGATGAGGTCGGCGCCCGCTTCCGCGAACTGCTCGATCTGCGACAGCAGGATGCTGTCCTGGACCATCAGGTGCACGTGCAGCGGCTTGCGCGTCAGGCCGCGGATGCGGGCGACGAGATCGGGAAAGAATAGCAGGGCCGGCGCGAAATGGCCGTCGGCGACGTCGATATGGCAGATATCGACATGCGGCTCGATGCGGGCGAGATCGCGTTCCATGTTGCAGAGATCGGCCGACCATAGCGAGAATTCGCCGAGCATTCGGTCGCGCGGCAGGGCCTGGAGCCAGCCGGCAGCGGGCTTGTTGGTAGCGGTCATGGGTTCGTCTCCCGGGACGGATCGAGGGTGCGCAGGAAGCTGTCCAGTTCGCTGCGGAATTCGTGGATATGACGCGGCTTGTCGGTCGCCTTGGGCGCTATCTCCGCCAGGCGGGCGCCGGGGATGATCTCGGCGAGACGCTGCGCATAGGCGAGCGGATGGACGGAATCGACGCGATGCCCGATCACCAGCGTCGGCACACCGAGCGCCCTCGCCTCCTCCTCGGTGACGCCGGGCCCGTCGAGCGCGATGCCGCCGAGTAGGTCGGCGGTAACGGCAGGCTCCGGGCGATCGAAGAATTTCAGCAGCGAGGCGAGATTGTCGGGCGCGTGAATGGCGAGATCCTGCGCCAAAGGCGAGCTGGCGAACGTGGCCTTGGCTTCCTCTGGCGGATGACGTCGCAGGTGCTCCGCGACCAGCGCATAGGGCCGCATGTTTTCCGGTGCCGTATCGAACAGCCAGGCCGGACGCGCCAGCACGAGACCGGCGACGCGGTCCGAATGGCGATGGGCGATATGCAGCGCGATCGCCGCGCCCATCGAGATGCCGCCCATGACGAAGCGATCGATGCCGCGCGCGTCGCAGACGGCGAGGATGTCGGAAGCGAACATGGCGATCGAGAACGGCCGCGTGGTGCCGGGTTGCGACTGGCCCTGCGCCCGGCATTCGACGGTCAGCCGGCGATAGGCGGGGCCATCCGGGAAATTCTCCACCACCTGGCCATTGTCGCCGCCGAGGCCGTGCTGGAACACGACCGGCAGGCCTGTCCCGCTGTCGAAGACGCTGAGGTCTGCATCGTCGCGCTGGAAGGTCGAATGGGTCATGGCCGCAACAGGCTCGACAGATAGCGGGCGACGCCGGGCGCCTCCTCGGCCGAGAGGCCATGGGTCACGACGGGACCGTCGAAGCCGACCGCCCGAAGCCGCGCGAAAAAGTCCGGGAAGTCCACGACGCCGGTTCCAGCCGTGGCAAAGCTGCCATCCGGGTTACGGTCCTTGGCATGCGCCATGGCGATCCGGCCCGCCAATTGCTCGACCGCGTCGGCGACGATGCCGCGCGCGGTATCTCTATCCGCGACCTCGAACAGATTGGCCGGATCGAGCACGAAGCGGATCCGCTCCGAGCCGATCGCTTCGACCAGCCGCCTGCCGTCCTCGGCCGAGGTGACGACATTCGCCTGCTCGGGCTCGATACCGAGATCGACACCCGTCGCCTCGGCCAGCGCGACCGCCTTGGTCATCTCGGCCAGAAGGTCGGCCCAGGCCTCGGGCGTCGCATTGTCGGGATGGTGCGCCCACTGGTCCAATGGATCGCGCGTGCCAGTGCAGAGCGTCACCAGAGGGATGCCGAGCTGCTGCGCGGCGTCGAGCAGCAAGCCGAGCCGGCGCATTCCATCTTGGCGCACCGCCAGGTCGGGATGGATCATGTTGTAGGTGCCGGAAAGCGCCACCAGCTCGACGCCGGTCTCGGCGACCGCTTGCCGGATCGCCGCGATCGCCTCCGCAGGGATTTCATCCGGCATGGCCGGCAATCCGGCGCAGGCCATGTTGAACTGCGCGGTCTCGTAGCCGGCCGCCTTGACGGCAGCCAGCACGGTTAACGGATTGCTACCAGAAAACGTCTTTGCGAAGATGCCGAGGCGCATCAGACCGCCCCCTGCATGTCCGCGACGCGGACAGACTTGCCGCTGCGCGCCGACTCGGCGATCGCCGCCATGGCGCGTACGGAAGCGAGCCCGTCATCGATGTTGGCACCGCGTTGCGGCACGCCGTTCAGGACGGTGTCGGTAAAGCCTTCGAGCTGGCGGCGGAAGAAGTGACCATCGGCACCGAGCGGACGATGATAGGTCGCGTCCTTCTCGGAGAAGATCTCGACATCGCTCGATTTGAAGTACCAGGGATTGTAGGTCTTCGCGATGATGCTGCCGTTTTCGCCATAGAGCTGGAAGCCCTCGAACCAGTCCATGCGGACGGCGACCGTCAGGTCGAGATGGCCCAGCACGCCATTGGCGAAGCTGGTCTCGACGAACCAACTATAGGCGCCGAAACGCTCCAGTAGACGCGCCCTTACCTCGGTGATCTCGCCGCAGAGAAAGCGTGCGGTATCAACCAGATGGCTGCCATGGGCGAGCATGAAATAGCGCCTGAGGTCCGCCTTGGGGTTCTCGCTCGGCTTCCTGGCCAGCTTGCTGGTGATCGGCAGCGGCTGGACGGCGTCGGTCATCGTGTAGCGGTGGGTGCTGTCGCAATACCAGGCCTTGAGCGAGAGCATCTGGCCCATCTCCGTCTGGATGAACTTTTCTGCCGCCTCCAGCCCCGGATCGAAGCGCTTCATGTGGCCGACCTGCAGGGTCAGGCCCGTCCGCTCGACGACTTTCTTCAGCGCCTCGACCTCCTCGACATTGACGCCGAGAGGCTTCTCGCAGAGCACGGGCTTGCCGGCTTCCAGCGCGCGGATCGCCATCGGCACGTGAAAGCTGTCGGAGATCGCGACGACGACCGCCTCGACCTCGGGATCGGCCAGCATGGCGTCATAATCGGCATAGGCCTTGGTCGGCTCGTAGGTCGCCCCCATTCGCGCCAGCAGGTCGGGCGCCGCGTCGCAGATCGCGTAGAGGTCGGCGTTGCGGGCCTTCACCGCGGATTCGAGATGGGCAAACTGGGCGATCGGGCCGCAGCCGAGCACGCCAACCCGCAGCCTGCGCGCGTCCTTCGTGGGCATGGAATATCCTTCTTGGCGTTCACGCGAGCAGCGCTCGCATCGTCTCGCGATTGGTCTGGACGGCCTTGGCCGGGCCTGCTGCGGCGACGTCCGATTCTTCTTCGAGCACGAGCCAGCCGTTGAAGTTCGGGCTCGCGGCGACGATCTCGACCACCGCCCGCGTGTCGCAGATGCCGGAACCCAGCATCCGCCAGTCGCCGGCCGCGTCGACATCCTTCAGATGCAGGTAGCGGATGCGGTCACGATAGGTGGTCAAGGTGTCGAGAATATCCATGCCGCCGCGCAGGATATGGCCGGTATCTGGCACCCAGCCGAGCCGGATCGGGTCGGTCAGGGCAAATAGCCGGTCATAGTCGGCACGGCTGAACAGCAGCGTGTTGTGATGCGAACTGGGGTGCACGGCGATCGGCACGCCCGCCTTCTCGCCCAGCTCGGCCGCCGCGTTGTAGAGCTCCGCAGCCGCCGCGAATTTTCCCTCGCGATCGCCCGGCGACATTACGGTGGCGCTCCCCAGCGACAGCACCGCGCCTGGAAACGCCGCCACGAAATCGAGCGTGCGATCGATCATGGCAAGATCACTCGCGAGCCGGTCGGGCTCGGTGTAGCCGCTGTCGCTGGCGCAGGCGAAGGCGGCCAGTTCCAGTCCCCGCGTCGAGAGCGCACGGCCGAAGGCCTCCGGCTTGCCGACATAGGAGCCGATCATGGTGTCGGTGATCTCGATGCCGGAATAGCCGGCGCTGGCGATCGCATCGAGCAGATCGTCCGGCCCGCCGCTCCAGCGGTCGCCGAGCATTTCCCAAGTATAGGTCTGGCAGCCGATCTGCAGCATGATGCACGGATTCCAGGTTGCGGACGCCGCGCCCGGCGCGCGTCGACTACGGTTCGTTGAAATCATGCTTGCTGTTTTGTGCGCGCCGGTCAAGCATGATGACGCACGAATGCGCATCGAGGCGCAGAGTGCGAGTTCGGGGGAGGACTCGCACGGGTGTGAAAGTTGGGGGAGACAGACATGAAGCGACTGGGAATTGGCGTCATCGGCTGCGGCAACATCGCCAGCACCTATCTGCGCAACGCCGCCCTGTTTCCGGGCGTGGAGCTGCGTGCCTGTGCCGACATGCAGCGGGAGGCGGCTCAAAGACGGGCGAGCGAGTACGGCCTGCGCGCGCTCACCGTGGACGCGCTGCTGGCGGCGGAGGATGTCGATCTCGTCCTGAACCTGACGGTCCCGAACGCGCATTTCGAAATCTCAATGGCAGCGCTTTCTGCCGGCAAGCATGTCTTCACGGAAAAGCCCCTCGCCGCCACGGCCGCCGAAGGCCGCACCCTGGTTGCGGAGGCCAGGCGGCGGAACCTCGCCATCGGTTCGGCGCCCGACACGTTCCTGGGCGCGGCCGGCCGGCTGGCGCGGCGGTTGATGGATGAGGGCGCCATCGGCCGGGTGGTCGCCGGAACGGCCTTCATGATGGGGCGCGGCATGGAGCACTGGCATCCGGCGCCGCAATTCTACTACCAGCCGGGCGGCGGCCCGGTCCTCGACATGGGCCCCTATTACGTCACCATGCTGGTCAACCTGCTCGGCCGGGCGAAACGGGTCATGGCGCTGAGCACGATCGGTGAGGTGGAGCGCAGGATCACGGCGCCCGGACCGAACCACGGCAGCACCTTTCCCGTCGGCACGCCGACCACCATCATGGCGCTGATCGAGTTCGTCTCCGGCGCCAGCGTCACCCTCGGCATGAGTTGGGATGTCTTCCGGCATAGCAATCATCCGATCGAACTGCACGGCACCGAGGGATCGATGCGCCTGCCGGATCCCGATACTTTTGGCGGCACGGTCGGTCTCAGCGCCCGTGGCGAGCCATGGCGGGAACTCTCCACCGCCGACACGCTGCACGGCCGCATCAACTGGCCCTATGATGCGCCCGATCGCGCCAACTACCGTATGCTCGGCGTCGCGGACCTCGCGCGGTCCCTTAGCGATGGCTCGCCGCCGCGCGCATCCGGCGAACTGGCGCTGCATGTCCTGGAGATCCTGGAGGGCATTCTCCAGGCCGGCGTTTCCGGATCCGCCGTCACCCTGCCGGAAAGCTCGGTCCGCCCTGCGAGCCTCTCCGAGGAAGAGGCCGCGCTGCTGCAGAACGATTGAGTTTCGCGCTTCCCGTGCAGGCGGCGTTAGCCATGCCAGCAAAGCGCGATGCAAAGCGGCGCCCGTCGTTCTATATTGCTCCGAACCCTATTTTAGGCTTCGGCGACAGGAGACCATGATGAGACGCTTTTCGTTGATCGCATTGGCAGCGTTGGGATTTGTTGCCGGCGCGACCGCCGCCAGCGCGCAGACCGAGGCCATCCAGCCGGTCGATCCGAGCCAGTTCCGCAATCTCTCCTGCGATGAGATCGCCAGCCGGATCCAGGCGCTGAACGTGCCGATCTCCAGCAACAACAACAGCTGGGACGAGCTTCGCCGCAATCCGACGCTGCAGTTTATCCTGCTCGGCATCCGGACGCCGAATCCGACCTATGAAGAGTTCATGGCGCATGTGCGCGGCGAGCGCATCGCCCTGATCGAAGTCGCTGTCGCCAAGAACTGCGCTGCCCAGCGCGGCATCCACTAAGCACACGCGACGATCCTGACTCCACGAGGCGGCGGATTCCCTGCCGCCTTGTCCGTTCACGGGATCAACGCTTCCGGCTCTTCGTCTTGCTCGCAGTCTAAACGGGGTTGGCAATCAATGTCGGGACGCGCCCGGATCGACTGGGTCGATTACGCCAAGGGGTTCTGCATCATCATGGTGGTGATGATGCATTCGACACTCGGCGTCGAAAAGGCCGCCGGCGCGGAGAGTTGGCTCGGCCATGTAGTGGCCTTCGCCCGCCCCTTCCGGATGCCGGACTTCTTCCTGATCTCGGGATTATTCCTGGCCAAGGTCATCGATCGCGACTGGCGCACCTATGCCGACCGCAAGATCGTACACTTCGCTTATTTCTACGTTCTGTGGCTGGTCATCCAGTTCGCCTTCAAGGCGCCCGGCATGGCGGCTGAAGACGGCGTCGCGGGGGCGCTCGGGCAGTTCCTGCTCGCCTTCATCGAGCCTTTCGGCACGCTCTGGTTCATCTATCTGCTGCCGATCTTCTTCGCCGTGACCAAGCTGCTGCGCGGCGTTCCGTCCTGGATCGTGCTGCTCGCCGCTGCCGTTCTGGAAATCGCACCGATCCATACGGGCTGGACGATTCCCGACGAGTTCGCCTCCCGCTTCGTCTATTTCTATGCCGGATACCTGTTCGCGCCGCAGGTATTCCGTCTTGCCGCGGCGGTTATCGCCCAACCGGCCCTGGCGGTGCTCGGGCTGGTCGCCTGGGGCCTCATCAACGGCTTCGCGGTGTTTGGCGGGGTCTCCGAAATGCCCTTCATCGGGCTTGGGCTTGGCATCCTTGGCGCCTGCGCCGTCGTCGCCTTCTCGGCCCTGCTCTCCAAGGCAGATCTCATGGCGCCGCTGCGCTATTGCGGCGAGCATTCGATCGTCATCTATCTCGCTTTCTTCCTGCCGATGGCGGCGACCCGCGTGCTTCTGCTGCGCACTGGAGTCATTCCCGATCTCGGCTCCGTATCGCTGATCGTGACGGCAATGGGCGTGCTCGTGCCGCTGCTGCTCTACTGGGCTGTGCGCGGCACGCGGCTGCGCTTCCTGTTTGAACGGCCCGGCTGGGCGCGCATTGACCGGGTGAAGACGCAAGAATTCGCACCGGCGGAGTGACATGGCCGATAACCTGAAGCCCACGCTGGTCTGGCTGCGCGATGATTTGCGCCTTGCCGACAACCCCGCCCTGACGGCGGGAGCGAAGATCGCAGCCCCGCTCGTCGTCCTCTACATCCTCGACGAGATGAGCGAGGGCATCCGCCCGCTCGGCGGCGCGTCCAAATGGTGGCTGCACGGATCGCTGGATGCGCTCGGTAAAGCCTTGGCCGAACAGGGGCAGACGCTCGTGCTGCGGCATGGCCCGGCGCAGGAAGTGCTGCTGGAGCTTGCGGCCGAAATCGATGCAGGCCACGTCTTCTGGAACCGCCGCTATGGCGGCGGCGAGCGCGCCGTCGATGCTGCCATCAAGACGGCATTGAAGGAAAAGGGCGCCGCGGTCGAGAGCTTCCAGGCCAACCTGCTTTTCGAGCCCTGGACCGTGCGCACCAAGGCCGACCAGCCGTTTCGCGTCTTCACGCCGTTCTGGAACGCCTGCCGGGCGCAAACGCCACGCGCGCCGCTTCCGGCCCCGAAGACCCTTCCCGCGCCGCTCGCGAACCTCCGATCCGACGACCTCGAAAGCTGGAAGCTTCTGCCGACCCGGCCGGATTGGGCTGGCGACCTGCGAGCCAATTGGACGCCCGGCGAAGCCGGCGCGCAGTCACGGTTCCAGGCCTTTCGCGCGGAGCGGCTGAAGGACTATGCAGCCCATCGAGACGAGCCGGCCGCCGACGCGTCATCGCGCCTGTCGCCGCATCTGCGCTTCGGCGAGATCAGCCCGTTCCAGCTCTGGCATGGCGTTTCGCCCGAGGCGCTCGGCGATACGGCAAAGATCAGGCAGGCCAATATAGACAAGTTCCTGTCCGAGATCGGCTGGCGCGAATTCTCCTGGCACCTGCTGTTCCACCAGCCCGATCTCGCCACGCGCAACTTCCAGCCGCGGTTCGACGCTTTTCCGTGGCCTGCCGTCAACGAGACAGCTCTGGTCGCCTGGCAGCAGGGCCGGACCGGCATTCCGATCGTCGACGCCGGCATGCGCGAGCTTTGGCAGACCGGCTTCATGCACAATCGCGTGCGCATGATCACCGCCTCGTTCCTGATCAAGAACCTAATGGTCGACTGGCGCATTGGCGAGGCGTGGTTCTGGGACACGCTGGTCGATGCCGACGCCGCGAACAACCCGGCCAGCTGGCAATGGGTCGCGGGTTCCGGCGCCGATGCGGCGCCCTATTTTCGCGTCTTCAATCCCGTCCTGCAGGGCGAAAAGTTCGACGCCAAAGGCGACTATGTGCGAACCCATGTGCACGAGCTGGCGGATGTTCCGGCCAAGCACATTCATGCCCCCTGGAAAGCGGGTGGCGTCGCCGGATACCCCGAGCCGATTGTAGATCTCGGTGCTACACGCGAGCGGGCTTTGCGTGCCTTTGCCCAGATGCGCGAAGATGATGTGGATTCGTCTTCCGGAATTGCAGAGGAATGAAGCATGATATTTCGCACGCGTCGAAGCTGCCGGGGAATGGTGCTTTGCCCGGCGGGTCCGGTTAAAGCCAGTCTGTGGGCCCGCTAGCCTCCCTGCCTCCAGTTCAAGAAAGCGATCATGGCCGTTCTCCCCTCCGTCATCGAAGCCATCGGCAACACCCCCCTGATCCGCCTGCGCCGGGCGTCCGAGGAGACGGGCTGCGAGATCCTGGGCAAGGCCGAATTCATGAACCCGGGCCAGTCCGTCAAGGACCGCGCGGCGCTGTTCATCATCCGGGATGCGATGGCTAAGGGGCAACTCCGCCCGGGCGGCACGATCGTCGAGGGAACCGCCGGCAATACGGGCATCGGCCTGGCGCTGGTGGCGAGCGCGCTGGGCTTCAAGACGGTCATCGTCATTCCCGAGACCCAGTCGCAGGAAAAGAAGGACGCGCTCCGGCTTGCCGGCGCCGAGCTTATCGAGGTGCCGGCGGTCCCCTACAAGAACCCGAACAACTACGTGAAGCTCTCCGGCCGCCTCGCCGAGCAACTGGCGAAGACGGAGCCGAATGGTGCGATCTGGGCCAACCAGTTCGACAATGTCGCCAACCGGCAGGCGCATATCGAGACGACCGGCCCTGAAATCTGGGCGCAGACGGACGGCAAGGTCGACGGCTTCGTGTCGGCAGTCGGCTCTGGCGGGACGCTCGCCGGCATCGGCATCGCGCTGAAGGAACGCAACCCCAGCATCCAGATCGCCTTGGCCGATCCGCTCGGCGCGGCGCTGTTCAGCTACTACACCACCGGCGTGCTGAAGGCCGAGGGATCGTCGATCACCGAGGGCATCGGCCAGGGCCGCATCACCGCCAACCTGGAAGGCGCCCCCGTCGATGCCGCGTACCAGATCACCGACACCGAGGCGCTGGAAGTCGTCTTCGACCTCGCCGAGCATGAGGGACTGGTTCTTGGCGGTTCGTCGGGCATCAACCTTGCCGGCGCGATCCGCCTCGCCAAGGCGCTCGGACCCGGGCACACCATCGTGACCATCCTGTGCGACTATGGCACTCGCTATCAATCGAAGCTGTTCAATCCGGCGTTCCTGCGCGAAAAAGGATTGCCGGTCCCCGCTTGGCTGGAAGGGCATGCGGACATGTCCGTCCCCTACGAAAAGGCGCTGTAATGACCGAAACGACCCTGCTCTTCCGCGACGATGCCTATCTTTCGACCGCTGAGGCCAGGGTTGTCGGCATCAACGAGCGGGGTGGCATCCTGCTGGACCGCTCGATCTTCTACGCCACCGGCGGCGGCCAGCCGGGCGATACCGGCACGCTGGAACGCGCCGACGGGTCGATGATCAAGATCGCGACGACGGTCTATGGCGACAGCAAGAGCGAGATCGTGCACGTGCCGGAGGAGGGCTCCGCCCTGCCCTCGCCCGACGAAACGGTCGTCCAGCATTTGGACTGGGCAACGCGCCATCGCCACATGCGCATCCACACCGGCCTGCATCTCCTGACGGTCGCGCTGCCCTTCCCGGTCTCGGGCGGGCGGATCGGCGCGGAGGAAGGGCATCTCGATTTCGACATCGACGGTGCGGTGCCGGCCAAGGAGGCGATCGAGGAAAAGCTCAACGCGCTCATGGCCGCGGACCACGCCGTCTCGACCGAGTGGATCACCGACGAGGAACTCCTCGCCAATCCCGGTCTGGTCAAGACGATGAGCGTGATGCCGCCCATGGGCAGCGGCCGCGTCCGTCTCGTTCGGATCGGCGATATCGATCTGCAGCCCTGTGGCGGCACGCATGTGCAGACGACGAGCGAGATCGGCGCCCTCGTCGTGGCGAAGATCGAGAACAAGGGCAAGCAGAACCGGCGCGTGCGCATCCGCTTCGCCTGACGCCGCTAACGCATTCCGATTCCGGGAGACGGACATGATCGACCGCGCCACCACCTTCGTTTCGACCGAATGGCTTGCCGACCGCCTGGGCGACCCGTCGATCTCCGTCGTCGATGCCTCCTGGTACCTGCCGAACGCCAACCGGGACGCGGCCGGCGAATTCCTGACGTCGCATATTCCAGGCGCCGTCTATTTCGATCTCGACAAGGTAGCGGACACCGACTCCGGCCTGCCCCACATGCTGCCTTCGGCCGAGCAATTCGCGGCGACGGTCGGTAAGCTCGGCATTTCCGATACGCAGACGATCGTCGTCTATGACGGTGCCGGCCTGTTCTCCGCGCCGCGCGTCTGGTGGACGTTTCGCGTGATGGGCGCGAAGGATGTGCGGATCCTTGAGGGCGGCTTCCCGAAATGGGTCGCCGAAGGCCGACCGGTCGAGACCGGAGAAGCCAAACCGGCCGCCAAGACCTTCCATGCCGAGCTTGACGCGGCGCAGGTGCGTTCGATCGCCGACATGCGGGACCTGGTGGCGGACCGCAGCGCGACGATCGTCGATGCCCGGCCGGGCGAACGCTTTCGCGCCGAGCAGCCAGAGCCCCGCGCCGGCCTGCGTTCCGGGCACATGCCCGGCAGCCGCAATGTACCGGCCGGGTCTCTCATTGCCGACGGCAAGCTGAAGAGCGCAGCCGAGATCGAGGCGGCGTTTGCAGCCGCCGGCGTGGATGTTTCGAAGCCGATCGTCACGAGTTGCGGATCGGGCGTCACCGCCGCGATCCTCACCCTCGCGCTCGGCACGATCGGGGCCAAGGATGTCGCGCTCTATGACGGCTCCTGGGCCGAATGGGGTTCGGCCTCCGATACTCCGGTCGTCACCGGACCGGCCGACGCGACATAAATCGGGCCGCTTCCATGAACGCCGGCGTCGTTGCCGTTTCCAAAAGCGCGGTGCATGGCTTCAGCAAGGAGCCGCAGCCGAGCATTCGGCTCATCGCGGGGCTGGGCGTCGAGGGAGACGCCCATCTTGGCGAGACGGTCAAGCATCGCTCGCGCGTGGCCCAGGATCCGACGCAGCCCAATCTGCGCCAGGTTCATCTCGTCCATCAGGAACTTCTCGACGAACTGCAGGCGCAAGGCTTTGCCGTCTCGGCCGGCACGATCGGCGAGAACATCACGACCCGGGGTATCGACCTGCTCGGCCTTCCAACCGGCGCGCGGTTGCGGATCGGGCCCGAAGCGGTCGTTGAGGTTACGGGCCTGCGCAATCCCTGCGTTCAGCTCGAACGCTACCAGAAGGGTCTCATGGCCGCCACGCTGGACCGTGACAACGAGGGCAATCTGGTGCGCAAGGCCGGCATCATGAGCATCGTGCTTACCGGTGGCGTGATCGCCCCGGGCGACCCCATCCGGATCGAACTGCCCCCGCCGCCGCATGTCCGGCTGGTGCGCGTCTAGGTACCTGCGGGTTCGCTGAACAGCCCATTCAGCCGCCGTTCAGGGGCCTTCCGGCTATATCCCTCTCATGGTCGCCGCATTTTGGCGGCAAGCAGACGCGAGATTGGAACGCAATTCCGTTCCGCGTGTTGCGTGATCGGCCGGCTGAGGCCTAGCTGTAGGAAGCCCATGAAACCCTCTCATTTTCTTCTGCTTTCATCGGTAGCGATCCCGGTTCTGCTGGCGGGTCCATCGATGGCATTCGCCGAGCAGGTTCGCTCCATCAACGCACCGATCGTCGTCGCGCAGGCGGAGGACCGGGTATCCCGGGCCCGCGAACTGCTCGAGCAGGCCCAGAACTCGCTGAAGCAGGCCGAAGAGACGGGCGGCGATGTCCGCGCCGCGCGTCGAGGTGTCTCCGAAGCCATGAAGGACCTTCGTTCGGCGGAAACGGCGGGTGGCGGCGGCGCGCCTGCGCCGGATGCCCGTGCCCCTGCGGAGACCGAGCCTTCCCGTCCCGCCCCCCGGCAGGCGCAGCCCAATCCGCCCGCCGACAAGGGCGCGCAGCCCAAGCCCTACCAGCCGCCGGCGCCTCCCGCCGATACCAAGAAGCCGGATGCCCCCGCGCCGAAGCCGGCACCGCCGGCCAAGTCCGACGCCAAGCCTGCGCCGGATAGCCGCCCGGCTCCCGACCGCAGGCCGACGCCTCCAGCTTCGGGTGCTGAAACGCGGCCCAGGCCCCAGCCCGAGCCTGATTCCGCTCGCCCTGGGCCCGGCCGCCGTCCTGACGATGCGACGACTCGGCCGCCGCGCGGCGAACAGGCGCGTCCCGATGCAACGCGCCCCGGCAATGACCGCCCTCGCCCCGATGCTCGTCCGCCGCGCC
The DNA here is from genome assembly GCF_040548815.1 of Kaistia defluvii. Classification (NCBI taxonomy): domain Bacteria; kingdom Pseudomonadati; phylum Pseudomonadota; class Alphaproteobacteria; order Hyphomicrobiales; family Kaistiaceae; genus Kaistia; species Kaistia defluvii. The sequence goes on along the minus strand of NZ_JBEPSM010000001.1, from coordinate 1,007,470 downwards.
CCGGTGATGACGGACCGTATCGCGACGACTACCGCGATGGCCCGCCGCCCCGCGATATCTTCATCGAGGGACGCCGCCCCGGCGATCGCGAAGTGCCCCCGCCTCCGGGCGCCTATCGCGACGATCCGCGTCCGTACCGTCCCAATGGCCGGTTCATCGATGGCGGGCGCGCCACCGAACGGCAGATCGAGGATACGTTCCGCTCGGCCCCGGTGCAGCGGATCGACCGTGGCTATTCGATCAATGAAATCCGTAGGGACCCCAGGGTTCGCGACATGGTGCGGCGTGTCGATCTCGACTCGATCACCTTCGAGTTCGGTTCGGCGCGGGTTCCGGATGATCAGGTGCGAAAGCTGCGGTCCATCGGTCGCGCCATCAGTCGCGTCGTCGATCGCAATCCGAATGCCGTGTTCCTGATCGAAGGGCACACCGATGCCGTGGGCACCGACCTCGCCAATCTCGAACTTTCGGATCGGCGTGCGGCGTCGGTGGCGGGTATCCTGGCCGAGTATTTCGACATTCCCCGCGATGCTCTCATCAGCCAGGGCTATGGCGAGCGCTATCTGAAGATCCCGACGGACGGGCCGGAGCGCCAGAACCGCCGCGTGACCATCCGCAACATCACGCCCCTGCTGCAGGGCCGGTAGTCACCCTCAATAACAAGAAAGCCCGGCAGTTCCGCTGCCGGGCTTTTTCGCGTCTGGACGCCAGACGGTCAGTGCAGGATCTGGCTCAGGAACAGCTTGGTCCGCTCGTGCTGCGGATTGGTGAAGAAGCTGACCGGATCGTTCTGCTCGATGATCTGGCCGCCATCCATGAAGATGACGCGGTTGGCCACCTGGCGGGCAAAGCCCATCTCGTGCGTGACGCAAATCATCGTCATGCCTTCGAGCGCCAGACCGACCATCACGTCGAGCACCTCCTTGATCATTTCCGGATCGAGCGCCGAGGTGGGCTCGTCGAACAGCATTACGCGCGGGTTCATGCAGAGCGAGCGCGCGATCGCGACGCGCTGCTGCTGGCCGCCAGAAAGCTGGCCCGGATATTTGTTGGCCTGTTCCGGGATCTTGACCCGGTTCAGATAGTGCATCGCGATGTCCTCGGCCTCGCGCTTCGGCATCTTGCGCACGTTGATCGGCGCCAGCGTGCAATTCTCGAGGATCGTCAGATGCGGGAACAGGTTGAAGTGCTGGAACACCATGCCGACCTCGCGGCGCACCTCGTCGATCTTCCGGAGATCGTTGGTGAGTTCCTTGCCGTCGACGACGATCTTGCCCTTCTGGTGTTCTTCCAGCCGGTTGATGCAGCGGATCAGCGTGGACTTGCCGGATCCCGAGGGTCCGCAGATCACGATACGTTCGCCGCGCATGACCTTGAGGTTGATGTCGCGCAGGACGTGGAACTCGCCATACCACTTGTTGACGTCGACCATCTCGACCGCGACGTCGGTGGAGGAGACCTTCAGGGCGGGCGCAACCGGCGGAAGTTCCTCGGTGGCGACGGAAAGATCCGACATCTTCAGTTCCCCTTGCAATTCATCTGCGGCCCCTGTCGAGCCGTCTTTCTGTAAAGGCAGCATAGCGCGACATCGAGAAACAGAATGCCCAAAACACCATGGCCGCGAAAATATAGCCCGTCAGTCCAGTCACCGGAGAGGCCCATTTGGCGTCGTTCGCCGAGGCCTGGATCTGGCCCAGGAAGTCGTACAGCCCGATGATGATGACCAGCGTCGTATCCTTGAACAGGGAGATGAACGAGCCGACGATGCCAGGAATGACGATCTTGAGCGATTGCGGCAGGATGATCATCCGCATCATCTGCCAATAGCCGAGGCCCAGCGCCTTGGCGCCTTCATACTGGCCGCGCGGAATCGCCTGCAAGCCGCCGCGAATGGTCTCGGCCATGTAGGCGGCGTTGAACAGCGCTACGCCGATCAGGGCGCGCAGCAGCTTGTCGAACGTCACGCCGTCGGGAAGGAACAGCGGCAGCATCACCGAGGCCATGAACAGCACGGTGATGAGCGGCACGCCGCGCCAGACCTCGATGAAGATGGTCGAGGCGAGCTTGACCACGGGCATCTCCGAACGCCTGCCGAGCGCCAGCAGAATGCCGAGCGGCAAGGACGCGATCATGCCGGTGATGGCGACGACCAGCGTCACCAGGAGACCACCCCAATTGGCGGTCTCCACGGGGACCAGACCGAAATCGATGCCGCAGAGCGCGAGCACCGCGGCGACGCAGCCCAGGATGATCCCAACGACATTGCCGGAACCGGCGACAGGCTTGCCGGACAGCCAGGCGAACAGTCCGACGAAGAACAGGATCACCGCCGAAAGGATGCCGAATTCGATGGCGAACCGCAGCGGCGATGGCGGCATCACGCTGTTGGGGATCAGCCGGCCGGCGAACTGATAGTGGCCGCCCGTCAGCAGGATGAAGGCTGCGACCGGAAAGATGCCGAGCAGGAAGATGGCGTTGAGCCGCTTGAAGGGCGCGCGCGGGATCAGCATGGGGATCATGCCGATCACAAGCATCCAGAAGACGAGATCGACGCGCCAGCGCTCGCCGATCGGATAGCGGCCATAGATGAACTGCGGAAGATAGGCTTTCACATAAGCCCAGCAGGCGCCGGTCGATCGCAGGCAGGCCTGCCGGTCGGTTCCCGTCCAGGTCGCGTCGATCAGCGTGAAGCGGATGAACGGCGTCACGGCCCAGACGATGAAGACCAGCAGAACGACCGTCATGACGCTGTTCAGCGGCGTCGAGAACAGGTTCTTCCGCATCCAGCCATTGATGCCGACGGAATTGGCCGGCGGCGCCTGGGCCGGGATGAGGGCGTTGCTGACGAAGGTTTGGCTTGGAGCATTCATGGCGCGGTCCTCACCGTTCGACCAGCGCGGCGCGCTTGTTGAAATAGCCCATGACTGCGGAAGTGAGGAAGCTGAGGCCGAGATAGAACAGCATCCATATGCTGACGACTTCGACCGCCTGTCCCGTCTGGTTCAGTACGGTGCCGCCGACGGCGACCAGATCCGGATAGGCCACGGCCACGGCCAGCGACGAGTTCTTGGTGAGATTGAGATACTGGTTGGTGAGCGGCGGGATGATGACCCGCATCGCCTGCGGCACCACCACCAGGCGCAGAGTCTGACCCGAGCGAAGCCCGAGCGAGGCGGCTGCCTCGGTCTGGCCCCGGCTAACGGCCTGGATGCCCGATCGCACCACTTCGGCGATATAGGCGGCGGTGTAGAGCGACAGCGAAAGCAGCAGGCCGACGAATTCGGGGATGATCGTCATGCCGGAATCCGGCTGGAAGCCCCGCCGCAGCAAGGGTCCGGTTTCGTTGAATACCGGCACGTTGAAGTGCAGCGGCTGGCCGGCGAAGAAGAAGGCTGCCACGGGAAGGCCGATCAGGATGGCGAGGTTGATCCATCCAACCGGCGGACGATAGCCCGTGGCGCTCTGCCGGGCCGCGCCCCATTTGGCCACGAAGATCATCAACGCGATGGCGATCAGGATGGCGGCGCCGACCATCCAGGCGGTATCGCCCAGCACCAGCTTGGGCACATGCAGGCCGCCAATGTTGATGTGGAAGACACCAAACAGGGACCATTTCTCGCGCATGCCCGGAACGGCGCGCAAGACCATGAAATACCAGAAGAAAAGCTGCAGCAACAGCGGGATGTTGCGCAGGATCTCGACATAGGCGGTCGCGACCCGCGACACGAGCCAGTTGGAAGAGAGCCGCGCGACGCCGACGATGAAACCAATGACGGTCGCCAGGATGATGCCGAGGCCCGAGACGAGGAGCGTGTTCAGCAGGCCGATCAGCAGCGCCCTCCCGTAGGAGGACGATTCTGCGTAGGCGATCAGCTTCTGGACGATGCCGAACCCGGCCGTCCGGTCCAGGAAGCCATAGCCGGCGGCGATGTTCGCCTTCTGCAGGTTGCGCGCGGTGTTGTCGATGATGTCCCAGACCAGCCAGCCCAGGACAAGCACGAAGACGATCTGGAACGCGTAGCCTCGGATCGTCGGATTGTTCAGAAGGGTAGCCATGCGTCCCCCTGCGGACGCCGCGCCTCTATCTGCCAAAACTGTATCCCCTCATCGACCGGAGGAACCGGTCTTTTGTCGGTCCATGCGCACGGTTCGGGTCTTGGCGCCCGTCACCGCTGCGAACCACGGACGGCGAACCGTCCGTGGTCGACTCGATCAAGTCAGCGGATCGGGGGCGCGTACTGGATGCCGCCCTTCGACCAGAGATTATTCAGGCCGCGCGCGATGCCGAGCGGCGTGGAGGGACCGATATTGGCGTCGAAGATCTCGCCGTAATTGCCGACGCCCTTGATGACGTTGTAGGCCCAGTCCGCGGGAAGGCCGATCGGCTCGCCGAAATTGCCCTCGATGCCGAGGAAGCGCTTGATCTCCGGATTGTCGGAGGTCTTCTTCTCGTCGATGTTGGCCTTGGTCAGGCCCAGCTCTTCGGCGTTCAGCAGCGCGAACAGCGTCCACTTTGCCAGCGTGAACCACTTGTCGTCGCCCTGACGAACGGCCGGTCCGAGCGGCTCCTTAGAGATGATCTCCGGCAGGATCATGTGCTCGTCGGGATTGGTCAGCTTGAGGCGCTCGGCATAGAGGCCGGAGGCGTCGGTGGTGTAGGCGTCACAACGGCCGGCCTCATAGGCCTGCAGCACTTCCTCGTTCTTCTCGAACGCCACGACCTCGTAGGGCATGTTGTGCGAGCGGAAATAGTCGGCGAGGTTGAGCTCGGTCGTGGTGCCGGTCTGCGTGCAGACCTTCGCGCCGGAGAGCTCCAGCGCCGACGAGACGCCGAGCGCCTTGCGGACCATGAAGCCCTGGCCGTCATAATAGGTGACACCGACGAACTGCAGGCCGAGCGAGCTGTCGCGCGACATCGTCCAGGTCGTATTGCGGGAAAGCACGTCCACTTCGCCGGACTGCAGCGCGGTGAAGCGCTCCTTGGCGTTGAGCGGCGTGAACTTCACCTTGGTCGGGTCGTTGAAGATGGCGGCCGCCATTGCGCGGCAGAAATCGACGTCGATGCCGCTCCACTCGCCCTTTTCATCCGTGGCGCCGAAACCAATCAAATTGCCGCCATTGGCGCCGCATTGAAGAAAGCCCTTGGCCTTCACGTCTTCAAGCGTGCCTGCCCCGGCACCCGTTGCGCCTGTCAGCGCCATCGCGGCGCCAATCAGAATAGAAGCAATCTTCCTGTTCATCGTGCAGCCTTCTGTTCCCCTGGAATACCCGTCGTTTCAGGCCGATGCAGTATCGTCTCGTTACCGAGATCTTCGACCCAGCCATTCAACATGGATGGATCCTGCAATCTTCCCGATCCATCTGTACCGGGCACAATCTCTTATGAATTGATCCTCGTCCCGCGTGTCGGAACTTGAATTGACCCGTGCATCACATGGCATTATGCCAAGCCGGTCAAGGGGGCGCGGTTCTGCCGACAGACCATTGTTTCAGCAAAGGTTTTAGAAAGAGGCACCAGCGTGGGAACGAAGTTCCCGCCCCCGCCCGCCATTTTCTTCGGAGTCCTGCATGTCCCGCAATGACAAGAACACGTCGATGGAAAAGCCGCTGACGCGCCTGGTGCGCAGCGGGCGGGATCACGACCTGACCGGTCCGTTCGTCAATCCGCCGGTCGTGCATGCGTCGACCGTCCTGTTCGAAACCTCCGACGATATGCTCAGCGGCCAGCAGCGCTACACCTATGGCCGTCGCGGCACGCCGACGATCGAGGCGCTCGAAATGGCGATGACGGAGATGGAGGGCGCCGAAGGGACCGTGCTCTGCCCGTCCGGCCTCTCCGCCGTGTCGACCGCCCTGCTCTCCGTGCTTCGGTCCGGCGATCATCTGCTGATGGCCGACAATGCCTACGACCCCGCCCGGAATTTCGCGCGCAATATGCTGCAGCGCCTGGGCATCGAGACGACCTTCTTCGATCCCAGGATCGGCGCCGAGATCGCCACGCTCTTCAAGCCCAACACCCGCGCGGTCTACCTAGAGAGCCCGGGTTCGCTGACCTTCGAGATTTCCGACATCCCGGCGATCGCGGCCGTGGCGCATGCCCGCGGCGCCTTCGTGCTGGCGGACAACACCTGGGCTACGCCCTATTTCTTCAAGCCGCTCGAACATGGCGTCGATCTCGCGATCCTGGCCGGCACAAAGTATCTCTGCGGCCATTCCGACGTGATGATCGGCACCGTCGCCGCCAATGCCCGCACTCACAAGATGCTCCGGGACACGCATGGCGACATGGGCCTCTGCGTCGGGCCGGACGATATCTACCTGACGCTCCGCGGCATCCGGACGATGGGTGTCCGCCTCGACCGCCAGATGCAATCCGGGCTCACAATCGCCGGCTGGCTCGAAGGCCGGGCCGAGGTCGGCCGGGTGCTGCATCCGGGGCTGCCGTCCGATCCCGGCCACGCGATCTGGAAACGCGACATGACGGGCTCCAGCGGCCTGTTCGGCATCGTCATGAACGATTGGAGCCTCGATAAGGTCAAGGCGTTCCTGGACGGCTTGCGACTGTTCGGACTCGGCTATTCCTGGGGCGGCTTCGAAAGCCTGGCGATCATCGGCCGCCCGAACCGCGCGGCCAGGCCCTGGCCGGTCGAGGACCGGATCATCCGGCTCCAGATCGGACTGGAAGACACGTCCGACCTGATCGCCGATCTGGAAGCGAGCTTCGCGCGCGTCAGCAATCTCAGCTGACAGCGCCGCTCTCGCGGGCCAGCTTCCGCTCGTGCAGGATGAACCAGACGTTGCGGAAATAGATGAACAGGCCGGCCGCCTGTCCGGCGATGAATACCGGATCCTTGCGGTAGATCGCATAGACGAGCAGAAGCGCGCCGCCGAGGATCGAGAAGGTCCAGAAGGCGGCGGGCACGACGCTCTTCTTGGCCCGCTCGCTCGCGATCCACTGCACGACGAAGCGCATCGTGAACAGCGCCTGCGCGACGAAGCCGAGCAGGATCCACACATCGAACTGCTCCACGAAGACGTGGTGCAGCCAGTTTCCAATTGCGCCGAAAAGATTACCGGCCATCGATCGTCACCTCTGTCGGCGCGGGAATATTCTTCCGCCGCCGGATCAACCACCACACACCGAATAGATCGAGAGCGCCGACAAGGCCGCGATCCAGGATGCCGTATTTGGACGTGCCGTGACGGCGGTTGCGGTCGACAACGTCGACATGCGCGACCTTGTAGCCTTCGCGGATCGTCAGGGCCGGCAGATAGCGGTGCCAGCCGTCGAAATAGGGAAACAGCAGGAAGACCTCGCGCCGGATCGCCTTGAGGCCGCAGCCGGAATCGCGCGTGCCATCCTTGAGGATCGCGCCGCGCAGCCGGTTGGCAAAGCGCGAAGCCATCCGCTTGGCGCCGGAATCGGTGCGCTTCAGGCGCTGGCCGGCGACAAGCGCCGTCTGCGGGCCGCCCTGCTCCAGCGCGTCCAGCATCGCCGGCATGAAGTCGGGATTGTTCTGGCCGTCGCCGTCGATCGTCAGGACGACGTCACCGCGCGCGGCGAGCAGGCCGGTGCGGACGGCGGCGCTCTGGCCGCTCGACCGGGTGTCGCGCATCGAGCGCAGCCAGGGCCTGTCGCGCATCAGTTCGCGGATCACGGCCGGCGTCGCATCGGTCGAACCGTCGTCGACGACGATGATCTCGAAACGGCGCCCTGCAAGAGCGGCGGCGATCTCGCCGATCAGCTCCGGCAGGTTTTCCGCTTCGTTCTTGCACGGGATGACCACGGAAACGTCCGGCCGCGTCGTCAACCGGGCGTCCGCGTCATGGTGGGTCAAGACGGTTTCGCCGGGAGCGGGCATCGTCATAGGAACCGTCTCCGATGGATTTGAGCGCCGCGATCCAGATCCGCCGTCCCAGGAGCGCATCCAGAAGCCCGGCAAACAGGATCGCGACACGCGCGGGACTTCCGAAACTGATCCGGATCGCCGCAGTGCGCGCGGTTATAGAGCCGGTCGATCCGCGTGCAAAGCCCCAGCCTGCGGCGGCAAAACGTCCGGCCAGCCAAAGGCTGAACGCATAGCCGAAAATCAGCCCTGCCAGGATGTCGCTTGGATAGTGGGCGGCAACGACCACCCGGCTTGCTGCAATGGAAAGCCCTAGGATCAGAAGGCCCAGGCGCCAGCGCGGAATGACCAGGAAACCGATGGCGATGAGCGCCCCTGCTGTGGTCGCATGGCCGGAGGGGAAGCTCTGGAAGCGATAGGCGAATTCCAGCGGATGCAACGCCAGGGCGCCGTATTCGTCAAAGGTCGGCGGGCGTCCGCGTCCGATCAACTGCTTGGCAATGTTGACGAGAATTCCGGAGCCGGCAATCGCCAGGAAGATGTAGGCGGCAAGCGCACCGATCTCCGCCCAGGCAGCGCGGACCAGCGGCGGCACGATCTTCCAGCGGCCAGACAACAGCACCAGGACCACAATCCCGGCCGGCACCAGTTCCCATTGCGACTTGCCGAAATAGGAAAGCCAATCGCCGATGAAATAGACGACGCGGGGCAAGGCGCGGGCTCGCTCCACCGACAGGCCATCGAAGGCGAGCCCGACGATGGCAATCAGCGCCACGCTGATCACGACCAGCGCGAGGATGTCGGAAATCTGGAAGACCGGCGCGTGGGTGGTCGGGCGCTGCTGCACCCGGCGTGCCCGCTCGGCAATCGCCGCGCAGTTCTCGCGCGGCCAGGACAGCCGCTTCTTCAGGCGGAAAAGCGCTACCTTCACGGCGTAGCGCTCCGGGGGACGAAGACATGCAGGTCGAGCATGCGGCCGCCGTTCAGCGCATAGCCGCGCACGACGCTCGCCTCGTCCACGATCATGCCGAGATCCTCGGCGCGTTCGTTGAAGCTCTGCAATTGACGCTTTTCGACAAAAGCGGCGCGGCAATCGCCGGCCGCGAGGAAGTTGGCGGCGCCGCTGCCTTCGGTCAGCAACGTGTCTGTGCCGGCGAGGAGGACAAGGCTCGGCTCAGCAAAGCCTGCGCTGGCGAAGCGAGGGCTCGGGCACGTCAGGGCGGCATGGCCGGCGCGGGCAAGGTTCTCGCTGATCCGGGTCTGTTGATAGCCCGGCAGCACCATGCCGAAAATGCCGAGATAGGTGATGATCGCAGCCAGGACCGCGACGATACTGCTGGCAATCGGCGACAGGGCGAACAACCGGGCTGAGACGAGCCCGACCAACGTGGCCGCCAGCAGGACGACGATACCGAGGACCGGCACCGCCTCGCCGAGCAGGAACGCGATCACGGCAGCGGCGATGGCGAGGGCGAAGGGAAACAGCGCGGCGCCGGATGCTGCGAAGCGGGCGAACCAGCCTCGGGTCCTGACGCCGCCGCCATCGAGCGCGGCGGCCGTGGCAATCGCCATCAGCGGATAGAGCGGCAGGACATAGTGCGGCAGCTTGGTCGGCGTCGCCTCGACGGCGAGCCAGAAGGGGATCACCGACGCGACGGCATAGAGGATCACGGGTTGCCGGAAGCGGTCCATGATCCAGGATATTCCGGCGCTGAAATAGGCGGCGACCGGCCAGAAGGTGAAGAACATCAGCAGCAGATAGGCGCCGGGTGGGGCGCCGTGCGATTCCTGGACGCTGACGACCTTGCCGATCAGGTCCTTGCCGACGGCCTCCTGGAAGAAGGCGCCCTTGCTGGCGATGCCGATGGCGACGAACCAGGGCGCCACGACGACGAGCATCCAGACCAGGCCCGGCAACGGCGCCAGTTGCTTGAACCAGCGGAAGGAGCCGCCGACGACGGATAGCAGGATGAGCGGACCGGCGATCGCCGCCAGCCCGACGGGACCCTTGATCAGGATCGACGCGCCAAGCGCGGTCCAGAAGATCGCCGCAAGCTTGAGATTGCGCTCCGTCGAGGTGGAGAGCCACGCCCGCGCCAGCGCTCCATGCGCCACGAGGATCGTGGCCAGCAGCACTGCGTCTGTCTTGGCGAGGCGCGCCTCGACGCCGAGCAGCACGGTGGAGGCCATGAGCAGGCCGGCCAGCAGGGCGACGCGTGGTCGCCCGAAGGCCATGGCCAGCCACCAGGTCAGGCAGGCCGCCAGGATCGCGCCGATCATCGACGGCAGGCGATAGACGCCGATCGGCGCGTCCGGCCCCGTTCCCGTCATCCAGACCGCGATCGACTGCAGCCAGTAGATGCCGATCGGCTTCTTGTAGCGGGTCTGCTCCTGCAGCCGGATATCGAGGTAATTGCCGGTCTCGACCATCTGGTGCGTCGCCTGGGCGAAGCGCGGCTCGTCACGGTCGACCGGAGGCAGCGTCGCAAGGCCAGGCAGGAAGGAGAGCAGCGCCACGAGAGCGATCAGGATGAGGCTCGCGGCGGATGAACCGGCGATCCGGTCCACGGCGCTTTCGATTCTCGTGGCGAGGCGCGACCAGATCGCCCCTGTCCCGCCTGCGGTCGCCTCGGCTCTGCTCACGCGCCTACCGTCCCATTCCTGTCCGTGCCCGAAGCGAGCGGGATATAGCGAAGTCCGCGCCGCAGCAACAGCGGCACGCTGCGCCGCGCGGATCCAGCGCATGCGGGCGCGCGGATCCGCCTTGAGAAATCGATCACAGCCCAAACCGATTTGTCGTGCTAACAGACGGACATGGATGAATGGATCGCCCTTGGAATCATCGCCCTGATCGCACTGCCGATCATGGCCATTTCAGCCTTTGTCATGTCGCTCGGCGCACGCCGGCGCATCCGGGCGCTCGAATCACGCCTGCTCCTGCTTGAGCAGCGCCCTCCCGCTGCATTGGCGGCAGCGCCCGCCGAGAGCCCGCCCCTTCCGACCGTTGACATTCTGGAGCCGACGCCTGAGGCGGACGTGGCAGCCCTCTCGCAGGAGGCTGACGAGCCGTCTCCTCCGGAGTTGGTGCAGACGCCCGCGGACGCTGCACCCAAGCCGCCACAGCGGCCGAAGGAAAGCTTCGAGCAGAAGCTTGGCGCGCGCTGGGCCGTCTGGGTCGGCGGCCTGGCGCTGGCGCTCGGTGCGATCTTCCTCGTCCGCTTCTCGATCGAAGCCGGTCTGCTCGGGCCGGGTGTGCGCATCGCCTTCGGCGCGCTGTTCTCGCTCGTCCTGCTGGGCCTTGGCGAATGGCTGCGCCGTTCCGACCGGATCACGGCGATTTCGCGCATCCCGGCCGCCAATGTCCCGGGCATTCTCACGGCAGCCGGCACGGTCGGCCTGTTCGCCACGGTCTATGCCGCCTATGCGCTCTATGGCCTGATCGGGCCGACGGCCGCCTTCATCCTGCTGGCGCTGATCGGCATGGCGACCATGGCCGCCGCCGGCCTGCATGGCGCCTGGCTTTCCGGCCTCGGCCTCGTCGGCTCCTATGTCACGCCGCTGCTGATCTCCAGCGACGCGCCCAACATCCTGGCGCTGATGATCTATCTGGTCGTCGTGACGACGTTCGCCTTCGCGCTGGCCCGGCTGCGCCTCTGGCGCTGGCTGGCGATCGCGGCCAGCATTGCCGCCATCCTATGGGGCTTCGTCATGTTCGGCGCGGGCGCCGGCGCGATCGAAAGCGGCATCTATGCCATCCTCCTGCTCGCCCTCGCCTCGATCTTCCTGGTCGTCGATGTGCAGCGCGACACGACCACCGACCGGCCGGACGGGTTCGCCGTCGGCGTGCTGGCCTGTATCGCGGCCCTGCTCGTCGTCGGCGCGATCGCGCGCGACTATGCCTCGGCAAGCATTGCCGCCAGCCTGATCGGCGGCGCCATGTTGCTGTTGCTGGCACGGCGCTACGACGCGGTCGCCTTCGTTTCGCCGGTCGTCGCAATCGAACTGGTCGCGCTGCTGTTCTTCTGGCCGGCCGCGGCGCAGGCGGCGCTCGAGCCCGTCACCTATATCGTCGATGCGCTCTCGACCTACTTCCCCCTCCCCGACGCGATCCGCATGTTCGGCATCGTCGGCTTGCTGGGATCGGCGGCGCTGATCGCGAGCGCCTTGACGCGGTTGCAGGCGCGACCCGAAGCCGGACCTTTCGCCACCACGGCGCACGCCGCGGCGGCCAGCGCGGGGCCCGTCGTGGTCGCCATCGTAGCCTATCTTCGCATTACCGGCTTTGTCTCCAGCCTCGCCTTCGCCGCCGTCGCGCTGGCTCTGGCTGCCCTCTATGCCGTGCTGACCGAGCGTTTTGCCCGCCGCGAGCGGGACGGATCGGCGCTGGATCAGGTGCCGACCGGCCTGTTCGCCGCCGGCGCCATCGCGGCCATTGCCGCGGCGCTGACCATGGCGCTGGAAGGCGGCATGCTGACGACGGCGCTGGCCCTCGCAGCGCTGGGCGCCGCCTGGGTGCAGTTGCGCCGCCCGATCGGCGTGCTGCGATATGCGGTTGCGGTCCTGGCGCTGCTGGTGCTCGGCCGCATCGCCTGGGACCCCTACATCTTCGGTGTCCGCGCAGGCACCGGCATCTATCTCTCGATCCTGATCGGCTACGGCATCCCTGCCGCCGCCTTCGCCACCGCGTCGGTTCTGCTGCGGCGGGTCCGCGTCGATCGCGCCGTGTTCGCCGCGGAGGCTCTGGCGGTGATCATGACAGCGCTGCTCGTCGTGTTCGAAATCCGCGCCATCGTCTTCGGCGGCGATCTGCTGACGCCGGCAACCGCGCTCAGCGAACAGGGCCTGACGACCGCCGCGGCTTTCGCCTTCGCGCTTGGTCTCTCGCGTCTCGCGCAGAGCCGACCGAGCCCGGTGTTTCGCATCGGTGGAGCGCTGGCCCGCATCTTCGGTTTGCTCAACGCAGTGATCGGGCTCGGCCTCGTGGTCAATCCGCTGTTCACCGGCGATCCCGTCGGTGGCGGACCGGTCTTCAACGAAATCCTGCTCGCCTATGGCCTGCCGGCCGTTCTCGCCGGCCTGGTAGCCTTCCGCACGCCGCCGGCCAGTCTGCGCTGGCTGCAAGGCGCGACCGGCGCCGTGGCGCTGATCCTCGCCTTCGCTGCCGTCACGCTGGAAATCCGATTCCTGTTCTCCGCCTCGCCGGACCTCTCGCGCGATCCGATCGGTTCGGCCGAGTCCTACGCCTATTCCGCGGCTTGGCTGGCGCTCGGCATCCTGCTGCTGGCCTTTGGCCTCGTCTTCCAGCAAAGGGCGGCCCGGTTGGCCTCCGCGCTGCTGATCGTCGTCACCGTGCTGAAGGTCTTCCTGATCGACATGTCGAACCTGGAAGGCGTCTGGCGCGCACTCTCCTTCATGGGGCTTGGCGCGGTGCTGATCGGCATCGGACTCGTCTATCAGCGGCTGCTCTTCGGCGGGTCCGGCGCTTCCAGCCAGCCCGATGAGATCCCGCCGGAAACAGGAACGCCGGCCGACACATAGGGCATTTGCCAGGAACTCCCTTCGCCCCCATCCGTTGAGCTAGCGAAGGGAGAATTTCATGTCCGATCTGAACCGCCCCGTCCTCGCCACGCCGGGACCCGACGTGCCCGATCCGGGTCAGCTCCAGCCGGCGCCCCCGGTGCACGACCCGAGCCCGCAGCCCGACCAGCCTCAGCCCGGACCGGATATTCCTCCGATCCCGCCGCAGGAACTTCCGGGCAATCCCGATGTGCCCAATCCGGCGCCGCCGCAGCCCATGCCGCCAATGCATGATCCGCAGCCTCAGCCCCCGCCGAGCCCGACCCCGCCCGACATCCAGCCGGTGCCGCAGGAATTACCCGGCAATTCGCCGCAGGAAATTCCGATGAACGCTCCGCGCGGCTGATCTGCCTTGACGCACGCACGGCTCGGGGCCATGAAGTCCCCCGAGCCACACATGCGCGCCACAGACACCCAATCCCCCATATTGCTTGTCGGCCCTTCGTGGGTCGGCGACATGGTCATGGCCGCGAGCCTCGTCGCGGCCATCCGCGCGCGATTTCCTGGCCGTGCGGTCGATGTCCTGGCCCCACCGGCGGCCCTCCCCATTGCCACTCTGATCGAAGGCGTCCGCAACGCCATCCCGCTTGGCTTCGGGCACGGTCAGTTCGGGCCGGCCGGCCGCTGGAAGATCGGTCGATCCCTGAAATCAGCAGGCTATGGCACGGCCATCGTGCTGCCCCGCGCCTTCAAGGCGGCCATTGCGCCTTTTGCCGCGCGAATTCCGGAGCGGATCGGCTATGCCGCGGAAGGGCGCAGCATCCTTCTGACCGATGCGCGCAACGACGCAGACCGCAAGACGGCGCGCACCATCGACCGCTTCGTAGCGCTCGCCGGCCCGGCCGGCCAATCGCCGGCGTCTCCGCGTCCCCGCCTGCTGCAGCCGGATGTCGACCTCACTGCCCTCGCCGGCCGCTTTGGCCTGGCCAATGACCGGCCCGTTCTCGGCCTCTGTCCAGGTGCGGAATACGGGCCAGCGAAGCAGTGGCCAGCGGCGAAATTCGCGGCCCTCGCCCAACTCGCCGATGAAGCCGGTTATCGGGTACGCCTGTTCGGCGGCCCCAAGGACAAGACGATCTCCGCCGAAATTGCCCGGCTGGCCGGCGTGCCGGTGGATGATCTCTCCGGCAAGACATCGCTGATCGAAGCCGCTGCGTTGCTCGGCCGCTGCGACGCCGTCGTCTCCAACGATTCGGGCCTGATGCATGTCGCCGGCGCGCTGGACCGGCCGCTTGTCGTCGTTTACGGCTCGAGTTCCGAGGCGATGACGCCGCCGACCGCGCCGAATGCCGAGGTCGTCTCGATCGCGCTCTCCTGCCGGCCCTGCTTCAAGCGCGAATGTCCGCTCGGCACGCTGGCGTGCCTGGAGGGCATTGACGCACAGCGAGTCTTTGCGGCCGTGCAACGTGTGATTGCAGTCGCGCAAGCCGAAGCCGCCGGTTCCATCCACCGCTGACTTGCGCTATCCAACCGCCGACGCGCCGATCCGACGCGGGCTTGAGGGAAATGCCGATGAGCGTGAATTCGAGAAACGGCCGCGACACGATCCTGGTCACCGGCGGCGCGGGCTTCATCGGATCCAACATGGCGCGCGCGCTCGCTGCGGACGGCTGGCGGATCGTCGTATCGGACTGGTTCGGCACCGGCCGCAAATGGCTGAATGTCGCCGATATCCTGCTAGATGACGTCATCCGGCCCGAGGCCACCGTGGCCTGGCTGGAAGACAATCACCGTCGCGTCGAGGCAATCGTGCATATGGGCGCCATTTCGGCGACCACGGAAGCCGATGTCGACCTGATCGTCGAACGCAACATCCGCGCGACGCTCGACCTCTGGGCGCTCTCCACGCGACACGAAATCCGCCTGATCTACGCTTCGTCGGCCGCCACCTATGGCGACGGCAAGGACGGCTTCGTCGATGACGAGACCCCGGAGCATCTGGCCAGGCTCCGACCGCTCAACGCCTATGGCTGGAGCAAGCTCGCCGTCGACCGCCGCATCATGGACGATGTCCGCGCCGGTCGCGCCACGCCGCCGCAATGGGCGGGGCTGAAGTTCTTCAACGTCTACGGCCCGTTCGAGGCGCACAAGGACGACATGCGCTCGGTGATCCACAAGATCTACCCGACCGCCGCCGCCGGCGAGGCGGTGACGCTGTTCCGCTCGCACGACCCCAACTATGTCGATGGCGGCCAGCTGCGCGATTTCGTCCATGTGGCGGATTGCGTCGATGTCGCCCGTTGGCTGATCGGCAGCCCCGGCGTCAGCGGCATCTTCAATGTCGGCACCGGCAAGGCCCGCAGCTTCGCGGATCTCGCTCGCGCCGTGTTCAAGGCCGCCGGCCGCGAACCGGTGATCGACTATGTCGACATGCCGGAGCGCATCCGCAACGCGTACCAGTATTTCACGGAAGCCGACATGACCAAGCTGCGCCGGGCCGGTTACAATGCCGACTTCCGTTCGCTGGAAGACGGCATCCAGAGCTATGTCGGTGACTATCTCGCCAGGGGCATCGCACTTTGAGCGAGGCCCTCCGTCCGGCGGCGTTTCTCGACCGCGACGGCGTCATCAATGTCGATCACGGCTACACCTACAAGCCGGAGGATCTCGTCTTCATCGACGGGGCGCCGGACGCCATCCGACGGCTGAACGAGGCCGGCTATCTGGTCGTCGTCGTCACCAACCAGTCGGGCGTCGCGCGCGGCTATTATTCCGAAGCGGATGTTGCGCGTTTCCACGAGCATATGCTGGCGGAACTGGCCGAGGCCGGGGCGCGGATCGACGCTGTCTACAGCTGCCCCTACCACCCCAAGGGCGTCGTCGCGGAATACCGGGTCGATCATCCCGATCGCAAGCCGAAGCCCGGCATGATCCTGCGCGCGGCGCGGGAGTTGCCGATCGATATCGCCCGCTCGTTCCTGATCGGCGACAAGTCGAGCGACATCGCGGCGGCTACGGCGGCCAATATTTCAGGACATCGCTTCACCGGCGGAGATCTTGACGATTTCGTCGCCGGGGTGCTCCTACAGGCGGATGCGCCCATCCGGGCCAAATAGGATCTTTCGATGCTGGACGAACTGCATTCCGGCCGCGTGGCCGTCATCGGCGATGTCATGGTGGACCGCTACATCACCGGCTCCGTCAGCCGGATCTCTCCGGAAGCGCCCGTGCCGGTGCTGCTGCACGGTAATATCCGCATCGTCGCCGGTGGCGCGGCCAATGTCGCCGCCAATGTCGCGGGACTCGGTGCGGCGGTGACGCTGGTCGGCTATGTCGGCGCGGACGTCGAAGCCGATGAGCTTCGGACCGTGCTCGCCGAATACCCCGCCATCCACCTGAATCACCTTGTTGTCGACAAGACCCGCCCGACCGTGACCAAGACCCGGGTCATGAGCGGCCGCCAGCAGATCGTCCGCATCGACGCCGAGAGCCCCGGCTCGCCAGGCCCCGAGGCAGAGGCCAACCTGATCGCGGCCGGCAAGGCGGCCATCGCCGAAGCCGATATCGTCGTGCTCTCCGACTATGCCAAGGGCGTGCTCTCCGACTGGGTCATCACGTCGCTGATCGCCGAGGCGCGGGCACGCAAGGTGCCGGTGATCGTCGATCCGAAGCGCCGGACCTTCGACATTTATCGCGGCGCGACGCTGGTGACGCCCAACCGCAAGGAACTGTTCGAGGCGACCGGCCTGAACGACGATACCGACGAGGAAGCGGTGCGCGCCGCCGCAGCGGCCGGCCAGCAATTCGATGGCGACGTGCTGGTGACCCGCGCCGAGAAGGGTATGACGCTCTGGCGCCAGACCGGCGCTGTGACGCATGTTCCGACCGAGGCACGCGAGGTGTTCGACGTCTCCGGCGCCGGCGATACGGTGGTTGCCGCGCTCGCCGTGGCGCTCGCCTCCGGGTTGCCGCTCGAAACCAGCGTCGTCACGGCCAATGCCGCCGCCGCGATCGCCGTCAGCAAGCTCGGCACGGCCGTCGTGACGCGCGCCGAGCTGGTCGCGGCCCTCGATCGCACCAGCCATGCCGAGGACCGTGCCGGCGCGCTTGTCTCACGCGCTGATGCGGCCAAGATCGTCGCCCGCTGGCAGGCCCGAGGCTCGCGGGTCGTGTTCACCAATGGCTGCTTCGACCTGCTGCATCCCGGTCACATCGCGCTGATCGAGGCGGCGGCGAAGGAAGGCGACCGGCTGGTCGTGGCCCTCAATACCGATGCCTCGGTCAAGCGCCTGAAGGGTCCGTCGCGGCCGCTGCAGGACGAGCAGGCCCGCGCGCGCGTGATGGGCGCGCTGCGGGCGGTTGACCTCGTGGTCCTGTTCGACGAGGACACGCCGCTCGAGGCCATCCACGCGATCCGGCCAGACGTGCTGGTGAAGGGCGCGGACTATCGCGAGGACCAAGTCGTCGGCGCTGACTTCGTCAAGGCGCGCGGCGGCAAGGTGGTGCTGGCCAATCTGATCGCCGGCCGTTCCACGAGCGCGCTCGTCGCGGCGGCCAAGTCGTGAAAAGCCTCGCCTACGCCAAGGCCTGGGCGACCGAAGCAGCCCTTCCGCTCTGGGCCGAGACCGGCTTCGACCGGCAACGCGGCCTGTTCCACGAACGGCTCGATTTCGAGCGCCGGCCGCTCGCCCTGCCGGCCACCCGGCTGATGGTGCAGGCCCGCCAGATCGCCACCTTTTCGCGCGCCAGCCTCAAGGGCTGGCACAAGGGCGCGGACGAGGCCGTGGTCACGTGTCTCGCCAATGTCGAGCGGCTCTATCACCGTGGCGACGGCCATCCCGGCTGGATCTTTTCGATCGACGCGGACGGCAAGCCGGCGAGCCGGGTGCGCGATCTCTATGCCCATGCCTTCATCGTCTATGCGCTCGCCTGGAGCTATCGCCTGACGGGCGACCCGCATGCGATCCGCCTGGCGGACGAAACGCTCGCCGAGATCGACGTCGTGCTGGCCGCGCCGCATGGCGGATTTCTCGATGCGACGCCCTCGGCCGACCCGACGCGCCGCCAGAACCCGCACATGCACCTACTGGAAGCCGTGCTGGCGCTCTACGAGACGACCGGACGGGCGCGCGACTTCGCCCGTGCCGACGCCCTGGTAAAACTTGCCCTGGAGCGGATGATCGATCCCGAGAGCGGGGCCTTGCTCGAGGACTTCTCGCCCGACTGGAAGCCACTGCTTGCGCGCGGCGAAAACCGCGTCGAACCGGGCCACCAGTTCGAATGGTACTGGCTGCTCGGCGAGTATCGCCGCCTTGGCGGCATCGTGCCGGAATCCGTGACGGACCGGCTGCTGATGTTTGGCCTCGATCACGGCCTGGACCAGTCGACCGGCCTGATCGTCGATGCGGTGACGGACAGCGGCAGCGTTATGATCCCGAGCTTCCGGTCCTGGCCGCATGCCGAGGGTGTCAAGGCACTCGTTACCGCAACTCGCGAAGGCCAGCCCGGCGCGGCGGAGATGGCCGATCATCTGATGGCGAGCCTGCTGACCTTTGCGCCGGATTCACTTGAAGGCGGCTGGATGGACCGGATCGAAGCCGACGGCACCCCGCTGGTCGACCACATGCCGGCGTCGACGCTCTATCATGTGATGGGCGCGCTTTTCGAAGCCGAGGATGCGGCTAACTCAAAGACCGCCGGCTGAGGCGAGGCGCAGCCGCCGAGCCAGGGCCTGCCCGACCCGATCGGCGGTCTGGTCGGCCATGCAGGGCGGTCCCTCGCCAAAGTCCGGCTTGATCCGGCATTGCGTCTGTTCGCAGGGCGCGCAATCGCGCGTCGACACGAACTCTTCGACGTCGGGACCGACCAGCCCGGTAAGGCCGGGATTGGTTGGGCCATAGAGGCCGATCGTCGGGATGCCGAAGGCAGCGGCGAGATGGCCGAGGCCCGTATCGACAGTGACGACGCCGGCTGCATTGGCGATCACCGGAATGAGGCTCTCCAGCCCACCGGCCGGCACCTGTTCGACGTTCGGCAGGCCGGCCGCGATTCTGGCCGCCCGCTCGGTCTCGGTGGCGCCATGCGCGAACAGCTTCACGCCGAGGCCGGCCGCGCCACAATGCTCGGCAACGCCGCGCCAGCCTTCGACCGTCCAGGTCTTGGTGGCCCAGCTGGTGCCGTGGATCAGCACGACGCCGTCGCCGCTGCGCGTCCGGATACCGGTATTGGCGAAATCCGGCACCAGCCCAGCATCCGCCGGGCCTCTCGGCATCGGATAGCCGAGCGACTGCGCGAACAGCTTGCGGATCCGCGTGACCATATGCTCGGTTTCGGGGATGTCGTGGCCGACTTGGTAGAACCAGGTCGCCATGCTCTCGCGCGCGCTGCCCTTGGCGAAGCCGTGGCGTGGCGTGACGCCGGAAAACATCCCGACGAGCGAACTCTTCATTAACCCCTGGGCGTCGATCAGCAGGTCGTAGCCGCCGCCCCGGAGCATGCCGACGGCGTCCTTCATTTCGGCGAAGGTCTCGCGCGGCTTCTTCTTCATCCGGCGAATCGGCAGGGCGATGACGTTGCGCACGGCTGGATGCAGTCTTGCCAGCGGCGCGAACGCCTCGTCGACGACCCAGTCCAGCTCAAGGCCGGGAATGGCGCGCATGGCGTCCGTCACCGCAGGATAGGTGTGGACGACGTCGCCAAGCGACGAGAGTTTGACGAGAAGGACGCGCATCATCACCCTGCGGCCAGATCGGCCTTTCCTAGGCAATGCCGCAATCGCGCCGGCTTCGCAAGCGCGGCGATCGTCGGTTGACCGAGCCCCGCATAATTTTTACCAATAGTGAAACTTCTCGCGGGAGACGACGATGACACGGCTTGCCACCCTTCAATCCATGCTCCGCCAGAATGGCGTCGACGCGGTGGCGCTCGGGCCGGGCCCGCACATGGCCTATATCGCCGACGTGCATCCGCATGCCGACGAGCGCCCCTGCCTGCTGATCGCGACGCCCGCCGGCGCGGCCATCCTGATGCCGGAGCTCAACGCCGACGAAATGCGGCGGCAGACCGACCTGCCCTTCTTCACCTGGTCCGACGCGACCGGGCCGCAGGCCGCCCTTGCCGCGCTGATCCAGTCGCTCGGCATCGAGAAGGGAACCAAGCTGGTGCAGGTGGACGAGACGATGCGCGCCGATTTCGCGCTGCTCGTCCTCGAAGCGCTCGGCCAGCCCAAGGCCGCCTTCGCCGCCGAGAGCGTCGGGCGCATGCGCCTTTCCAAGGATGAGGCCGAAAAGGCCGAGATCCTTCGCAACGCCGAGATCGACGATCGCGCCATGGAGGCGGCCTTCGCCGCGATCCGTCCCGGCGTCACCGAGCAAGAGATCGCCGACGCCGCCCGCGCCGTGTTCGAGGAAGCCGGCGCCACGCCGCTCTTCACCATCATCGGTGCCGGCGGCAACGGGGCCTTCCCGCATTACGCGACCGGCGACCAGCCGGTGGCGGTCGGCGATGCGATCGTCATGGACATTGGCGCTCGATCCGGCTCGTTCTCCAGCGACCTCACCCGCATGGCCTTCGTCGGCCAGCCGAGCGAGGAATATCTCAGGGTTCACGCCGTTGTCGAAGCCGCGGTGCAGGCCGCCTGCGAAGCCGCACGCCCCGGCGTTGCCGCCCGAGAGGTCGATGCGGCGGCGCGCGGCGTGATTACGGCGGCGGGCTATGGCCCCTATTTCACCCATCGCACGGGCCATGGCCTGGGTCTCGAAGGCCACGAGCCGCCTTATCTGACCTCGACCAGCGATACGATCCTCGAGGAGGGCATGGTGTTCTCGATCGAGCCCGGCATCTATCTGCAAGGCAAGTTCGGCATCCGCTTGGAGGAGATCGTGATTCTCGAAGCCGACGGTCCGCGCATCGTCAGCCGCCTGCCGCGCGAGGTCTTCGTGGCTCCTGCTGAATGAACCGGAGCGTCCGAAATCGGGCCTGACGAAAAGCGGCCCGCGTCGTGAAAGGCGCTGGCCGCTTTTGGGTTCGATTGGGAAGATTACGCCGTGATCGGCGTCGGCTCATTGAGCGCGCGGCGGTGGGCCACGGCAGCCCACAGCACAACGGCAGCGCCGAACTGGTGCAGTAGCGCCAGGTCCAGCGGCACGACGGCGACCAGGGTCGCGATGCCGATGCCGGCCTGCGCGGTCACCAGCAGGGCCAGATGCCGTGCCCGGCGCGCGGCGGGCGTACGCGGCACCAGCTTCCAGGCCTGGAAGGCATGGATCATGGCGGCGATGAACAGCAGATAGGCGACAACGCGGTGGTCGAACTGCACCGTCATCACGTCCTCGAAGACGCTCCTCCAGGCGGGATCATAGTCAAACACGCCGCTCGGGATGATGTTGCCGGCCATCAGCGGCCAGGTGTTGTAGGTCAGGCCGGCCTTCAGGCCGGCGACGAGACCGCCCAGGAAGATCTGGAGAAAGACCACCACGACAAGAAATGTCGCCATGCCCTTGAGCGGCGCGGAGTTCTTGCGATTCTCGCCCCGATCCGGCACCAGCCCACGGCTGATCCAGACGGCGGCGCCAAGGATGAAGCAGGCAATGATGAGATGGATCGCGAGCCGATACTGGCTAACGCTGATGCGGTTCACGAGACCGCTGGTGACCATCCACCAGCCGATCGCGCCCTGAAGCCCGCCCAGCGCGAACAGGCCGAGCAGGCGGGGAACCAGGCGACGCTCGATCCGACCGGTCATCCAGAGCAGCACGAACGGGACGAAGAAGACCACGCCGATCAGGCGGCCGAGCAGGCGGTGGCCCCACTCCCACCAGAAGATCTGCTTGAACTCGTCGACCGTCATGCCCTTGTTGACGATCTCGTATTGCGGAATCTGCTGGTACTTGGCGAACTCTTCCTGCCACTCGACGTCGCCGATCGGCGGAATCACGCCGTGAATCGGCTTCCATTCGGTGATGGACAGGCCGGAGCCGGTGAGGCGGGTCGCGCCGCCGACGACGATCATGGCGATGACCATCAGGATCACGGCGCCGAGCCAGAGGCGGATCAGAGCGCGATCCTGCTGCCTGTCCCGCACGGGTGCCTGCCCAGCCGTCGTCTTCGTCGCCAAACCGTCCATCGCCATCGCGCACCTCAAGAGCTCTCGACGGCTGGGCTTAGCGGCTCGGCGCGCTGGGGACAACAGAGGCCGCTCCCGCCGCACCAATCGGCCGCGCGACATCCGGTCGCGCAACGTCAGACCGGGCGATCCGCCATCACGGCCTTTGCGGATCGCCGGCGAACGCGCTATTGCCACGACCACCGCTTCCGAACCCGCACGTCCCGCACGAAAGGCCAGACATGCCCATCCGGCTCCGCAAATTCATCGGCATGATCGCGCTTGTCGTCCTCGTGATCGTCTATGCCTTCGTCGCCATGGTGATCGCTCAGCTGAAGCTGCCGGAAGCGCCGCGCTGGGCCCAGATGCTCTACTACGTCGTCGTCGGCCTTGCCTGGATCTTCCCGGCCGGCGCCATCATCGCGTGGATGCAGAAGCCTATCGCGCCGAAGAACTAGCCGGCCTTCCGACCCAGCCACGGATCCGGCGCTCGAGCGCGATCGGCACGCCGGAGAGCAGCAGGTCCAGATAGCGCGTGGACTGGTAGTGCCCGTTCATCGAGATGCGCGGCAAGGCGGTCAGTCGGGTTTCGGGCCCCAGCACGCCGCGCCGGGTCGTCACGGCGGTGGTAAAGCCCAGTTCCGACGCCAAATCGAATTCCCGCTCGCCGACCGTGCGGTGCGAGCCATAGGGATAGGCGAAATGACGAGGCCGGAGGCCGGTCATCGCCTCGATCCGATCCCGGCTTTGGTCCATCTCCCGCAGGGCGCGCCCGCGCTCCAACCGGGCGAGCGCATAGTGGCCCACCGTGTGGGCGCCGATCGTGACCAGCGGGTCGGCGGCCAGCGCCCTCACCTCGTCCCAGTCCATCATCTCGCGGGCCAGCATCTGCTGGGTGTCGACGCCATAGACGGCAGCGGCGTGATCGATGGCGTCGCGCTGGGCGTCTTCCGCGACGCTGCAAAGCTCCAGCGCCAGTGTTCGCGCAGCGCCCCTCTTCTCCGAAAGCGTCGCGGTCGGCAGATCGAAGACCCGATCGCCGATGCGCATTTTGAGCCGCGGCGTCTGCTCGACCAGCGAGACCATGACCTCCCACCAGGGCACGGCGGTACGATCGATCAGGCCCGTCGCCACATAGACGGTGAAAGGCGCCCGGAGCGCCTTCAGGACAGGATAGGCCTCGGTGAAATTGTTGCGATAGCCGTCGTCGAAGGTGAGGACCACGAAACGCCTGGCGCCCGGATCTGCCAGGCGTCGGCTCGCCTCGTCGAGATCGACGATGTCCAGCCCGCGCGCCGTGATGCGCTCCACTACCTGCCCAAGAAAGCCGGGCGTCACTTCGAGATGGGCGTTGGGCTGGAAGCGCGAGCCGCCGGCTGCCCGCACATGATGAAACATCAGGATGGCGCCCGCCCCGCGGACATGGGGCGCAAAAAACCAGTGCGCGCCGCTCCAGTAGAGTGCGTTCAGGCCCGCCTTGTAGCCGGTAGTCTTCAGACCATGCATCAGAGATCCCAGCCGTCCGGGCTACATGCAACCATCCCATGCCTCATACGAACCCGATCTTTACGATAGGTTGATACCGTCGCAAGAACTTATGGGAAGCATTGGAAT
Organism: Kaistia defluvii; assembly: GCF_040548815.1. Lineage (NCBI taxonomy): Bacteria > Pseudomonadati > Pseudomonadota > Alphaproteobacteria > Hyphomicrobiales > Kaistiaceae > Kaistia > Kaistia defluvii. Next base: position 983,389 of record NZ_JBEPSM010000001.1, on the reverse strand, counting down.
CCTAGGCATGGACGGATCAGACGCGCAGGCGCCGGCGGGCGGTATCGCGGTTGCGAATCTCAAGATCGCCGTCCACGCCTCGCCGCGCGAAATCGCGGAGGACTGGCGCGCGCTGGAACACGCCCTGCCCGTCTCCGTCTACCAGAGTTTCGACTGGATCGACTGCTGGACCGAGACGGCCACCGCACCGCAAGGCATCCGGCCTGCCATCGTCTCGATCCGCCATGGAACTCGCCTTGTCGCGATCCTGCCGCTCGGCATCGAGCGTGCCGGCCCGCTGCGGGTCGCGCGCTTCCTGGGCGGCGACCATGCCAACATCCGCATGGGCCTGTTCGACCCCGCTTTCGCCACCTCGCTCGACGGCCAATCGACTGGCGATCTGTTGCGCACGGTCGCGGGCCGAATCCGGGGCGTCGACCTTTTCGATCTCGACGCCCAGCCGATCGCATGGGCGGACATTCCGAACCCGCTCGCGGTGCACACGGATGCGACCCCGGCCCGGTGCGACGTCGGCATGATGCGGCTGGAGGCGGATTTCGCCGCAGTCCTCAGGGCGCATAGGGGCGCCAAGAAGGCCAAGAAGCGCCGGTGGCAGGCCAACACGCTGGAGCCTGTGGGAGGATTCACGCTGCGCCGCGCGGCATCGCAGGAAGAAGCGCTGTCGATCCTCGACACCTATTTCGCGCAGAAGGCGGCCTGGTTCCGCAGCCAGGGGATCGCCGACAGCTTTGCCGAGCCCGGCGTTGCGGACTTCTTCCGCGCGCTTGTCAGGCGACGCTGGAGCGGTGACGAAAGCGCGCTGATCGAGCTCGACGCGCTGGAATTCGATGGCGGCATCCGCGCGATCCTTGGCAGCGGGACGCAGTCCGGACGCCTGAGCGGCTATTTCATGTCGGTCTCCGACGATGATTGGCGTCGTGTCAGCCCCGGCGAATTGATGCTCTATGAAGTCATCGCCGCCAGTTGCGCACGCGGCCTCCAGGAGCTCGATCTCGGCCGCGGCGACGAGCGCTACAAGGCCTCCTGGCTCGACATCAACGAGCCGCATGTTCGCGCCATCGTTCCGGTGACGCAGGCCGGTCGTGCCGCCGCAGCCTTGCTACGCCTCGCCGACAGGACCGAGCGCGCGGTTCGCGGCAATCCGAGACTGTGGAAGCTGGCCAAGACGATCCGGCGCTGGCGCGGACGAGACGAGAAAATGCCCGCCGACGCCGACTGATCAGGCGACGGCAGCCTCGGGCGTCGCATCCTCCTCGTCGGCGGAGGGCGCCGTGGCGATCAGCACCATCACCTCGGCGAAGGTTGCCGCCTTCATCGCCTCCACGGCGCTTGTCGTGCCTGCATCGTCGGGGTTGCCTTCGGTGACGAGGATCACTGCGCCCGCCTGGGGCGCCATCTGCAACGCCATGTCAGAGTCGGCATCGAGCAGGATCTGGTCATAGGTCTGATCGAGCGCTTCGAGGATGCTGACGAAACGCTCGCCCTTGGCCGCCTCGGGCCCGAACTCCAGCAATCCGTGCGGAATGAGATGGGCGCGGGAACGGCGGTCGCGGAAGATGACCTGCGCGAACGAAGCGATGCCCGCGAAAAGGTCGGTGAGGCCCGGCAGGCGCTCGCCCGCCGCCATTGCCTTGCTGTCGGCGCCATCGGCATGAAGATCGATCAGCAGCACGCGGTTGCCCCGGCGCGACAAAGCGCGGGCAAGGGCCACGGCGGCCAGAGGCCGCCCCGCCTCATCCGGCCCTGCCATCGAGATCAGCACCCGGCGGGCTTTCGAGTCGACGATGTGGTCGACGATCGAGTTCAGAGAATCCTGCGCCTCGGCGCTCAAGCCGCGTCCAAGAGCCGGTCCGGCCGCGACCAGGGTCGGCACGACCTCCGGGGTCGCTTCGTTCCAGCGCTTCCGGTCCTCGACCGGTACGGCGGTGGGCGCGAGTGGCGGCGGCTCCACCGAAATCCGGCGCAGCGCCCTGCCCGAGGTCAGTTCGCGGATCAGGATGATGGCGATGGCAAGCAGCAGCAGTGCGATGGTCGCCGCCGCCGTGATCGGCAGCTTCTTCGGGAAGGTCGGCTCCAGCGGCACGGCGGCGCGCGAGATGATGCGAGCGTCGGCCGGCAGGTAGTTGCCGTCCTGGCGCGACGACGCTTCGCGGTAGCGCTTCAGGTAGCTTTCCAGCAGATCGCGCTGCGCCGTGGCTTCCCGCTCCAGCGCCCGCAGTTCCACTTCATCATTGTTGGTCTGGCCAGTCGCCGCCTTGGCGCGCGTCAGATCCTGGCCGATATCCGCCTCACGGGCCCGCGCTGTCGCCGCCTCGCCTTCAAGGCTCTGCAGGATCCGCGTCACCTCGCGACGCACCTGCGCGTCGAGGTCGGCAAGCTGGGCGTTCAATTCCCGGAGGCGGGGATGCGCCGGCAGCAGCGTCGCCGACATCTGCGCGATCTGCGCCCGGAGCGCTACCTGCTGTTCGCGCAGGCGCTGGATCAGCTGCGAGTCACGGACATCGGGCACGTCGGGCGTGGTGCCGCTGCTCAGGCTCTTGCGGACCGTCGCCGCCTTCGCTTCGGCGGCGGAACGGGCTGCGACCAGTCGCGCCAGCTCGGTGTTGAGGTCGTTCAGCTTCTGTTGCGCCAGCGAGGTGTTGTTCTGCCCGCCGGAAAACAGGCCGTGCTCGGTGCGGAACGCCTCGACCTTGCCCTCGGCCGTCGTGACCTTGTTACGCAGATCGGCGATCTGCGATTCGAGCCAGCGCGTGGCGTCGGCATTGGTCGAACGGCGCGCCTCGCGTTCCAGCGCCAGATATTCGTCCGCGACCGCGTTGGCGACCTGGGCCGCGAGCTGCGGATTGGTCGACGAGAACCCGACCGTGATGACGCGGGTCTTGTCGATCGAGAACACGTCCAGCCGGTCCGCGAAGCGCTGCAAGACGCGCTCTTCGAGCGGACCCTCCGCGACGGGCCGCCCCAGCCCCATCCGGACCAGCATCTGGTCGAAAGAGGGCAGGAAGCGCGGCTTGTTGAATTCCTTGAGCGAGGCAAGGCCGAGCGAATCGACCACCGTTGTCGCGAGGTCGCGCGAGCCGATGAGCTGGACCTGACTGGCGACGCCCTCCGAATCGAGCAGCGACCTTATCTCGTCCGCGCCGGCGCCGGCACGCGTGATTTCCGATTCACCGCTTTCGATCAGGATCTTCGTTTCGGCCGTATAGCGCGGCGTCACGAAGTTCAGGCCGATATAGAGCGCGCCGGCAAACAGAATGGAGACGAGCAGCAGCCAGGGCAGAGCGCGCAGCAGCGCGCCAAACAGCGCGCGCATGTCGAGCTCGACATCATCGATTTGCCCTGGGCGGCCATCCGTCATAATCGCGTCAATTCCCCTGCCGATGCCGCATCATCGAAAATCAGGGTAACCACCGCGTTAACTTCGGCCGCGATGCGGTTAAGACGCCGTGGGATGACGGTCGCCAGCCCCTCGAACTTTACGCGTCATTAACCATGACAGACGACAGTCCGGTTACAGATTCTCTCGCGAGCCGGACGCCATGCAGATGCGATTCTTTCTTTTCGTCGCGACCCTTATCGGCGCTGCCTTGCTCGGCGGCTGCGCCAGCCCCTACCCGCCCCAAGACCCTGCGACCTACAAGGCGCTGATCGCCCCCTATCGCCTCGATAGCGGTGATCGTCTGCGCGTCGTCGTCTTCGGTCAGGCCGATCTCACCAACAGCTACACCATCGATCAGGCCGGCTATATCTCGATGCCGTTGATCGGCGCGGTGGCAGCGCGCGGACGCAGCACGCAGGAAATGGAAGGCGACATCGCCGCCAAGCTGCGCAAGGGCTTCGTCCGCAATCCGGACGTATCCGTCGAAGTCGATCGCTATCGGCCGTTCTTCATCATGGGCGAGGTCACGAGCGCCGGCCAGTATCCCTATGTGAACGGCATGACGGCCCAGACGGCGGTCGCGATCGCCGGCGGCTTCTCGCCGCGCGCCCAGCGCGCCGATGTCGATGTCACGCGCCAAGTGAACGGAAAAGTCACCACTATCCGGCTATTGCCGACGCAGCCGATCTTCCCCGGCGATACCGTCAACGTGCGCGAGCGCTTCTTCTGAGCCATATGACCGAGCAGCCGGACGATTCTCATGCGCGCGAGGGCGCCAAGCTCAGGATCGTCCACTGCTTCCGGTCGCCGGTCGGCGGCATCTTCCGGCACGTCCGCGACCTCGCCGAGGCACAGGCAGCTGAAGGGCATAGCGTCGGCATCGTCTGCGACTCCTCGACAGGCGGCGCACGCGAGGAAGAACTGATCCAGGCCCTGCTGCCGCATCTCGAACTCGGGCTGCACCGGACGCCTATGAAGCGTCAGGTGTCGCCATCCGATCTCCTTGCCTTCCTGCGGCTGTTCCGCCGCATCAAGGCGCTCAATCCCGATATCCTGCATACGCACGGCGCCAAGGGCGGTGTGTATGGACGCGGTATCGGCACGCTCTTGCGGGTCTTTGGTTCCAGCGTGGCTCGCATCTACTGTCCGCATGGCGGCAGCCTGCACTATGACGCTGCGACGCGTTCTGGCCGGCTGTTCTTCCGCATCGAGCACTGGCTCGAGAAGATGACCGACGCGCTCGTCTTCGTCAGCGAATACGAGGCGCGCACCTACAGCCAGAAGGTCGGCCCTCCCCGCAAGCCCTGGCGGATCGTGCCCAACGGCATCCGGGAGGAGGAGTTCGTGCCGGTCGCCACCCGGCCGGATGCCGCTGATTTTCTCTATATCGGCATGATGCGCGACCTGAAGGGAACGGACGTCTTCATCGACGCCCTGGCGCAGCTGCGCGACCGGCGCGGCATCGCCCCCACAGCGAAGATCGTCGGCGACGGCCCCGACAAGGCGCGCTACGAGGCGCAGGTCCGGCGTCTCGGCCTCGAGCCGACCACCCGCTTCCACCCCGCTATGGCGACCCGCACCGCCTTCAGCATGGCGCGGATCGTCGTCGTGCCGTCGCGGGCGGAATCGATGCCTTATGTCGTGCTGGAAGCCGCCGCGGCGGCCCGGCCCATCATCGCGACGCGGGTCGGCGGGATTCCGGAAATCTTCGCGGCGGAACAGCAGCGCCTGGTGGCGCCCGGCGACGTTGCCGCGCTTGCGGAGGCGATGGACCGGCTGCTCGACCAACCATCCCGCGCGGCGGCCGAGGCGCAAAGGCTGCGCGAGATCGTCCATCCGCGGTTTTCGATCCAGCACATGACCGATGTCGTGAGCGCGCTCTATGGCGATTGCCGCCGGCAGTCCGAAACATCCGGCAGCCGGCGGCCTCTGTTTTAGCCCGCGAGGGCAACGCGCGAAGTCTTAGCGCCCCACATATCGTCTAGGGGGAAGGTACGCGCCTCAGCGCTCGGTCCACACCGCGAGCTCGTAGCCATCCAGATCGGTGAAATGGAATCGGCTTCCGCCTGGAAAATCGAAAGTCGGCGTGGTGATCTGGGCACCGGCCGCTTCGAGACGCTTCTGCGTCTCCGCCAGATCCTCGGCGTAGAGGATGATCAGGGCTCCACCCGGCCGGGGCGTTCCGGGTGTGAAGCCGCCCGTCAGCCGGCCATCCGTGAATTCGCAATAAGCCGGACCGAATTCGGTGAAGGTCCAGCCGAAGACCTCGCCATAGAAGGCTTTCGAGCGAGCGATATCGCCCACGGCGAACTCGATATTGTCGATCTGGCTATCCTTGCCGCGCATGTCCATGACTCATTCTCCGTTGTTGGAACGTGAAGCCATTTGGGCGAAGGGGCAGCGCCACGTCTTGGACAAAACCGCCAGTCACCGGGAAAGTTGACGCAGGAATGCCCCGGCCGACATGACGCAAAGCGACTGGACCTCGCGGTTGAGGTGGGCCTGATCGGCAAATCCCGCCTCGGCCGCCAGCGCGGCCAGGCTCGCACGCGGCGATCGGCGCGCCATCGCCTGGAAGCGCTGGAACCGAAGAATTCGGTCCAGCATCTTTGGGCCGTAGCCAAAATGTTCGTGGCTGCGTCGCAGGAGAGTGCGCTCGCTGATGTCGAGGCGCTCGCGTAGAACCGTGATCGGCTCCTCCGCGCCGAGGCCCTCGCCCAGCCACGCGAACATCCGTTCCGCGACAGGATCCGGGCTCCCGTCCGGAGGGGACAAGGCAGCAATTCCATCCAGCAGCGACCGAGCCTTCTGGCCGGTCGATACCGTATCGGCGATCGGCTCGACGACATCACGCAATCGGCGTGCGCTCCAGATACCGGCCAGATCGACCGAGCGTCCGACCAGTTCCGACATGGGCAGGCCGAGCCAGCGCGCCGCCGCGCCGGCGCGAAAGCGGGCTCCCAACACGATCGAACCGGCCGCCAGCACGGGCCTCGCGACGGTGATGTCGGGACCGGCGACGAGCAACCGCCCACCCCGCCAGACGAGATCCACGCAGCCATCCGGAACCACATCGACGGGACCGCCGGACGTGGCGGCCGCGCGATTGATCCAGACGCATTGGAAATGACCCCGCAGGGCTATCGGCGGCGCGAATTCGCGATAGAAGCCTGCCTGGTCGGCAACGGGATTCGTGACGGGCTTGTCTTTCATCGCGGAATCCCGCTTCGCTGACGCTGTCGAACAGCGCGTCTCCCGCGGGTCTTAGCTCGAAGCACAATTCTCGTCGACTGCGTCGCCGCGATTCGCGGCAAAGGTTTGTTAGCGCTCAACCGCTACTCTGTTAGCAACATGTATAATTTGGCCAGGCCATGACGTTCGAACCCCAGCAGCGCCTCGACACGAACGCGATGCGCGGCTCGCTGAATGACCACGCACGCGCGGTCGCCGCCAGCCTCTCGACAGAGGCGATATCGCCGCGCCTTCTCGCCGGCGCGATCCAGGTGATCGAGGCGATTGCGCTGCTCCTCATCGGCGGGCTGTCTTGGCTCGCCTCGTCGCAGGGCATGGCTACGCTCGGCTGGGGCGAGGCCATGCTGGTCATCGCCGCGCCGGCGATCGCCATTCTCGGCATCCGCTGGATCGGCGGCTATGCGGTGGCGGCGCTTCGCAACTACCTGCCGATTCTCTCGCGCATCCTGATCGGCTGGGGTCTCACCATCGCCATCGTCGCGGCGGGCAGCTTCTTCTTCGAGCTGGAGACGGATGGCCGGCGAGCCTGGCTCGGCATCATGTTCCTGCTCGGCGCAGCGTTCTTCATCCTGGAGCGGGTGACGGTTTCCGCCCTTGTCGAACGCTGGACCAAGGCAGGGCGGCTGGAACGCAGGGCCGTCATCGTCGGTGGCGGCGAACTTGCCGCGGAACTGCTGACGGCGCTCGGCGACCCCACCTCCACGGATGTCCGCATCTGCGGCCTGTTCGATGACCGGAGCGGCGACCGGTCGCCGGAAGAGGTCGCGGGCGTGCCCAAGCTCGGCACGGTGTCGGAACTGGTGGAATTCGCCCGCCTCGCGCGGATCGACCTGCTGATCGTGACGCTTCCGATGAGCGCGGAAAGCCGCGTGCTGCAGCTTCTCAAGCAACTCTGGGTCCTGCCGGTCGACATCCGCATTTCCGCGCTCGGCAACAAGCTGCGCTTCACGCCGCGCTCCTATTCCTATCTCGGCCCCGTCCCGTTGATCGATCTGTTCGATCGGCCGATCGCCGGCTGGAACTCGCTGCTGAAGCGTGCCTTCGACATCGTCTTTGCGACCCTCGCGCTGATCCTGCTGTCACCGGTCATGTTGATCACGGCCATCCTGATCCGCCTGGGCAGCCCCGGACCGGTGCTGTTCCGCCAGAAGCGCTACGGCTTCAACAACGAGGTCATCGACGTGCTCAAGTTCCGCTCGATGTACCATCACATGCGCGACCCCTCGGCCAAGATCGCCGTCACCAAGGGCGACCCGCGCGTGACGCCGATCGGACGCTTCATCCGCCGCACCTCGATCGACGAGCTGCCGCAGCTGGTGAACGTGCTTCGCGGCGATCTCTCGCTGGTCGGTCCCCGGCCGCATGCGGTCAATGCGCATACCGAGAACCGGCTCTGGGACCAGGTGGTCGATGGCTATTTCGCCCGCCACAAGGTCAAGCCCGGCGTCACCGGCTGGGCGCAGATCAATGGCTGGCGCGGCGAAGTCGATACGCCGGAGAAGATCCGCCGCCGCGTCGAGTTCGACCTGCAATATATCGAACGCTGGTCCGTGCCGTTCGATCTCTACATCCTGATGATGACGCCCTTCTCGTTGATCAACGCCGAGAACGCCTATTGATGCGTGTCGTGACGAGGCCGAGCGCGATACCGGCGGGCATGGTCGCCAACGCGACCATCGGCACCCTCGTCTTCCTGAGCGGATTCGTCCTCTATGAGCCGGCCCCGTCCGACCTGCTGCTTTGCATCGTCGTCGCGATCTGGGCTTTTCTCGGGCTGAAGCTCAGCCGGCCGATGCTGCCGATGATCGCGTTGATGCTCGCCTATCAGGCCGGCGGCCTGCTCTCCTTCACCCAGCTCAAGGTGTTCGTGAACCCGTCAATCTACATGGCGACGACGGCGTTCCTGATCATCTCGTCGATCTTCTTCGCCGCCGTCATCCAGGTCGATACCGAACGGCGATTGCGCACGATCGAGAAGAGCTACATCGCGGCCGCGATCCTCTGCTCGCTGATCGGCATCCTCGCCTATTTCGGCCTGATCCCCTATGCGCAGCTCTTCACGCTCTATGATCGCGCCAAGGGCGTGTTCAAGGATCCGAACGTTTTCGGGCCCTATCTCGTCCTGCCGCTGGTTGTGCTGACCCGGGCGGTCCTGACCGACAAGCTGAAGAACTCCTTCTGGCGCATGGCCGGGATCCTGATCCTGCTGGCCGGCATCTTCCTGTCCTTCTCCCGCGCCGCCTGGGGCCTCGCGATCTTCGCGCTGCTGCTGGTGACGCTGCTCGCCTTCCTGACCGAGCCGCGCCAGAGCCATCGCCTGCGCATGCTCGCCTACATCGCCGGCGGCATCCTGGTTGTCGCGCTGTTGCTGGCGCTGCTGCTATCCATCCCGGTGGTGCAGGACCTTTTCAGCCAGCGGTTCAAGCTGGTGCAGGAATATGATGGCGGCCGGCTCGGCCGCTTCGAGCGGCACATCATCGGCTTCTTCATGATCCAGGAGAAGCCGCTCGGCCTCGGCCCGTTCGAGTTCGGCAAGATGATGGGCGAGGACGAGCACAATATGTGGCTGAAGGGCTTCACCGCCTATGGCTGGCTCGGCGGCTTCTCCTACATCGCGCTGGTGATCTGGACGCTGGTGATCGCGACGCCGCTGGTGTTCCGGAACCGGCCCTGGACCCCTTTTATCCAGAGCGTCTACGCCGTCTATCTCGGCCATCTGATGATCCATAACGTCATCGACAACGACCACTGGCGGCATGTCTTCCTGATCTACGGACTGCTCTGGGGCATCTATGCGCTGGAGTGGAAGATGCGGCGCGTGGCGCGGCTGGAACGATCCAGGCCACCGCCGCTCGTGTTCGGCCCGGTGCCTCTACCGCGCGCAAGCTGAGCCGGACTCACTGGAACGAATAGAGCCGGATGAGATCGCTCGGCGCGACAAACAGCTCGCGCGTGCGGTCAAAGCCCGCGTCGCGGCCGAGCCTCTCCCATGTCGACGGGGTCTCGGGATAGTCAGCCTGCGAGATATGTCCCCACACGACCTCCCACTCGGCGTCGTCATAGGCGCTCCAGTGTGGGCGCTGGGCCTCGAGGCGTCGCATCCAACCCTCCCGGCTTTCGCCGTCCGGGCTGGAGTTCTCGTAGACCAGAAAACGCCCTCCTTCGCCAAGGAACACTCGGATGGCCCGCATGAGGCGCAACTTCTCCTCGGTCTGAAAGTGATGCAGCGACAGCCCGATCCAGACCACGTCCACCGAGTCCCGGCGCACCGGCAGCAATTCGGCGAAATCCCCCTCATGGAGGGTATAGGGACACCCGAGCGCGGGCAGCCGTTGATCGGCCATATCGAGAGCCGCGCGCGACAGATCTATCCCTTCATAGTGTGACACGGCCGTTCCCTGGAGCGCTGGAAGGCTCGCGCTTGCATCGCCGCAGGCGATGTCGAGAAAGGAGAACGGACGGACGATTTCAGACACGAGGATATGATGCAGGCACGCATAGGCCTCGCGGTGGAAGAGATAGTTGTTATCGATCATCTTCCGATAGATCTGCCAGTCGCGCTGGAAGATCTGCTGGGTAGGCAGGTCGGCACGGGCCGGCCGCGCCTCCGACTGGGCAAGCGGCTCCATCATCGCCTCCGGTGCGCGCTGCCGGCGCCGAGCAGAGCCGGGATCGGACTGGGGCTGCGGCAAACCGACAGCAGCCACCAGTCTATCATGTCCGCACCGCAGTTCTTCCCGGGGAGCCTCGCCTTTCGATAAGGCAGAGGCTCCGATTGTCTCGCTAGAGCGTGACCACCTGCTGCGTGTGGATCGACTCGTCGGCGGCCAGCACGATCTTCAGGCTTTTCACGCCATCGTTCATGTGATCCGTCAGATCGAGATCCTCTTCGATCGCCTTCAGCAGGTAGAGTTGCTCACGCTCGCACAAGGCATTGTGATCCGGCTCGTCGGAGACGTCGATGCGCTCGTCCGGCCTGCTCATGTCGGCATAGTGGCGAAGGATCTGGCTGGTCTTGGTGTGGGCATTGATGTCGTCCGACTTCACGCCAGCATTGTTCTCGGCCATGACGATCGAGGCCGAGCCCTTCGGGCCGAACACGTCCTTCACGAAGAAGGCCTGCTCCGAAACCATCGGCCCCCAGCCTGCCTCGTACCAACCGACCGAGCCATCCTCGAACATCACCTGCAACTGGCCGTAATTGTTGATGGGCACCTCGTTCGTCAGGCGTGCGCCGATGGCGTGCACGCGCACCGGCTTGGCCGAGGTCATCTGGCACATCACGTCGACATAGTGGACGCCGCAATCGACGATCGGCGGGAAGCTCTGCATCAGCCGCTTGTGCCACTCCCACGTCTCGCCATTCGACTGCTGGTTCAGATTCATGCGGAAGACCAGCGGCGTGCCGAGCTCGCGCGCGATCTCGATGAACTTGATCCAGCTCGGGTGCTGGCGAAGGATATACCCGATGACGAGCTTGCGGTTCGTCCGCTTGGCGACTTCGACGACGCGCTCGGCATCGGCGGCCGAGATCGCCATCGGCTTCTCGACGAAGACATGCGCGCCCGCTTCCATCGCCTTGATGGCGAAGTCGGCATGCGTGTCCGGCATGGTGTTGACCGAGACGACGTCGGGCTTCAACTCCGCGAGCGCCGTCTCGAAATCGTTGAACTTCGCGACGCCCTGCAGCTGCGGCGGCAGCTCTACCTTGTCGATGTTGCGCGTGCAGAGACCCACCAACTCGTATCCGTCGATCTTGGCATAGGCGAGCGCGTGGCTCATGCCCATATTGCCGAGACCGACGACGAGAACCCGTTGCTTGGCCATATCGCTCACCCCTGTCCGATCCTGATGACATTGCCCGTTCGGGCTGATTCTTCCGCCGCAAGCGTCGCTTCCAGCGCCGCCGCGGCATCCGTCGGCACGCCCATCACCGGCGTCTCGCCGGCCAGCGCGCAATTGGCGAAATAGGAGAACTCGTCCCTCAGCGCCCCGCCGCGCACGCCGTTGAACTCCGGCCAATAGGTGGTGTCCGGACTGTGCAGCTTGTCGCTGGAGACGATGCCGAGATTGGGGAAGGTATCCTGAACGTGGATGATGCCTTCCGTGCCGATGATCGACATGCGCTCGTCAATGTCGAACGGCGTCTTCTCCGGCATGCACCAGACCGTCTCCAGCGTCGCGGTCGCGCCGCTCTCGAAGCGGTACATGGTCTGGCCGATATCGGGATGCTTCAAGTTGCGGACCGAGATCGTCTGCGCATAGGCCGACACGATCTTTTCCCCGGTAAACCAGAGCATGATGTCGGTGTCGTGGATGGCGTCGCCGACGATCGGACCGATCTTGTTGAGGATCGTGGGCGTCCAGGCGGCGGGAATGTTCCGCCGCGACGACAGCGCGACGATCTTGCCGATCTTGCCGGTGTCGATCGCCTGCTTGGCCATGCGGTAGCGCGGATTGAAGCGGACGATATGGCCGACGAACAGGATGCCCCTGGCGCCCTTGGACGCCTCGATGATGGTGCGCGCATCCTCAACGGTCGAGGCGATCGGCTTTTCCAGAAAGACGTGCTTGCCCGCCTTCAGCGCCGCGACGGCGGGGCCGACATGCTGGTCCCACATCGTGCAGATCGACACCGCGTCGATCTCGGGATCGGCCAGCATGTCGTTGTAATCGGCATAGGTCTTGGCGACGCCGAACTTGGCGCCCATCGCGGCGAGGCGATCCGGCTGGCGCGTGCAGAGTGCCGCAAGCTCGAGATTGGGAACGCCGATGATCGTCTCGCAGTGGATCTCGCCGAACCAGCCGAGGCCGATGACGCCGATGCGCAGCCTGTCCATGTCTCTCCCCCTCAGAAGTCTTCAAGAGTCAGTTCGCGCGACATGACGATGTTGCCGGCCGTCAGTCCGCAATCGACCGGGATCGCCGCGCCCGTCACCGCGCTGGCAGCGTCCGACGCCAGGAAGGCGACGACGCGGGCCACCTCGATCGGGTCGACGATGCGACCGAGCGGGTACCAGCGCTGCAGCGTCTCCAGCACCTTTGGGTCCTTCTTCGCCCGCTCGTCCCAAAGCGGCGAGCGCACCGTGCCGGGCAACACGATGTTGGCGCGGATGCCATAGCGGCCATATTCCATGGCTAGCGCTTTGGTGAGCGCGATCATGCCGGCCTTTGCGGCGCTATAGGCCGGGTCGCCCAGCGCATGCAGCGCGTTGACCGAGCCGACATTGACGATCGACCCGGAATGCCGCGACACCATGCCGGGAAGCACCGCATGGGCGCAGGCATGCGCACCGCCGAGATTGCCATTCATCTCGGATTGCCAGGCGGCCGGGTCGGTCTGGGCCAGCGTCGGATGATGCGAGTAGCCGGCATTGTTGACGAGGATGTCGATGTCGCCGGACGAGGCGAACGCGGCCGCGACGGCCTCCGCCGACCCGATATCAACCACCGCCGCCTTCGCGGCTATGCCTTCGGCCGCGAGACTTTCGACCAGCCCCAATACCTTGTCGCTCTTGTCGAGCGCGACGATGAAGGCCCCCTCGCCGCCGAACAGCCGGCAAAGCGTCTGTCCGATGCCGCCCGCGGCACCGGTGATGGCAACGCGCTTGCCCGCGAATGTCGCACTCATGGTGAATTCCTCATTACCGTTTTCGTCCGACGCGCCGCCCTCACTCGAACCAGCCGTCTTTGAGGTAGCGCATGTATTCGAACACCACGCCGTGCTTCAGGACGAAGACGACCTCGAGAAACTCGCCGACGATGAAGGGCGGGATCAGGATCTCGACATCCCTGAGATGCGGTTCCAGTTCCTTCACCCGGTAGGCGACGTGCGGCGTGTTCTTGATGATCTCAGGCACCGGGCTATCCGGCGCATAGCGCAGGAACTCGATGTGCTCGGGGTGGTTTCGCGGATTGGTGACCCAGATCCGGCTCTGCTCGACCCAGTTTTCATCCGGCTGCGGCTCGGTCGTGGTGATGCCGACATGGTCGAATTCAAACATCCTACCCCCCCACAAAGATGAAGGGCGGCGGCACGCTGGCGCCGCCGCCCTATCTATCAGAGCGCCGCTTCGATCGCGGCGACGTCGACGGCCTTGTAGGCATCCGAAAGCTGGAAGGCGTCCGCGTCGGCCTTCACCTTGGCGTGGTCGAAATCATTCGCCGCCGCGATGAACTGGTTGGTGGTGACGTCGGCGGCCTTGAACACCTTGGAGACCTGGCCGATTTCGGCGATCGCGTCGAAATAGCCCTGCCAGCTGTCCTCGATGTGGAAGCCCCAGGCCTTGCGCTCGTCCCAGCGCGCATGCATCAGCGCCGTCTGCTGCATGAGCGACTCGGTCGCGACGGTCGGATCCATCTGGCTGACGAGGCCCGGGAACTGCTCCATGGTGATCTGGGTCGCGGCGCGCGGATTGATCCAGCCGAATTCCATGCCCATCGCCCAGCCGCGCAGATACTTCTCGTAGGCCGCGACCTTGGCCGGATCGGAGAGGTCCGACTTGCGGATCACATAGGAGTTGGCCGGGAACTTCGAGACGTTCTTGCCGAGCAGGTAATCGAAATCGAGCCCCTGCCCGCGCCACTGGGCGCGAAGGCCTTCCCAGGACAGCGCCGCGTCGGCCTGGCCCTGCGCCAGCGCCTGGCCCCAGGCACTGACTTCGACATACTTGACCTTGCTGGTATCGACGCCGGCCGCTGCCAGCATGGGATTGGTGATCGCCTGCCAGCCGGAGGAGCCCAGCGCGATGGTCTTGCCTTCGAGCCCCTTCAGGTCGGCCGGGGCCTTGCCTTTCGGGAAGGCGAAGTTGAACACGTCGCCGGCCATCACGTGATAGGCGGAGACGAGGTCCATGCCCTGCTCCAGGCCGAGCGATAGCACGCCGGGCGACGGATAGCCGAAATCGGACTGGTTCTGGTCGACCAGCTTGACCGTGGCCGTGCCGTCCTGCGGACCGGCTTCGATCACGGTCTTCAGGTCGCCGAAATAGCCGTATTTCTGGCCGACCCAATAGGCGAAGTCGTCCAGCACCTCGAGCGTGCCGCGCGGCGACACCCAGCGGACGGTGATCTCCTCGGCTTCCGCCATGCCCGTGCCGCCAAGGCCGATGGCCGAGATGGTCACGCCCGCCGCTGTCACCTGCAGAAGCCGGCGACGATTGATCATCAGGTTCGATAGGTCAGTCATTGCAGTTCCCTCGTTTCTGTCAGGCAACGATCGGCGTCAGGCTTCCCAATTGGCCCATTTCTTACCGACCCAGAAGAAGAACACGTAGATCGAGATGCCGATGATCGCGAGCAGCGTGATGACCGCGAAGAATTGCGGCATCCGGATCATCGACGAATAGTAGTTGAGACGGTTTCCGAGCCCCTCCGCGCCGCCGACCATCTCGGCGCCGACCGTAGTCAGCAGGCCGAAGATCGAGCCAACCATCAGGCCGACAATGATCATCGGCATGGCCATCGGAATGCGGATCTTGGTAAAGATCTGGAAGGTCGAGGCGCCGAACGAGCGGGCGAGCGCAATCTTAGCGAGATCGACGCGGCGAAATCCAGTGGCCGAGTTGATCATCACCATCGGCCCGGAGGCGAGCGCCACCGCGATGATGCGCGGCTCCCAGCCAAACCCGAAACGCAGCACCAGCAAGGGCACGAGCGCCAGCATCGGCGTCGTCACCAGCAGCAGGATGTAGGGCGTGACGATCTTCTCGGCGAAGGGAAACTGCGTGATCACCGCCGCCAGCACGAAGCCGATCGAGGCGCCGATGGCGAAGCCGATGAGCAGCTCGCAGATCGTCACCACCAGATGCGGCCAGATAAACTTCCATTCTGTGATCAGCGCCATGCCGATCTGGCTCGGCTTCGGCATGATGTATTGCGGCACCTGGAAGATGCCGAGCAGAAGCTCCAGGCCGCCGATGATGACCACCGCGACCAGGATGATGATGAAGGTCTCGAAGGCGCTGCGGCCGCCGCCCGAGGTGAGCGACGCCAGGCCGCCGGAAAGGCTGGCGCCGCCGGCGGCGTCGGGCTTGGCGCCGAAAGTCGGGATCTGGTCGCGAAGTTGGCTGTCCACGTGCACTATCCTTGAACTTTGACTGCGACCGTCAGGCTTTGCGGTGGTCGATCATCGCCTTGATGGCATTGACCCGCTCGATGAAGGCCGGCGTCGACTGCACGTCGACGCCGCGCGGGCGCGGCAGGTCGACATCGACGATCTCCTGAATCCGACCGGGACGTGCCGACATCACGACGATGCGGTCGGCGAGAAACAGCGCCTCGACGATCGAATGAGTGATGAAGATGATGGTCTTCTGCGTCTCCATCCAGATTTCCTGGATCAGCAGGTTCATCTCGTCGCGCGTGAAGGCATCGAGCGCGCCGAACGGTTCGTCCATCAGCAGCACGGACGGATTGACCGCAAGGCTGCGGACAATCGAGGCGCGCTGCTGCATGCCGCCGGAAAGCTCGCGCGGCATCTTGGTCTCGAAGCCCTTGAGGCCGACGCGCTGGAGCAGCGCTTGGATCCGCGCTGTATCCGGCGGAATGCGCTTCAGTTCGAACGGCAGCTCGATGTTCTTCTCGAGATTGCGCCAGGGCAGCAGGTTTGCCTCCTGGAAGATCATCGCGATCTCTGGATGCGGCTTCAGGATCGGCTCCTGGCCCAGCCGGATCTTGCCGGCGCTGAGGCCATGCAGTCCCGCCATCGACCAGAGCAGCGTGGACTTGCCGCAGCCGGACGGCCCGAGGATGCAGAGGAACTCGCCCTCCTTCACCTCCAGCGAGACATTGTCGAGCGCATGCACGACCCCGCTTCGCGCCTGGTAGAACTTGCTGGCTCCCTCGACGACCATTTTGGCCGGCGCGGCCGCGCCTGCGCGCGACAAGCCAAGAGCATCGATAGCGTTCACGCTAGCGCCCCCACATTCCCTGAAAGCTGCCGGCGGCCTTTGCGGCTCGTCCCGTCAGCTCTGTTCCCCGTCCGCCCTTAGGAGCGGCTCATTCCTGAAATGATGTTACAATAATTCGATCTCCGCAAGGCCGAATGCCGGCGCGGGCGAAAACATCCGCCTGCCCTCGAAGACAAGCCTTTCTGCCGAATATGTTTGATCGCAATACAAAATTGTCCGTGCCGCGATGTGGAACGCACGTGTCGCGCCCCGCGGCAGTGTCCTTGTCGAAGTCGTGAAAACATGTAATTCAATTTCTTCCGTTCCTCGTCGCGGGCGGTCGCCCTGCTGTCGGATCCGACTCGCGGGACGCGAAGACTGGCGGCGGGTCGGAGCTGCCGTCGCATCAAGACTTGAAGAGACTGCCGGATGCCTTCACGAAAGCCACCCGTCTCCACCGCTGCCATCGACATTGTCTCGCGTATCGAGCGGGTGGAAACCGACCTTTCGCCGGCCGAGCGACGCGTCGCGGAAGTGGTGCGGCAGGATTTTGAGGCGGCAACGCGGCTCACCATCGCCGACCTCGCCAGCAAGGCCGGCGTCAGCCAGCCGACGGTGACGCGCTTCTGCCGTTCCGTAGGCTGCGGCTCGTTCAACGAGTTCAAGATCGGCCTGGCGACGACCCTGACCGTCGCCGCGGTCTATCTGCGTTCCGACCGTGTCTTCAGCGACGATGTCGGTCAGCTGGCGCAGACGATCATGATGCGGGCCGCCACGACCGTTCGCGAGACGCTGGACCAGTTGGATACCGCGGCCGTGGGCGCCGCCATCGACGCCTTCGCCAAGGCGCGGCGCATCGATCTCTATGGGCAGGGCGGCGGCTCGGCCGCGATGATCGAGGATGCGAAGCTGCGCCTGTTCCGGCTCGGCATTCCCGTCTCGGTCTACACCGACGGCCACCAGATGCGCATGTCGGCGGCGACGCTGCAGCCGGGCGATGCCGTGTTCGCGATCTCCAACAGCGGCAATTCTCGGGCCGTGATCCAGGCGGTCGAGATCGCCGGCTCGTTCGGCGCGACGACCGTGGCGATGACCCGGCCCGGCACGCCGCTTGCCAAGGCGGCCGGAACCGTCATCCCGATAGTCATCGAGGAGGATGGCAACATCCTGCTGCCAACCCCGTCACGTTACGCGCATATGGCGGTGATCGACACCATCGCCGCCGGCGTGGCGGTCAAGCTGGGCGGCAAGGGTCGCGAAGCACTCCGCCGCGTCCGTTATACGGTGGCCAGCATCGGGATCGCGATCCCGACGCCATCGACCGATCCCGGCCCCTTGAACCAAACCGTCCGGTCCGACGAATAGACGTCGCCGTATCAGCGCTTGGGCGGCACATCCGCCTGGGCGAGCAACCGGCCATCCGCCTGCACCTCGCGCAGCAATCGCCCGAGTCCCTCGTCCGAAACCAGGTCGATGGCCTCACTGAGATTGCACCACCGGCGCTTGCGTTCGCCGCGCTCGCGCCACTGCAGCAGCGTGCCACGGACGCGCAGGGCGAACATCGTGACGATGCAGTCGACAGTCGACTGGTCACGCAGGATCTTCTCGTAATTGTAGGAGCCGAGCGCACGGTCGTCGACGTCGCCGATCACGCCGGCTTCCTCGAAGGCTTCCGTCGCAGCGCTCTCATGCGCCGTGCGTCCTTCGGCGAGCCATCCCTTCGGGAACAGCCAGCGGCCCCGCTCGCGCGAGGTGACGAGCAGCACGCGAATATCGCCATGCTTGTTGCGCCGCCAGGGCAGCGCGCCAAACTGCTGGAAGGAATCTCCGTCCTCGATCGGGGTCCGGCGGCGCGATGGCCGCTCCAGGATCAACTCGTCCATCAGATCAAGCCTCCGACACCCCAACGCACAGGGGCCGGCGAGGAAACACTCAAGCCGGCGCGCATGGCAAAACACCGCGAGCAGGTCACGGTCGCAGGGGAGGTCAGGAAGAACGAAAGCGTAAACATGGATAGCTCCGGCTAGGTGCACCCGGCACAGCAAATTGGCCGCAAATCGACGATCTGAGGTCCCCGGAGTGGAAGAACTGCGCGGTAATCAGCTCGACAAAATGCCACTCCGGGAGAAATCGCGCGTTTTCCCGGGCAGCCTGGCAACAAAAAATCGGATCATCATAGACATGATGAAATCCATAATCCGCGAATCTGACTAAACTATGATGCACCCTAGGAAAATGTGACCCCGGTCACAAGCAATATGTCCCCCCCATTGTCCAATGCTGCCGGCGAGAACCGTTCCAAGGCTGGAGGGAGGTAGAAGAGCTGCCGCCTTAAGATGCAGGTGAGTAAAAGACGGGCCCAATGGTTGCCCATCCCGCCATGGTTCCTCCTTCACCTTGAACGTCGCGGCGGCGGACATGCCTGGGGACAGACAAGACCGCCTTTGTCCGGTGGCCCGTCCTGCCGAAGCCATCGACTCATCGACGGAGCTGCCGGCATCCGCTGCGTCTGGCTTTTCGCGGCGCCAAATCCTTCTTGCAATAAGCGCTGACGAGGAACGCCGCACGGGGTTAATAGGATCATAATCTCCTTTCCGTGTTGCGGGGCCGCTACAGCGCCAAATCCCCTACGTAAGCTAAGGAAAGGATGAACTTTCGCGTGGAGGGGGGATTTCATGCGCGCTCTTTATTTGGCGGCCATCGCTGCCGTGGTCACGTCTTCCGCCTGTGCGGCTGACCTCGCACCCGAGCCGGCTCCGGTCGCGCTTCCGGAGGCGTTCAACTGGACGGGCTTCTACGCCGGTGTTCATGGCGGCTATGGTTGGGCGAAGACGGACGGTGACTATTTCGCCCCCGTCGAAACACCGCAGCCGGATGGTTTCTTCGGTGGTGGACAAGTCGGATACAATTTCGAGTTCTCGAACAAGGTAGTTCTCGGCGTGGAGGCTGATGCCGCCTGGGCCGACCTCTCCGACGATACCGTCTACAACAACACCTTCATCTTCCCCTACTCGCTGGGATACCAGGCCAAGGTGGAATCCTTCGGCACCGTGCGCGGCCGCGCCGGCTATGCCATCGACCGCTTCCTGCCCTATGTCACAGGTGGCTTCGCCTGGGCCAACACCGAACTCGACAGCCAATTCACCCAGTCATTCCCGGTGACGTTTGATAGCCACGGCTCCGATACGCAGACCTTCACCGGATGGACGGTCGGCGCCGGCTTCGAATACGCTTTCGCAGGCAATGTCACGGCCAAGGTCGAATATCTCTATGCCGATCTGGGCTCGAAGTACTTTCACCTTGGCGACGCCGGCCCGTTCCCGGTCGATCTGAAGATGCAGACGGCAAAGCTCGGACTGAACTACAAGTTCTGACCCCGAGCCTTTGGTCCCGCCCGGTCGAAAGCGGTGGCTACCGCCCCCGCCGAACCCGGAAATGGATGAGCCGCGGCGCGCCGTCCGCCGACAGGCGGATCATGGACCGTTTCCCGGGATGGGTGCCTTGGAATTCTGCTGTGCTAGAATGCGCCGCCGGGGAAGCCTTTGAACCCTGGCCACGCCCCGAACTTGACCGCCCGCTGGCCTTCGCATCGCCGCGGGCTTTCTTTTGAGGCCGGGCGAGCCTCTGCCATGCCACAGCTAAGGCGGAACTAAATTCCGGCTGCCTTCATTGTCGATGGCGGACGTGGCGTCGCGTTACTTGGCGTCATGCGGAGATCGGTGCCCACCCTTCCCGCAGTTCGGAGCGTTCGCGCTTCGGGCCGTCCGCACCATGCACAGCAGGCCTGGGATCGGTCGACGGGAAGTGGCCATCGCCGATGGAGGATCCGCCAAGTGGGCGATGACCCACAGACGGCCGCACACTGCCAAAACGACTTCGTCGATACGATTGGAAGCAATGAGCTAAGTGGTTGGTCGGAACGGCAGGATTTGAACCTGCGACCCCTTGTCCCCCAGACAAGTGCGCTACCAGGCTGCGCTACGCTCCGTAACCATCGGATCCGAAAATCCGCTTATCCATCAAGGGCCTTGGCCCTCGAGCGGTGTGAACCGCGCCGGTCAGTCTCTGGTCGACTGCCGATGCGCCGCTGTTAGCATGGTTCGCGCGCGCTTGTCACCGGCTATTCGACCCCGGTGCTCCATGCCATGCGCATTTCCAGTGGATGGATTGCGCGATGCCGGAAAAAGGGCCGGGCGCCCTGCCCGCCCTTGCCTAGCGCACGTTATCGAGGATGCGCTTGCACTCCAGCAACTCCATCAGCGTCGCCTGCAGCCGCTCACGATCGCCATGGCCCAGTCCGGAAGATGCGGGCTGCTGCGCAACGGCATGGCGTTCGGCAGCGCGCGCGGGCGATGCCGGCGGCGCTGAATGCCTCTCCGGCGGCGGCTCCACATAGTCGTCGTCCCCGCCATGCGAGCGATGCTGCGAAAGCTGCGGCTCGCGGCGGCTGGAAGCCTGCGGGGGCGCATAGGGCGATTCGCCCCGCGCGGAGCCCGCGCCGCGCTCGGGCGGCGAAGGCAGATCGGCGACCAGGGGCGGCAGATAGTCATCCGCTGAGGCCGGCAGATCGGGCGGCGCGGCCGGAATGCGGGAATGCTGAGGCGGCGCGGACTCTGCCTGCGACCTGCTGTGGAAGGATGGCTCCTGCGGCAGCGGCCTTTCGCCGGCGACGCGGATGGAGGGCGCGGCGTGGTGGCGTTCGGGCGCCGAATCGGCCCGCGCGCCAAACATCGGCTCGCGGCGGCCATGGTCAGCCGGCTCTGGCGCGTCGTCGAAATCGTCGAGATCGGAAGCGGGCTCGAAATCGAGGTCCTGGGCGCTGTCGGCGCCGTAATCTTCAGGCTCGTCGCCCTCGGGCGCTGGATCGAGACCCATGCCCTGCCCGGCCGCGATCACATGGCGCGGCCCCTGTTCCTTCAGGATCCGCTGCACGCCCTTGATGGTATAGCCTTCACCATAGAGCAGCCGCCGGATACCGCGCAGCAGGTCAATGTCGTCGGGGCGATAGTAGCGACGGCCACCACCGCGCTTCATCGGCTTGATCTGGGTGAACCGGGTCTCCCAAAACCGCAGGACGTGCTGCGGCAGGTCGAGTTCCTCGGCCACCTCACTGATCGTCCGGAACGCGTCAGGACCCTTGGACATCAACTCTCACGCTTCGGCGCCCGCTTCGTCCGACTGCGGGATCACTCATCCTCGGATGTGTCATGCCCGTTCGGGACGAGTGAGCCGTTGATCCTCTGCTTGAGGACATTGCTGGGCTTGAAGACCATCACGCGGCGCGGTGCGATCGGAACTTCTTCGCCCGTCTTCGGATTTCGCCCGACCCGCTCACCCTTGGAGCGGACCAGGAAGGACCCGAATGACGATAGTTTGACAGATTCGCCCCGGACAATACACGCGCTGATCTCGTCAAGAACCGACTCGACCAGATCGGCGGATTCCGTTCGCGACAATCCCACCTTCTGATACACCGCCTCACAAAGGTCGGCGCGCGTGACAGTCTTGCCTGACATGGTCTCGTTTCCCGATGTTATGCTTGGCGACCCAACGTCACTTCCCCATTGGCAAGCCTATTGCCAGAGCAAGGACCGGTCAACGTCCTTGATCCTAAGGTGCGGGCATCTATGGCAGATTTCCTACCAGCGAAGCAGGACGGAGCCCCAGGTGAAGCCGCCGCCCATGGCTTCGAGCAGGATCAGGTCGCCGCGCTTGATGCGGCCATCGTCGCGCGCGACCGAAAGGGCGAGCGGGATGGAGGCGGCGGAGGTGTTGCCATGCAGCGAAACCGTGCGCACGACCTTTTCGCTCTCGATGCCGAGCTTCTTGGCGCTGCCGTCGATGATGCGCAAATTGGCCTGGTGCGGCACGAACCAGTCGACATCGTCGGCGCCGTAGCCGGTGGCCCGGAACGCGTCCTCGATCACGTCGGTGATCATGCCCACCGCATGCTTGAAGACCTCGCGGCCCTCCATGCGCAGATGGCCGACCGTGCCCGTCGAGGACGGGCCGCCGTCCACATAGAGCTTTTCGCGGTGGCGGCCGTCGGAGCGCAGATGCGTCGTCAGCACGCCGCGATCCTCGCGCGTGCCATCCTGGACGGAGGCCCCGAGGATGACCGCGCCGGCGCCGTCGCCGAACAGCACGCAGGTGGTGCGGTCGGTCCAGTCGAGGATGCGCGAGAAGGTTTCCGCGCCGATGACGAGGATCCGCTTCGCCTGGCTGGCGCGGATGAAAGCGTCGGCCGTCGACAGCGCGAAGACGAAGCCGGAGCAGACCGCCTGCATGTCGAAGGCGGCGCCATGCTCCATGCCGAGCTTGCGCTGCACGGTGACGGCGGTCGCGGGAAAGGTATCGTCCGGAGTGGCGGTGGCGACGATGATCATGTCGATCTCGCCGATGGTGAGGCCCGCATCGGACAGCGCCAGCTTCGCAGCGGCCGTCGCCAGATCCGACGTCAGCTCGCCTTCGGCGGCGATGTGGCGTTCGCGGATGCCGGTGCGCTGGACGATCCAGTCATCCGACGTTTCCACCATTTCCGACAGCTGGGCGTTGGTCAGGGTCTTCTCGGGCAGGTAGCTGCCGCAGCCGAGAACGACCGAACGGATGAAACTCACATCGCACCTTCATCGACGATCGCTGCCACACCCCGCGCGAAGCCCGCGCGATGGTAGTCGGAGAGATCCTGATTGATCTTGGACAGGAAGTCGTTCTTGGCCATGCTGTAGCCGACTTCGATCGCATTGGCGAAACCGACGCCGTCGGTGCCGCCGTGGCTCTTGATGACGATGCCGTTCAGGCCGAGCAGCACGGCGCCGTTGGAAGCCCGCGGATCCAGCTTCTGGCGTAGCTGCTGGAACGCGCCCTTGGCAAACAGGTAGCCAATCTTGCCCATCAGGGTGCGGCTCATCGCATCGCGCAGATGGGTCGAAATCTGGCGGGCCGTGCCTTCGGCCGTCTTCAGCGCGATGTTGCCGGCGAAAGCTTCGGTGACGACGACGTCGACCGTGCCCTTGCCGATATCATCGCCCTCGACGAAGCCCATATAGCGCAGGTGCTTGAGGTCGGCCTCGCGCAGGAGCTGTCCGGCGACGCGGACCTCCTCAAGGCCCTTCATTTCCTCGACGCCGATATTGAGCAGGCCGACGGTCGGCTTCTCGACATCGAGAAGCGCCCGCGCCATCGCGCCGCCCATCATGGCGAAATCGATCAGCTGCTGCGCATCGGCATTGATGGTCGCGCCCACGTCGAGCACGACGCTCTCGCCGCGCAGGGTCGGCCAGATGGCGGCAAGCGCGGGGCGCTCGATTCCGGCCATGGTGCGCAGGCAGAACTTCGACATCGCCATCAGCGCGCCGGTATTGCCGGCGGAGAGCGCGGCATCGGCCTCGCCCTTCTTCACCGCTTCCAGCGCCCGCCACATGGACGATTTCCAGCGGCCCTTGCGCAGGGCCTGGCTGGGCTTGTCATCCATCTGAACGGTGACGTCGCAATGGGTGAAGGTGGAGGCCGCCTTCACGCGTGGGTAGGATTCGAGAAGCGGAAGAACCGCCTTCTCCTCGCCGAAGAGCTGATAGCGCAGCTCGGGACGACGCACGAGGGCTATGTCGGCGCCCGCGAGCACTGTCGCGGGACCGTTATCGCCGCCCATCGCGTCGATCGCTATTCTAATCGCTTGAACCATTCCGCCCCTGTTCGACGCGGCCGCTCTGAGCGAAGGCCCGGCGACGACGGCGCTGGAAAATAACTGTTTCGGCCGGTGAGACAACAGTCTTTCAATCACCGTGTGGCCGATTCATGGCCCTTTGCTATCATTTGTCGCGCAGCTTCGACAGGGCGGCAAAGGGCGACGCAGCGTTTTCCGCGCCCTCTTCCACCGGATCCTGCAGGCTCGCGCCGGGAGCCCGCGGATAGGGATCGAGCGCCAGCGCCAGCTGCTCGGCCAGGATCGGTCCGAAATCGATCGAGTGGCCTTCCAGCGGCTCCGGCGGGTCTTCCTCGTCGTAGATGACGATCACTTCCGCCTCGGCGACCGTCTTCGGATCCTCGGCAATGGCGTCGGGCGGAAGGAAGCTCAGCGAGAATCGGTGGTCAATATGCGCCGGCACCGGCTGCAGCGTCACGACGCAGGCCTGGACGACCTCGGCGCGCAGACGGCCATCCACCTTGACGCCCTTCGGGCCCCAGGGCTTCAGCTCGACATCGGCCTCCAGCGACACCAGTCCGAGCAGGTCGAACGCTGTCTGCAGGCTCTGCCGCTCGGCCGCATTCGCCACGATGTGCTGCTTCACGCCGGCATTGCCGAGATGCGAGACGTCGATGTTTCGGGTCAGGGAAAGCTCAGTCATCATGCCGCCGCGGAGGGTGTGGGAAGGGAGGAATAGTCGAGTTTGCCGGAGAGAATCACCGGCAGCGGCTGCGCCGCAAGCGCCACGACGGCCGCCTCGACATAGTCCGCGATGCGCTCGCCCACGGCAGCCGAGGCGCCGTCCGGGAACACATTGCGCTCGATCGCATCAACGAGCTTGGCCCGCTCGCCGGAGAGCAGCGCCTCGTCATAGGCGCGAATGCGGCCGAAGAAGGCTTCGGCCATCTTCTTCAGCTTCTTGGGCACGGAAATATCGCCGACACCCATTTCACGCAGCGTGCCGTCCATGTCCTTGAGGAAGATGTCGAACACGTCCTGGCCGACCTGCCGGTCCTCGGCGCTCTCGTCCTTGAGGCGGTGGAACAGCAGGAACCCATGCAGGACGATCATGTCGAAACGGCCATCCAGCGTATCCGGCACGGCGAATTCGGTATAGAGCGCAGGTTGCCGTGCCTGCGCCACGATGGCGCCGTAAAGCGAATATGCTATGGCCTCGTTCCTGCGATTGCGAGTGAACAGGCGGCGGAACATTCGACCGATCTCCAAATCTGGTTGGTCAGCTTGGGCATGGGGGCGGAGCTCTCCTGCCAGAGATGGTGCTGCCCGTTGCCCTTGCAAGGATGATTGCCACGAGCCCTAGCGCAGGCTAGGGAGAATGCCAACCCAGTGACTGGGCGAGGAGAATGGAATGGAGTTCAGCATGAGAGATCGGCGCTTGGCAGTCAGCCCCATCGTGCGGCGGGCCAGCGTTGGCATGCTGGCGGCGGTTGCGATCGTTTCGCTCGGCGCGTGCACGAAGATTGCAAGCGGCGCCGGCGGGCTTGGCGGCCTGAACGAGACGTATCAGTCCGGCTATGTTCCGCCGCGCAACGCGGTCGAGCAGGTGCCGGTCGGCGCCAGCCGCGAGCAGGTCCAGATCGTGCTCGGGTCGCCGTCGACTTCGGCGGAATATGACGGCGAGGTCTATTATTACATCAGCCAGACCCGCAAGCGTCCGGTCGCCTTCATGAACCGCAAGGTCGTCGACCAGAAGATCCTGGCGGTCTATTTCAACAAGAAGAACGAAGTCGAAAAGGTCGCCAATTACGGCATCCAGGACGGCAAGATCTTCGATTACGTCAGCCAGACGACGCCGACCGGCGGCAAGGACCAGGGCTTCCTCGAGCAGGTCCTCACCGGAACCGTCGGCATGGGCGCCAATCCGTTCGGCGGCTAACGCCGAGCCGCTCCGGCGAGACGAATCAGAAGGCCCTCCCCGCGTCGCGGAGAGGGCCTTTTCTTTGCGTAGGATAGCCTGCCCTACTGGGCGAGGACGGCCAGCAGCAGCAAGGCCACGATGTTCGTGATCTTGATCGCCGGATTGACGGCCGGACCGGCCGTGTCCTTGTAGGGGTCGCCGACGGTGTCGCCCGTCACCGATGCCTTGTGCGCGTCCGACCCCTTGTAGTGGGTCTGCCCGTTGGCATCGACGAAGCCATCCTCGAACGACTTCTTGGCATTGTCCCAGGCGCCGCCGCCCGAAGTCATCGAGATGGCGACGAACAGGCCCGTCACGATCACGCCGAGCAGCATCGCGCCGACGGTCGAGAAGGCCTCGCTCTTTCCGGCGATCCAATAGATCAGGAAATAGACGACGATTGGGGCCAGCACCGGCAGCAGCGAGGGAACGACCATTTCCTTGATCGCTGCCTTGGTCAGGATATCGACGGCGCGGCCGTAATCCGGCTTCTCCGTGCCGGCCATGATGCCCGGCTTGTCGCGGAACTGGCGGCGCACTTCCTCGACGATCGCGCCGGCGGCGCGACCGACCGCGGTCATGGTGATACCGCCGAAGATGTAGGGAATCAGGCCGCCCAGCAGCAATCCGACCACGACATAGGGGTTGGAGAGGGTGAAGTCCGGAATGACGCCCTTGAAGTACTGGAAGGCCGTCGAGCCCTCCTTGTTCGCCTCGGTGATGAAATAGGTCAGGTCGTAATTGTAGGCGGCGAACAGGACGAGCGCGCCGAGGCCGGCCGAACCGATGGCATAGCCCTTGGTGACCGCCTTGGTGGTGTTGCCGACCGCGTCGAGCGCATCGGTCGACTTGCGCACTTCCTTGGGCAGGCCCGCCATTTCGGCGATGCCGCCGGCATTGTCGGTGACGGGGCCGAAGGCATCGAGCGCCACCACCATGCCGGCCAGCCCCAGCATCGTCGAGACCGCGACGGCGGTGCCGAACAGGCCCGCCAGCGAATAGGTCGAGATGATGCCGGCGACGATGACCAGAGTCGGAAGCGCGGTCGATTCGAGCGAGACGGCCAGGCCCTGGATCACGTTGGTGCCGTGGCCGGTCACCGACGCCTGGGAGATCGATCGGACCGGACGATAGCCGATGCCGGTATAGTATTCGGTGATCCAGACGATCAGTCCGGTGACCGCGAGGCCGACGAGGCCGCACAGGAACAGGCGGGTGCCGGTGATGGTGAAGCCCGCCGCGGTGCCGATCTCGCCCCAGCCGATCAGCAGCTGGGTCGCGATCGCCAGACCGATGATCGACAACAGCGCCGAGGCGATGAAGCCCTTGTAGAGGGCGCCCATGATCGACTGGTTGGCGCCGAGCTTGACGAAGAAGGTGCCGGCGATCGAGGTCAGGATGCAGACGGCGCCGATGCCGAGCGGATAGAGCATGATGTTGCCGAAGATCGGCGAGGCCGCGAAGAAGATCGCCGCCAGCACCATCGTCGCCACCACAGTCACGACGTAGGTTTCGAACAGGTCGGCTGCCATGCCGGCGCAATCGCCGACATTGTCGCCGACATTGTCGGCGATGGTGGCCGGGTTGCGCGGGTCGTCCTCCGGAATGCCCGCCTCGACCTTGCCGACGAGGTCGCCGCCGACATCCGCGCCCTTGGTAAAGATGCCGCCGCCGAGACGGGCGAAGATCGAGATCAGGGAGGCGCCGAAGCCGAGCGAGACGAGCGCATTGATGACGATGCGGTCATCCGGCGAGTGGCCGATGATGCGGGTCAGGATGAAGTAGTAGCCGGCGACACCGAGCAGCGCGAGGCCCGCCACCAGCATGCCGGTGATGGCGCCGGACTTGAAGGCGATCTCGAGGCCCTCGGCGAGACTCTTCGTCGCCGCCTGCGCGGTGCGGACATTGGCGCGAACGGACACGTTCATGCCGATGAAGCCGGCGAGGCCGGAAAGAATGGCGCCGATCGCGAAACCGATCGCAACGGTCAGCGACAGCAGCCAGGCGACGATGACGAAGATCACTACGCCGACGATGGCGATGGTCATGTATTGCCGCCGCAGATAGGCGCTGGCGCCTTCCCGCACCGCAGCGGCGATTTCCTGCATTCTGGCAGAGCCGGCGTCGGCCGCGAGGACCGAACGGGTCGCCCACACGCCATAGGCGAGCGCAAGCAACGCACATAGAATTATGAGATAGATCACGTCCACATTCCTCCTCTGGCCGGCCCGTTTCTGACGGCCGTCCGAGGACGCCGCGCCGGCTGAACCGTGCGGCGGGAAAGAGCAGCGTTCCTCCCAGCTTTTCCCCCCGTAAAGCGAGTTGAGAACGGCTTTACGACGCGGTCAAGCTTTCTCCCTGCCGGCCGTTCTACGCAGCCAGAACGACCAGGCCAGTGCCGCGAGGCTCAACATCACGACCGGGAATACGATCATGTTGATGAAGGCCCAGCCCGGCCCGCCGATCAGCTTGCCGGAGAGCAGCGATGCTGTAGCTGCTGACCCTAAGACAAGGAAATCATTCAGACCCTGTACTTTGCCGCGTTCTTCGGGACGGTAGGTTTCGGCCAGCATCGCCGTGGCGCCGATGAAGCCGAAGTTCCAGCCGAAGCCGAGCAGGATCAGCGTGATCCAGAAGTGCGCCAGCGTAATTCCGGTGATGCCGACAAGCGCGCACGCGACCAGTAGCGCCATGCCGGCGATGACGATTCGGTCCTTCCCGAATCGAACGATCAGCTTGCCGGTAAAAAAGCTCGGTCCGTACATGGCCAGAACATGCCACTGGATGCCGAGCGCGGCGTCACTCTGGGTCAGGCCGCAGCCGATCATGGCGAGCGGCGCCGCCGTCATGACGAGGCTCATCAGCGCGTAGGACGAGATCGCGCAAAGAACTGCCGCGATGAAGCGAGGCTGGCGCGCGATCACGGCAAGCGGCCGTCCTCCCGCTGCATTCAGCAGCCTTGCCGCATGCGCCGGCGGCGGCGCGACATCCCGCAACAGGCTCGCGATCAGCAGGCCGATACAGCCCAGGATGGCCGCCGCGAGGAAGCTGCCGGCAAACATAATCGGGCTGAGCCAGTCATTGGTGAAGATCACCGTCTGCGGGCCGATGATGCCGGAGAACATGCCGCCGGCCATCACCAGCGACATCGCCTTGGTGCGCACTGCCGGGCTGCCCGCGTCGATCGCCGCGAAACGGTATTGCTGGTTGAAGGCGCCGGACATACCGACCAGGAAGAGCGAGGCGACGAACAGCCAGAACGAGCCCTGCAGCAACGCGAAGACCGCCAGCAGGCCGCCCAGGATGGCGGGGGCGGCTCCCAGCACGAATCCCTTGCGGCGGCCGATCCGGCTCATCAGCATGGCGGCGGGAATGGTGGTCAGCGCCGCGCCCACGGTGGAGGCGGTGATCGGCAGCGTCGCCAGCGACTTGTCGGCCCCGAGCAGGTAGAAGCCGGCAAGGCCGCCCAGCGTCACGGCAATGGGCAGGATGGAGGCGTTGACCGCATTGGCCGCCATCAGCACGACGGCGTTGCGGCGGACCTGACGATCCAGTTCGACGGTATTCTGCGTGTCCACGAGCGCTCTCCTGCGCCCGCCCGGAATCGGCAGCGCTACGTCGAGGCAAAATCGTCTAGCAGAAAAGCGTAAGGCGATCAGAAATGATCGTGCGACGACCGTCCAAGCGAAATGGCGTTTCCCTGCGCGTCGGTCACAACCGGCGGCCCCTGCCCCTCGACGATGCGACCAATCACGGCCACGGGTATGCCGGCGCGGTCGGCGGCTGCCTGATAGGCGGCAAAACGGGCTTCCGGCATCGTGGTCAGGATCTCGTAGTCGTCGCCGCCGGTGACGATGCTGGCAAACGCAGTCGGGTCAGCCGAGATCAGGGCCCGGGCGGCATCGGAGAGGGGCACGCGCGCGGCCTCGACGACGGCCGAGACGCCCGAGGTGCGGGTGATATGGCCGAGGTCGCCGATCAGCCCGTCCGAAATGTCCAGCGAGGCGGAGGCGAAGCTGCGGACGGCTTCCGCGAGCCCCAGGCGGGGCTGGGGATGCAGGTAGCGGTCGAGCAGGTGGGAAGCGCCCTCGCCCGCCGCGCTGCCGTCGAGCGTGCCCAGGCGCAGCCGCAGGCCGAGCGCCGCGTCGCCGATCGTGCCGGACACGACGATGACGTCGCCAATCGCCGCCCCGGCCCGGCGGACGATGCTGCCCGCCGGCACCTGGCCAAGCGCGGTGACCGAAAGCATCAGCCCGTCCGGGGACTTGACGGTGTCGCCGCCGAGCAACAGAATGCCGTAGCGTCGCTGGTCTTCGGCAAGACCTGCCGAAAAACCGGCCATCCAGTCTTCCGTCCAGTCGGCCGGTAGCGCGAGGCCGAGCAGATAGCCGATCGGTGTCGCGCCCTTGGCCGCGAGATCAGACAGATTGACCCGAAGCGCCTTTCGGGCGATCGATTCCGGCGGATCGTCGGGAAAGAAATGAACCCCGGCCGCGACCATGTCCTTGGTCAGGACCAGGTCGAAACCGGGCTCCGGACGCAGCAGCGCCGCGTCATCGGTCAGGCCGAAGGCGCCGGGATCATCCGCCAGCGGGCGGAGATAGCGGGCGATCATTCCGAACTCGCCGGGACGTTCCCCCCGCTCCGGCATGCTCAGCCCTTGTCGACTTGCGGCTCGTCGCTGAACTCGTCGGCCCGCAGCCTGCGCGCCACCGTGTCGAGGACGCCATTGACCATGCGCGGCTCGTCGCCGACGCCGAAGAAGGCGCGGGCGATGTCGACATATTCGGTGATGACGACGCGCGCCGGCACGTCCTTGCGGCCCATCAGTTCGTACGCACCGCAGCGCAGGATGGCGCGGAGCGTCACGTCGATGCGCTTCAGCGGCCAGTCCGACGTCAACGAGACATGGATCGCCGGGTCGAGGTTGCGCTGCTCGCGCACGACGCCAGCGATGATGTCGCGGAAGAAGGCGGCGTCCGCATCGCGATACTGGTCGCCATCGACTTCCTTGCCGAGGCGATAGTTTTCGAACTCGGCGACGACCTCCGTCAGCGCGGCCCCGCCGACATCAAGCTGGTAGAGCGCCTGAACGGCCGCAAGCCGGGCCGCGCCCCGCTGGTTTGCCGGACGGAACATCCGCGGCGATGGCGGGGCGTTGTCAGCGGTGGTCATGATCAGAGGCCGAATTTGGTGCGAAGGGCGACCATGGCGAGCGCGGCCTCGGCGGCGGCGCCGCCCTTGTTCTTCTCGCTGACGCGGGCGCGGGCATAGGCCTGCGCGTCGTTCTCGACGGTCAGGATGCCATTGCCGATCGCCAGCGATTCGATCACGGCCATGTCCATGATGGCGCGGGCCGACTCGTTGGCGACGATGTCGTAATGCGAGGTCTCGCCGCGGATCACGCAGCCGAGCACCACGAAGCCGTCATAGCTGACTTCGTCTTCGTCCATCGCGGCCAGCGCCATGGAAAGGGCAGCCGGGATCTCGAGCACGCCGGGAACCGACACGCGATCGAACGTCGCGCCGGCAGCCTCGATGGCGAGCTTGGCGCCATTGAACAGTTCGTCCGAAATCTCGTCGTAGAAACGGGCGTCGATGACGAGGAGATGGGGGGCCGATTCGCTCATGTTGAGGCTCTCACTTTGACCGGTCACCCGGATAGGAACGGGCGGCAGGTGAACCACGCGGGTCCATGCTGTGTAAAGGGAAAAGACGCCGCAGCCGCCGCCCTCGCCGCCTTGGCGAGGACTTGGGGCGCCGCTTTGGCCTGGCATGGCCGCGTGACCCTGCCGTTGGAACTTCCAGCTTACGCGGCTTCCGTCAGCCGTGCCACATAGCGCGCCATCTGATCGACTTCGAGATGCACCCGGTCGCCGATCTTGCGCGCCCCCCAGGTCGTGACATCCGGGCTCAGCGTGTGGGGGATCAGCAGAACCGAGAACTGGTTGCCCTCGACCCAGTTGACCGTCAGCGAGGTCCCGTCGAGCGCGACCGAACCCTTGGTGGCGATGAAGCGGGCCAGGCTCGCCGGCGCCTCGAAGACGAAGCGGGTCGTTTCACCCAGATCCTCGCGGTTGACGATGGTCGCGAGCCCGTCGACATGGCCGGAAACCATATGGCCGCCGAGTTCGTCGCCAAGCTTCAGCGCGCGCTCCAGGTTGATCGCCTCGCCCGCTTCCCAGTTGCCGACTTCGGTCAGCGCCAGCGTTTCCGGCGCCGCCTCGACGTCGAAGAAGGTGCGGCCATTCGGCTGCGGATTGATCGAGATCACCGTCAGGCAGACGCCGTCGCAGGCGATCGAAGCGCCGATGGCGATCGAGGCCGCGTCATAGCGGCTGTCGATGGTGATCTTGTTGACGTCGTTGCGCCGCTCGACCGCCGCGACCTTGCCGACGTCGGTGATGATGCCCGTGAACATGCTCAGACTGCCCTTTCGTAGCGAACCATTCGGTCTTCGCCGAGGC
This sequence comes from Kaistia defluvii, assembly GCF_040548815.1. Lineage (NCBI taxonomy): Bacteria > Pseudomonadati > Pseudomonadota > Alphaproteobacteria > Hyphomicrobiales > Kaistiaceae > Kaistia > Kaistia defluvii. The sequence continues at coordinate 950,796 of NZ_JBEPSM010000001.1, read as the reverse complement.
GCGCTTCCTCGACGCGGCGGAAGCGCGGACTGCGCTCGATCGCCGAGAGCGCGCCGCCGGCCAGCGCCCGGACGCCATCCGGCCCAACCACGACCGGCGCGTGAAACAGGACAACCTCGTCGAGCAGGCCGCGCCCCAGCAGCGAGGCCGCGACCTTCGCGCCGCCCTCGGCGAGCAGACGCGTGACGCCGCGCTCGGCCAGCAGGCGCATGGCCGCTTCGATATCGACACCGCCCGAGCCCGTACCGACCGGCAGCACCTCGACTCCGGCATCCAGCAAGGACTGGCGTTGGACAAGCGGCGCCTCGGCGCTGCAGATGACCCAGAGCGCCGTCTCGGCCGCGCTCTTCACCAGCGACGATTTCGGCGACAGCCGCGCCTGGGTGTCGAGGACGACGCGGATCGGCGAGTGCGCCCGCAAACCCGGCACCCGGACGGTCAGGCTCGGATCGTCGACCATGGCGGTGCCGATGCCGATCAGCGTCGCATCCGCCTCGATGCGCATCGTTTGCAGCCGCGCAAAGGCCTCGCGGCCCGATACCAGCATCCGCTCGCCTGCCAGGCGGCCGATCATGCCATCGGCGGAAACCGCCAGCTTGAGCGTGATGTGCGGCCTGCCCTGGTTGAGCACGGAAATCGGCCCTGCCACCAGCCGACGCGCCTCGTCGCCGAGCACGCCCGTGGTGACGGCGATGCCAGCATCGCGCAATTGCGCGTGGCCACGGCCCGCCATGCGTGGATCGGGACTTTCGAGAGCGCTGACGACCCGCGTCACGCCCGCCTCGATCAGGGCGGCGACGTCGGAGGGACCGTTGTTGGGATCCGGCGAGGGCTCAAGAGTGGTGTAGACCGTCGCGCCGCGTGCGAATTCGCCCGCCATGGCGAGTGCGTCGATCTCGGCGTGGGTCGTGCCCCCGGCAGAGGTCGTGCCACGGCCAAGGATGACGGGCTCGTCGCCTTCCTGGCCGACGACGAGCGCGCCGACCGGCGGCGCGGGCGCCGTCGAGCCGAGATTGCGCCGGCCGAAGCGGAGCGCCACGGCCATCAGCCGGCGGTCCATCTCGGCATCCACGTTGCCCGCTCGCTCTGTCGCCATACGATACCCCGCAGATCGTTCGAGCGACGCCGCGCGCGGCGTCCTAGTCCCGTTCGTCGTCTTCCGGCAGGTCCTGGGACGAAAGCTCGTCCAGCACGGCGGAGAAGTCCTTGGCCTCGCGGAAATTGCGATAGACCGAGGCGAACCGCACATAGGCGACGTCATCGAGGCCCTTCAGCGCCTCCATGACATAGACGCCGATCTGCTCTGCATTGATCTCGCTCTCGCCGCTGCTTTCCAGCTGGCGGACGACACCGTTGATCATGCGCTCAACACGATCGGGATCGACCGGCCGTTTGCGCAGCGCAACCTGGACCGAACGCATCAGCTTGTCGCGATCAAACGGAACGCGCCGGCCGCTCTTCTTCAGAACGATCAGCTCGCGCAGCTGAATCCGCTCGAAGGTCGTGAAACGACCGCCGCAATCCGCGCAGACCCGCCGCCGCCGGATGGACGTATTGTCCTCCGACGGGCGGGAGTCCTTCACCTGCGTGTCGTCGCTACCGCAATAGGGACAACGCATGGATTTCCCCGATCAGGAATAGATCGGGAAGCGAGCGGTCAGAGCATGGACACGCTCCTTGACCGACGCTTCCACGAGCGGAGCGGAGCCGTCTTCCGACTGCGACACGGCGCCGAGAACCTCGGCGATCAGGCGACCGACTTCCTGGAACTCGGCCACGCCGAAGCCGCGCGTCGTTGCGGCCGGCGTGCCCAGACGGATGCCGGAGGTGACGAAGGGCTTCTCCGGATCGTAGGGAATGCCGTTCTTGTTGCAGGTCAGGCCGGCGCGGACGAGCGCCTTCTCCGACACGTTGCCCTTAACCTGCTTCGGACGCAGGTCGACCAGCATCAGGTGGTTATCGGTGCCACCGGAGACGATGTCGAAGCCAGAGCCCTTGAGCGTTTCTGCAAGCGCACGAGCATTTTCGACGACGCTGTTCGCGTAGTCCTTGAAGTCGGGACGCAGTGCTTCGGCGAAAGCCACGGCCTTGGCGGCGATGACATGCATGAGCGGGCCGCCCTGCAGCCCCGGGAAGACGGCCGAGTTGATCTTCTTGGCGATCGCCTCGTCATTGGTCAGGATCATGCCGCCGCGCGGGCCGCGCAGCGACTTGTGGGTCGTCGTGGTGACGACGTGCGCATGCGGCAGCGGCGACGGATGCGCGCCACCGGCGACGAGGCCGGCGAAATGCGCCATGTCGACCATCAGGTAGGCGCCGACCGAATCGGCGATCTCACGGAAGCGCTGGAAGTCCCAGATGCGCGAATAGGCCGTGCCGCCGGCGATGATCAGCTTCGGCTTGGTCTCTTCGGCGATGCGCTGGATCTCTGCATAGTCGAGCAACTGGTCCTCGCGGCGCACGCCATAGGGCGCCACCTTGAACCACTTGCCGGACATGTTGACCTGCGAGCCGTGCGTCAGATGTCCGCCGGCGGCAAGGTCCAGGCCCATGAAGGTGTCGCCCGGCTGCAGAAGCGCCAGGAACACGGCCTGGTTCATCTGGCTGCCGGAATTCGGCTGCACGTTGACGAACTGGCAGTCGAACAGCTTCTTGGCGCGCTCAATGGCGAGCGTCTCGACGATGTCGACGAATTCGCAACCGCCATAGTAGCGCTTGCCCGGATAGCCCTCGGCATACTTGTTGGTCAGCACCGAACCCTGCGCTTCCAGAACGGCGCGCGAGACGATGTTTTCCGAAGCAATCAGCTCGATTTCATGCTGCTGGCGACCGAGTTCCTTGCCGATCGCATCGGCAATTTCCGGATCGGCCTGGGCAAGCGTCCGGTTGAAGAAAGCGGCGGTCGAGGAAAGGCTGTCAGCGCGATCCGTCAGAGACATGGGCGGTCCATCCTGTTGGCGGTACCGGATATGTGCCAATGACGGCACGGCCGGAACCCGGGCGGCGTACCATATGTAGGGGTAGACGCCAAGAAAAAGGGCCTCATCGGCCCTTCAATTCACGAGGGTCGTTTCGCCCTTACGGCGCGAAACGACTGATTTTCCGGCGTGCCAGCGACCTATTGTAGCGCCAGCTGGCCGATACCGTCGCGATTGTAAATGTCATCGCGGAAGTGGGTCACGCCATCGGCCATCGCCCAGGCGCTGATATATTGCAGGTAGAGCGGCATTTCCGGCTTCGGATTGACGTTCACCTGCTCGCCCGACTTGAAGATCGCGTCGATTCGCTCACGCGGGAATTCCGGCGTGTCGCGCAGCAGCCAGCCGATCACCTGGCGGATGTTCTGCACGCGGATGCAGCCCGACGAATCGAAGCGCTGCTCGCGACCGAAAATGTCCTTCTGCGGCGTGTCGTGCATGTACACCTGCTCGTCATTGTGGAACGAGATGCGCACGCTGCCGAGCGAGTTGAAGTCGCCCGGATCCTGACGGAACATGTAGCCCTTGGTGGCTTGGTCGGTGTTCCAGTCGATCGACTCGGGCGGCACTTCCACGCCCGCCGAATCGAAGATGCGAATGTGCTTCTTCGTCAGGTAATCCGGCGACTTCTGCATCAGCGGGATCAGGTCCTTGCGGATGATCGACGCCGGCACGGTCCAGTTCGGATTGAAGCTGATGCGGTAGATCTTCGTCGCAAGCACCGGCGTGGGCCGATCGACCTTGCCGACGACGGCGGTGTGACGCGAGATGACGCGGCCGTTCTCGACCACCTCGATCGCGGCGGCCGGGATGTTGATCATCACGTAGCGTTCGCCGAGGAAGCCCGACATCGAGCGCAGCCGGACCAGATTGGTCTGCAACTGGCCGAGCCGGACATCGGCCGGGACGTTCATCATGTTGATGGTCGACTGACCCGCGACGCCGTCGGCCGGCAGGCCATGACGGGCCTGGAATCGGCGGAGACCCGCGTCGACATAGGAATCGAAGGTCTGCGAATTGCCGGCGCCGGCGGCGAGGTCGCCGGAAACGGTCAGGCGCTGGCGCAGGATGACGACATTCGGGTCGCGCAGGCCGAGGCTGAGCTTCTTGTCGGCCGGAACCATCGGCCAGCCGCCGCGTGCGACGATGTCGGTGTAATTCTGGATCGCGTATTCGACGGCCTGCGCCGTATCGGGCGACAGGATCGGCGCCGAAGTGCGGACCGAGGCTGCCCCGTTCGAGGCGGCGTCAAAGCCGTCCGACCAGTCGCCGCTGCCGCTCTGCAGCACCTGGTTGATCGGATCGACATCCTGGGCGAACGCGGCGAGCGGCATCGCGACCGATGCGGCAAGCGCGCCGGCGATCGAGCGCAACGCGCCACGGCGCGTCATGGCGGTGGCAGGAAGGAGAGTGGTGTTCTTTGATCCGGTCATGTCGATACTTCTGGAAGCTCGCTGGTACAGGGAGCCCGCGACCTCGTCGCCAGCCCCCGATCTTCGACTGCGGCTAGTACGCGCCGCGAACCCTGAAAACACATCTGCTACAACCGGCCCGATGAGCCACGCCGCAAGCGGTCTCCATACAGCCGATCACGGCACAGGACACGGCTTGATCCGTATGTCTTTGGGTTTCATGGCAGTATGGCGCTTTCATGTCACAGCGCTGCATTGCAGCACCGCCCCACCATGTCGCATCGCGATGGTTACCGCCGCGTTCACAAGAGCCCGAACGTGCAAAAGCCCCGGCAGGGGCGGCCGGGGCTTTTGGAAGGTCAGGCGGTCCGTTCTCAGAGGCGATAGAGGATCTGGTCGGTCCAGAAGCGCTCGAGGCGCTGCAGCGAGCGGTTGAGCTGCTGGAAGTCATCGACCGCGATGCCGCCGACCTGCTCGATGGACTTCATGTGGCGCTCATAGACGCCGCCGACGATCGCGGCGACTTCCTGGCCCTTCTCGGTCAGGCTGACGCGGACCGAACGGCGATCCATCCGCGAACGCTGGTGATGGATGTAGCCCATCTCGACCAGCTTCTTGAGATTGTAGGAGACGTTGGAGCCGAGATAGTAGCCGCGGGTGCGCAGTTCGCCGGCGGTCAGTTCGGCATCGCCGATGTTGAACAGCAGCAGCGCCTGGACGCTATTGATGTCGGAGCGCCCTTCGCGGTCGAACTCGTCCTTGACGACATCGAGGAGGCGGCGATGCAGACGCTCGACGAGCGTTACAGCCTCCATGTAAAGCGGCTTGAGTTCCGAAGTAGACTGGGGCTTGGCGACCGTTTCGACTGCCCGCATTGCGCTGATCATCTTCTCTGCCTCTTGTTTCCGCGGCAAGTATTGCTCTCACCTCATGACAACGGAACTTATAGGCGGCATTTGAAAATCATCTTAAGGATCAGGCTTAACGTCTGCTTACCTCGCAAGTTGGCATTCGAAACGGTTCTTATCGTTAAAAACTTACTATCCGGCCCGCGCGAAGCTAGGCGACGCCTGGCTTTCAGCCGGCCGCCGCTTCATGCCGCCGGCTCATCACCAGCAGTCCCACGAACACCAGCAGCGACACGACATGGAAGGAAACGATGAGCCAGTCGAAACCGAACGTGTCGGCGAACACCGTGTGCATCGCCACTTCGAACATCGCGATATAGACCCAGATCACATTGCCCCAGGCCACGCGCATCCACAGCCCGACGGCCGCGACGAGGTCGACGACGGCGAGGTTGATGGTGACGAACCGCCACTGGTTCGACATCGTCTCCAGGCTCCAGCCATCGTCCTGGAACACGCCGGCGATGTAGAGCCAGTGACGAAGGCCGAGCAGCAGCAGAATGGCCGCCACGCCGCGCAGATAGACGTTCAGCGCCAGATCGTAGGGATTGTCCGGCTCGCTGGGGAGCTGGGTGACTTCATTGTCCATCATGGCAGCGGAATGTCTCCGTCGAGGGGAGCCACGAAGTGCCCTTCGATCACGCCCGGGTCAACTGCGTCGAGCGTAGCAGGGTTCCAGCGCGGCGATTGATCCTTGTCGACCAGAGCCGCCCGCACGCCTTCATAGAAGTCGTGCCCGTCGAGGATCGCGTTGGCGATGCGCCAATCGAGGCGAATGCAGTCTTCGAATGCGAGCTCGCCTGCGGCGCGGATCTGCCGCAGCGCAATCCGCAGGCTGGTCGGCGACTTGCCGCGGATCGCCGCGGCCGTGCCGCCGCCCCAATCCGCGAGCGGCCCCTGCAGGGCGTCCAGCCTTGCCAGGATCGATTCGACCGAGCCCGTGGCAAAGACCGCCTCGATGGCAAGGGCCAGCGAACCGAGCGTTTCCGGCGCCGCCGGCTCGGCAAACTCGGAAATCACAGCGTCGACGTCGTCCGACTCCGCGAGGCGTGCGACGATCGCGTCGAAGGCGGCCGCGGGCGCGGCATGGGTGGCAATGCCCGCATGGAGCGCATCGCCGCGCGCCAGACGGATGGCACCGAGCGCGCAATAGAGGCCCGTGTGGCTCGGCATGCGCGACAGGAAGAAGCTGGAGCCGACATCCGGGAAGAAGCCGATGCCGGTTTCCGGCATGGCGAACACGGCCTTCTCGGCGAAGACCCGGTGCGAGCCGTGCACCGAAATGCCGGCGCCGCCGCCCATCACATAGCCGTCGATCAGCGCGACATAGGGTTTCGGGAACGCCTTGATCGCGGCATTCAGGCGATACTCCGCCTCGAAGAACGCCTTCTGAGCGGGAGATCCCTGCCCTGCCTCGTAGACGGCGCGGATGTCGCCGCCGGCGCAGAAGGCGCGGCCGACCGCCCGCACGATGACGAGGCGGATCTCGGGATCGTCCCGCCAACCTTCGAGCGCCTGGGCGAGCGCGGTCACCATGCCATGCGACAGGGCGTTGAGCGCGCCCGGGCGGTTCAGCGTGACAAGGCCGGCATGTCCCCGGCGTTCGAAAAGGATCTCTGGCTCGGCCATCTTGCCTCCGGCGCGCGAAGCGGGGATCGTAAGCCGGGCATAGGGAGGGGCAAGGGCGCTTGGCCCGCCGTCCCCACCTCATTCAGCCGGGCGCGGGATTTCCGCAATGCAGCGATTGAAGCATCTCTCCGCTGGCGAGAACTTGCAGCGTTCGATATGATCACCATCATGTCGAGATAGCGTATGCGAAGCTTTGCTCTGGAGCGGGACCTTTAGGTTCGGCTCGCCAGTCCTTTTTTCCATGTCCAAACGGATAAGATGGTGCCCTTTTCAATGATTGCCGCGCGCTAAACGACACATGCCCTGGCAAGACATTCTGATCATCGCTGTGTTGATCGCTTTCAACGGCTTCTTTGCGCTATCCGAGATCGCCGTCGTTTCATCCCGCCCTGCCCGTCTGCAGTTCATGGCCAGCGAAGGGGTCGGCGGCGCCACCGCGGCGCTCAAGCTGGCGGAGGACCCCACCGGCTTCCTGTCGGCGGTGCAGATCGGCATCACCCTGGTTGCGATCCTGTCCGGCGCCTTCGGCGAGGCTGCGCTCGCAACGCCGCTCAACGACTTCCTGCTCTATGAATTCCCGAGCCTCGGCGACCGCGCCTCGACCATCTCGACGGTCATCGTCGTCGTGGGCCTCGCCTATTTCTCGCTGATTGCGGGCGAGTTGGTGCCGAAGCGCCTGGCGCTGACCAATCCCGAGCGGCTTGCCTGCTTCGTGGCGCGGCCGGTCGGGCTGCTGGCGCGCGTCGCTCTGCCGATCGTCTGGTTCCTGCGCCTCTCGACCAACACCGTGCTGCGCATTCTCGGCAAACAGGAGAATGACGAGCGCGGCGTGACCGAGGAAGAGGTCAAGACGATGATCGCGGAAGGCACCGAGGCCGGCGTCTTCCATCAGGCCGAGCGCGAGATGATCGAGGCGGTGATCCGCGTCGCCGACCGTTCGGTCCGCACGATCATGGTCGCCCGGCCGGACGTGGTCTGGCTCGATATCGAGGATTCGCCGACCGACATCCGCGACGCCGTGATCGAATCCGGTCATTCGCGCTTTCCCGTCAGTCGCGGCGAGATCGACGCGGTGATCGGCATCGTCCACGCCAAGGACCTGCTGGAGCAGATCTACAAGGGCCAGACCGTCGACCTGACGCCGGTCATCCGCGAGCCGCTCTATGTCGACGAGCGCATGCCCATCCTGAAGGTGCTGGACCGCTTCAAGACGTCGAACGTCCATATGGCCGTGGTGCTCGACGAGTATGGCAGCTTCCAGGGCGTCGTGACGCCGATGGACATCCTGACCGCGATCGCCGGCGACATGCCCGAACATGAGGGCGACGACGTTCCCGACGCCACCCAGCGCGCCGACGGCTCCTGGCTGATCGACGGCAGCGCCCAGATCGACAGCGTCGAGCGCACGCTGGCGCTGAAGCTGGTCGACAGCGACGAGGATTTCGCCACCATGGCGGGCTTCATGCTGAACCATTTCGGCCACATCCCGGTGCCGGGCGAGTTCTTCAGCTATGAGGGCTGGATCTTCGAGGTGGTTGACCTCGACGGCCGGCGGATCGACAAGGTTCTCGTCCGAAAGAGCGACAGCTAGGCCGCTCCGTCTCATCCGGAGGCGCGACAGTGCGGCGCTTGCAGCGGGTTTTCCCGGTGCTAACGTCCCGCCGCCGCGCCTTCCAAGGAAATCAGCATGACCCGTCACTCCTTCACCCCGCCCGACATGAACGCGATTCTGGGCGGCCGCCGCCTGCGACGCAATCGCAAGGCGGAATGGTCGCGCCGGCTGGTACGCGAGACGGTGCTGACGGTGAACGACCTGATCTGGCCGATCTTCCTCGTCGAGGGAACGAATGTCCGCCAGGACGTCGCCTCGATGCCGGGCGTTCAGCGCCTCTCCGTCGACCAGGCCGTGGTCGAGGCCGAGAAGGCGGCGGCGTTGGGCATTCCTGCCATCGCGCTTTTCCCCTTCACCGAGCCGTCGCTGCGCGATCCGACCGGGTCCGAATCGCTGAACCCGAACAATCTCGTCTGCCGGGCCTGCCGCGCTATCAAGGCGGCGGTGCCGGAGATCGGCCTGATCACCGACGTGGCGCTCGATCCCTATACCAGCCACGGCCATGACGGCGTGATGGAAGGCGACCGGATCGTCAACGACGCCAGCGTGGCGCTGCTCGTGCAGCAGGCGCTGGCCCAGGCCGAAGCGGGCGCCGATGTCATCGCCCCGTCCGACATGATGGACGGCCGTGTCGCGGCGATCCGTGAAGTGCTCGACGATGCCGGCTTCCTCGACGTACAGATCATGGCCTACTCGGCCAAGTATGCCTCCGCCTTCTACGGCCCGTTCCGCGACGCGATCGGGACGTCGAAGACGCTGATCGGCGACAAGCGCACCTACCAGATGGATTTCGGCAATACGGACGAAGCTTTGCGCGAGGTAGAACTCGACATTCAGGAAGGGGCTGACATGATCATGGTCAAGCCCGGCATGCCCTATCTGGATGTGGTGCAGCGGGTGAAGGAGACCTTCGCCATGCCGACCTTCGCCTATCAGGTGTCCGGGGAATACGCGATGCTTCAGGCGGCAGCCCGGAACGGCTGGATCGACGGCGACCGCGCCTTCATCGAGAGCCTCGCAGCCTTCAAGCGGGCGGGGGCGGACGGCATCCTGACCTACTTCGCGCCGCTCGTCGCTCCCTTCCTCCCTCGCTGAACGGGGCGCGCCGATGCGGGGGGCGGCAAGATCGGCCGCGATCATGGCGCTCCTCTTCTGCGCGGCCGCGCTGCTTTCCGCGTGCTCCGAGGTCGACCGCCAACAGGCGCGGATCTGCGTCGCCGTCGCGACCGCCGTGGCGCCGGAAAACCAGAAGGTCACGATCCAGTCGGTGATTCCGCTGACCGGCGTCAGCCATGCGGTCCGGGTCAATTACACCGTCCCCAGCATGCCGCTGCCGCTCTATGTCGACTGCGCGTTTGGCGGAGGTACGCTGGAGATGGGCCGGCGCGACGTCATCGGCGTGCGCGGCTATGACGGTGCTCTCTCCGAGCGGCAGTTGCTGACGCTCTATCGCTGGTTCCTGTCCAGCGATACTGCCATTTCGCGGGCCGTGGCCGAGACCAACTGGCAGCCGCCCAGCATCCAGCTTCTCTCCTGGGCGCCGCCCAAGGCAGTTGGCTTCGCGCTCCAACAGATCACCAACATCCTGGCGCTTGCCGCCCTCTATTCGCCGCTGGCGCTGGCCTACGCGCTGATCTACGGCCTGATCCGCCGCATCAACATGGCCTTTGGCCAGATCGCCGTGATCGGCGGCTATGGCGCGCTGTTCGGCATCGTGGCGGCCGGCGGGATTCCGTCCTTCGGGCTGCTGGCCACCGTGGCGCTGGCCATCGCAACCGCGGTCGCCCTGGCCGCGCTCTGGGGCTGGCTGGTCGGTCGCTCGGTCGTCCTGCCGCTGGAGGGGCGGCCGGACCGCGCCTTCATCATCGCCACGATCGGGCTCGGCATCGCGCTTTCGGAAATGCTGCGTCTGACGCAGGGCGTGCGCGACATCTGGGTCGAGCCGATGCTGGAAACACCGGTCACCCTCACCGGAGGCGACTTCCCCGTCATCATTCCGGAAATGCGCCTGCTGATCATCGCCTCGGCCCTGGTCATCCTGCCGGCCGTGCTCGCCTTCATGCGGTTCTCGCGCTTCGGCCGCGCCTGGCGCGCCGTGTCGGATGACCGCGTCATGGCACGTCTCGCCGGCATTCATACCTCGGCCGTCACCGCGACGACCATGGTCCTGGCATCGGCCCTGACGGCCGGCGGCGGACTCGTCATCGCCTTCAGCTATGGCACCATCAGTTTCTCGATGGGGTTGATGGTCGGCCTGAAGGCGCTGCTCGCCAGCCTGGTCGGCGGCGCGGGTTCGCTCGTCGGCGCCGTGCTGGGCGGACTGCTGATCGCAACCCTCGAGACGCTCTGGTCCGCTTATTTCGATTCGACCTCGCGCGACATCGTCGTGCTCTCCGTCCTCACCCTGCTCTTCCTGCTGCGCCCCAACGGCCTGCTGGGCCTCGGCCAAGCGCTGGAAGAGGGGCGCGGGACACGCCTGCCCTGATCTTCCCGGAGGCCCCATGCCCGACGCATCCCAGACCCCCTCGCCGTCCCGCGCGATTCCCACGCTGGAGGACATTCGCGACGCGGCGCGGCTGATCGACGGGGTCCTGATCCGGACGCCCTTCCTGCCCGCCCCGCGCCTGTCGCGGCTGACGGGCGCCGAGGTCTATGTCAAATACGAGAACCTGCAGGTGACCTCGGCCTTCAAGGAACGCGGCGCGTTGGTCAAGCTGCTTTCGCTGACGCCCGAGGAACGCGCCAACGGCGTCGTCGCCATGTCGGCCGGCAACCACGCCCAGGCCGTCGCCTATCACGCCCAGCGGCTCGGCATCCCCGCCACCATCGTCATGCCGAAGACGACGCCCTTCGTGAAGATCGAGGCGACGCAGGCTTTCGGCGCCAAGGTCGTCGTCGAGGGCGAGACGCTGGCGGCCTGCCAGCAGATCGCCGCCAGCATCGCCGACGAAACCGGCGCCGTCTGGGTCCATCCCTACGACGATCCGCATGTCATTCGCGGTCAGGGCACCATCGCGCTCGAAATGATCGAGGACGGGCCGCATCTGGATTGCATCCTGGTGCCGGTGGGCGGCGGCGGCCTCATCGGCGGCATCGCCATCGCCACCAAGGCGCTTTCGCCCGACACGGAGATCATCGGCGTGGAGACCGAACTCTATCCGTCGATGCGGGCGGCCCTCGACGGCGTGGAGGGCGAATGCGGCGGCAACACGCTGGCCGAGGGCATCGCCGTCAAGAATGTCGGCGTGTTGACGCTGGAGATCGCCCGGCGCTTCGTCGACGACGTCGTGCTGGTGTCGGAAACCGCGATCGAGCGCGCCGTGAACGCCTATCTGACGCTGCAGAAGACCATGGCGGAAGGCGCGGGTGCTGCCGGCCTCGCCGCCATGCTGGCCGATCCCGACCGTTTCCGCGGGCAGCGCGTCGGACTGGTGCTTTGCGGCGGCAACATCGATCCGCGCCTCGCCGCCTCGATCATGGTGCGCGAACTGGCGCGGTCCGAGCGCATCGTCGCTGTGCGCATGACCATTCCGGACCGGCCGGGCGTGCTTGCCGACATCGCCCAGACGATCGGCAATTGCGGCGGCAACATTCTCGAGGTCTCGCATCACCGCCACCTGCTGACGGTGCCGGCCAAGGGGGCCAGCCTGGACGTCACGATCGAAACGCACGGCCCCGAGCATGCGCGCGAGATCGTCGCGGCGCTGGAGGCGCACCAGTATTCGGTGGAGCGCATGGATCCTCCCTGATCGCGGGAAGCATCGCTGGGCCACTTCTTGTATGAAGAACCGGCATTGCCCATTTATCGATCATGGGACAGTACCAGGAAATCGACATGACGCACTATGACGACGCCTACCGCTATAACGGCATGGTCTTCGACCCGGTGCGCGAACCGGAACTCTTTGACGGCGTGCTGTCGAAGCGCTTTTTCGCGTTCATCATGGATGCCATTCTGATCGGCGTCTTCCTGCTGGTCGCGTCGCTGGTGATCATCGCGATGGGCGTCCTCACGCTCGGCATCGCCTGGCTGCTGTTCGGCCTGCCGCTATTCGCCATCGTCGCCCTGCTTTATGTCGGCCTGACGCTGGGCGGCCCCAAGGCGGCCACGCCCGGCATGCGCATGGCGGGCGTCACCATCCGCAGCACGGACGGCCAGCGCATCGGCCCGATCATCGCCGCCGCGCATTCGCTGATCTTCTGGTTCTCGGTCTCGGTGCTGACGCCGCTGGTCCTGCTGGTCGGGCTCTTCTCCAACCGCAAGCGCCTGCTGCAGGACATGCTGCTGGGCACCGTGATCCTCAACGCCGGCCCGCTGACGCGCACCCGGCGCTGATTGTCTTCCACCAGAATTTACTTTGGGCACCGGGCGCAGGCGTATTATCGTTGCTGCATGCCTGAATCGTCCGGGCCCGTTGTGCGATGACCCAGCATTCGACCGACACGCCGCAGTTCTTCCTGACCGCGCCATCGCCCTGCCCGTATCTTCCGGGGCAGATGGAGCGAAAGGTGTTCACGCATCTGGTCGGCGAGAAGGCCTCGGCCCTCAATGAAATCCTGACGCAGGGCGGCTTCCGGCGTAGCCAGAACATCGCCTATCGCCCGGCCTGCGAGGCCTGCAAGGCCTGCATCTCGATCCGCGTTCCCGTCGATCAGTTCATCACCACGCGCAGCTTTCGGCGCGTGCTGGAGAAGAACAGCGACCTGATCGGCACGCGCGTCGACGCCGCGCCGACCTCAGAGCAATATTCCCTGTTCCGCGCCTATCTCGATGCCCGCCATTCCCAGGGCGGCATGGCCGACATGACCGTGCTCGACTACGCCATGATGGTCGAGGACACGCATGTCGACACGATGCTGGTCGAATACCGGTTCCGCGGCCCCGACAGCGGCATCACCGGCCAGGGCGAGGGACCGCTGATCGCGACCGCGCTCACCGACCTGCTCTCGGACGGCCTGTCGATGGTCTATTCGTTCTATGAGCCGGACCTGATCGACCGGTCGCTTGGAACGCTGATGATCCTCGACCACATCCGCCGCGCCCGGCGCATGGGCCTGCCCTACGTCTATCTCGGCTATTGGGTCGATGGCTCGAAGAAGATGGCCTACAAGGCCCGCTTCAAGCCCCAGCAGCATCTCGGCCCCCGCGGTTGGGAGCTGGCGGGCCAAAGCAGCGAGTGATCGCTGGGTAACAGGCCAAGCAAGGCCCTCACCAACCCTCTCCCGCGAGCGGGCGAGGGCTTTTCCGCCGCAGCGCTCCATCGATATCGAGACCAAGCGAGCGCCGTCGCGCTCCCTCACCCGCGTGCGAAAGAGGGTTGGGGTGAGGGTCTAATTGCCCCTACTTCAGCGGCGGCGTTCCAAAACTGTTGGTCTTGGGGAACTTGTCCGGCGGCAGCCGGCCGGCCTGGCCGCGCTCGGCGATCCAGTCGCGCAGTTCCTCGGCCGAACGGGTGAAGCTGCGGCCGGATGAATCCATCCAGGTCAGCCCCTCGGCCTTGGAGAACATGTGGATGTCGGCCGGGCCGCCATCCTTGTAGCGCTGCAGCCGGACGCCCTTGCCGCGCGTCATCTCGGGGATCTGCTCGGCCGGGAAAATCAGGAACTTGCGGTTCTGGCCGATGATGGCGACGAGGTCGCCCGCCGCCTCGACGCAGATCCGCGCTTCCTCGGTGCCGTCGACATTCAGCACCTGCTTGCCCTTGCGGGTATTGGCGATGACCTCGGTCTCCGGCACGACGAAGCCGCGACCATCGGTCGAGGCCAGCAGCAGCTTGCGGCCGGGCTTGTGGACGAACACCGTGACGATGTCCTGCGCATTGTCCATATCGACCATCAGGCGGATCGGCTCGCCATGGCCGCGCCCGCCGGGCAGCTTGTCGGCGCCGAGCGTGTAGAACTTGCCGCCGGTGGAGAACACCAGCAGCTTGTCCGTCGTCTCGGCATGGAACGCCATCTTCAGCCCGTCATCGGTCTTGAAGGTCAGCGTCGTGAAATCGCTGACATGGCCCTTGAGCGCGCGGATCCAGCCCTTTTCGGAAACCACGACGGTGATCGGCTCGCGCTCGATCATCGACTGCTGGATATCCTCGACGTCATGCGACGGCGCGTCCGCGAAGCCGGTGCGGCGCTTGCCGAGCGGCGTCTCCGGGCCGAAGGTCTTGCGGACCTCCTTGATCTGCCAGGCGACCGTCTTCCACTGCTTGTCCTCGGAACCGAGCAGCGACTCGATCTCCGCCATCTCGGCCGAGAGCTTCTCGTGCTCGCTGCGGATCTCGAATTCCTCGAGCTTGCGCAGGGAGCGCAGGCGCATGTTGAGGATCGACTCGGCCTGCAGGTCGGTCAGCGAGAAGGTCTTCATCAACTCCTGCTTCGGCTCATCCTCGTAGCGGATGATCCGGATCACCTCGTCGAGGTTCAGGTAGGCGACGAGATAGCCTTCCAGAACTTCGAGCCGGTGCTTGATCTGCGCCAGGCGGAACGCCGAACGGCGCACCAGCACCTCGCGGCGGTGGTCGAGCCACTCGCGCAGCACTTCCGAAAGGGTCATCACCTTCGGCACGATGCCCTTCGAGAGGACATTCATGTTGAGCGAGATGCGGCTCTCGAGCTCGGTGAGCTTGAACAGCGATTCCATCAGCAGCGCGGCGTCGACCGTGCGGGCGCGCGGCTCCAGCACGACGCGGATATCCTCGGCCGACTCGTCGCGCACGTCCGCCAGCAGCGGCACCTTCCGCGTCTGGATCAGTTCGGCGATCTTCTCGATCAGGCGCGACTTCTGCACCTGATAGGGAATCTCGGTGACGACGATCAGATAGGTGCCGCGGCCCTGGTCCTCGACATGCCAGCGAGCGCGGACGCGGAACCCGCCCTTGCCGGTGCGATAGGCCTCGGTGATCTGCGCGCGGTTGTCGACGATGATGCCGCCGGTCGGCAGATCCGGGCCCTGGACGTGTTGGACCAGTTCCTCGGCCGTCGCGTCGGGGTTCTTGATCAGCAGCAGCGAGGCGTCGCAAAGCTCGGCGATGTTGTGCGGCGGCACCGAGGTCGCCATGCCGACCGCGATGCCCGACGTGCCGTTGGCGAGCAGGTTCGGAATGCTCGCCGGGAGAACGATCGGCTCCTTCAGGTCGCCGGAATAGTTCTCGCGAAAATCGATCGCGTCCTCGTCGATGCCTTCGAGCAGCATCTGCGCGACTTCGGTCATGCGCGCTTCGGTGTAGCGGTACGCTGCCGCGCCGTCGCCGTCGATGTTGCCGAAATTGCCCTGACCGTCGACCAGCGGATAGCGCGAGGAGAAATCCTGGGCCAGGCGCACGAGCGCGTCATAGATCGACTGGTCGCCATGCGGATGGAACGAGCCCATCACGTCACCGACGATCTTGGCCGATTTCTTGAAGGCCGAATCCGGGCTGAGGCGCAGCAGGTGCATGCCGTAGAGGATGCGGCGATGGACGGGCTTCAGCCCGTCGCGCGCATCCGGCAACGCCCGACCCATGATGGTCGAAAGGGCGTAGGCGAGGTAGCGCTCTTCAAGCGCCTCGCGGAGATTGATCGTTTCGACATGGCCGCCGTCTGGCGGAATCAGCGCTTTTCCCATGCCTGATGGGAGTAACCGCAGTATTCAGCCATTTCAAGGGAAAGCGGCCGGCCGCCGCCGTTTATGCCGGCCTGTGGTGTGCGTGCCAGTGCCAGGCGATGTCGATGCGGCGCGGGATCCAGACCTTCTCCTTCGACGCCACGTAATCGACGAAGCGGGCCAGCGCCGCGGCGCGTCCTGGGCGGCCGACAAGCCGGCAGTGCAGACCGACGCTCATCATCTTCGGCGCGCCCTGCTCGCCCTCCTCATAGAGTACGTCGAAGGCGTCCTTGAGGTAGGTGAAGAACTGGTCGCCCGAGTTGAAACCCTGCGGCGTGGCGAAGCGCATGTCGTTGGTTTCGAGCGTGTAGGGAATAATCAGATGCGGGCCGTTCGGCCCCGCCACCCAATAGGGCAAGTCATCGGCATAGCTGTCCGAGGAATAGAGGAAGCCGCCCTCCTCCATCAGGATCTTCAGCGTGTGATCGGAGGGCTTGCCCTGATAGAAGCCGAGCGGACGCGAGCCGGCGACTTCCGTATGCAGGCGGATCGCCTCGTGGATGTGGCGGCGCTCCTCTTCCTCGGAAAAGTCCTTGTATTCGAGCCAGCGCAGGCCGTGGCTGGCGAGTTCCCAGTCCGCTTCCTTCATCGCGGCGACCGCTTCCGGATTGCGCGCCATCGCCTGCGTCACGCCATAGCAGGTGACCGGCACCTGGCGGCTGGAGAACATCCGCCACAGGCGCCAGAAGCCGGCGCGCGAGCCATATTCGTAGATCGATTCCATGTTCAAGTTGCGCTGGCCGACCCAGGGCTGGGCGCCGACGATTTCCGACAGCAGCGATTCCGAGGCCTTATCGCCGTCCAGGATGCTGCTTTCGCCGCCCTCCTCGTAGTTGACGACGAACTGCACGGCGACATTCGCCCCGCCCGGCCATTTGGGATCGGGCGTGTTGCGGCCATAACCGATCAGGTCACGCGGATAGGAAGTCGTCATGCTGGCCCCGGATTATCGAAATGGTTATCGCGGCCACGAGCTCGGCGGCGCGTCATGGCTGCATCTCACTGATATCAGCGTTAACGCGCCCCGCCGATTCACGAGGCATTAACCTACATGGCTCAAAATCTAAACAATTGGTAGCGACCGCCTGCTGCCACCGTCCCCAAGGAGGGCAGAATGCAGTCCGCGCACACGCAGTTCCAGGCAACCAGCCTTCCGGCCGATGATCCCCGCTTCATGGCGGCGCTCGACCTTCAGATCGCCCAGATGAGGCGCGTCCTCGAATTGATGGCGCCGAGCACGGTCGACGCAGCCTTCACCCATGTGCCGTTCGACGAGCGCATGCAGGCCGTCGCCAGCCACGGCTGATCTCGGCGCGAAGGCTTCGCGCCCTTCAAGTCTCTCACCCTACGCTCTCCCGCAAGCGGGCGAGGGTTTTCGGCCGGCGATCGTCCTCGGCATCGATGCTTGAGCTTCAGGTATCGGATCGCCCTGCAATTGCCGGGTCGGGCGTCTCCATCGCCCGCTTGCGGGAGAGCGTCGGCACGAGGATTGCCTCGACTTACCGATGAACCAGACTGCCGAGCCGACATCAAAAACAGACCCCGGAAAGCCGTCAGCCTTCCGGGGTCTTTGCTTAGATCAGGTCCTTGTCGATGGCCGCCTGCGACGCATCCTCGCGCATATGCCTGCGCCAGGCGCGCCAGCCGAGCGGCAGGATGATCAGGTATGCGATCGCGCCAACCGCCAGCACGTGCCACGGATAGCTGAACAGCATCGCCGCCAGCACGACGACGAAGACGAACAGCGGCAGCACGACTTCTCGCGATACCCCGCCGAACTTCTTGCCCGACCAGGTCGGCAAGCGGCTCACCATCAGCAGGCCAACGGCGATCGTGTAGACCAGCACGACCGGCGCGGTGAAGCGCCCGTGCGGCAGGTCGAGATATTCGAGATAGACCGGCAGAAGCACGATCAGAGCGCCGGCCGGAGCCGGAACGCCGACGAAGAAGTTCGCCTGCCAGTCCGGCTTGTGGGGATTGTCGATCGCGACGTTGAAGCGGGCAAGCCGCAGCGCGGCGCAGATCGCGAAGACGAGCGCGGCGATCCAGCCCAGCGAGCGGACCTCGTCCAGCGCCCAAGCATAGAGCAGGATCGCGGGAGCGACGCCGAAATTGACGAAGTCGGTCAGGGAATCCAGTTCCGCACCAAAGCGCGACGTCGAGCGCAGCATGCGCGCGACGCGGCCATCGATGCCGTCGAGCACGGCCGCCACGACGATCATGGCGATCGCCTCGCCATAGCGCGCCTCGATCGCCATGCGGATCGCCGTCAGGCCGGCGCAGAGCGCCAGCAGCGTAACGAGATTGGGCAGGATCATCCGGAACGGGATCTGACGGCGGGGACGCGGGCGCTCGCCCTCCTCGTCGTCGGGATCGAACGGCGGAAAAATCGTTTCCATGTCAGTCGATCCGGACGCCGGAGGCTGCGCCGCTGCTGGCCGTGCCGAAGCGGGCCAGAACGGTCTCGCCGGCAATCGCCGTCTGGCCCTCGGCGACGAGCGGAACGGCGCCCTCTGGCAGATAGACGTCGAGGCGCGAGCCGAAGCGGATCAGGCCGAAGCGCTCGCCGGCCGCAAGCGGCTGGCCTTCGCGGGTGAAGCACACGATGCGCCGCGCCACGAGGCCGGCGATCTGCACGACGCCGAGCTGGCCGTGGGCGCTGTCGATGACCAGGCCGTTGCGCTCATTATCCTCGCTCGCCTTGTCCAGCTCGGCATTCAGGAACTTGCCGGGCTTGTAGGCGATGCGGTGGACGCGACCGGCGACGGGCGCTCGATTCACATGGCAGTTGAACACGTTCATGAAGACAGAAATCCGCACGCGCGGCGCGGTTCCAAGCTCCAGCTCCGGCGGCGGCACGACGGGGCCGACGGCCGAAACGCGACCATCGGCCGGGCTGATGACCAAATCCGGATCGATCGGCGTCACGCGCGGCGGGTCGCGGAAGAAATAGACGCACCAGGCGGTCAGGATCAGGCCGAGCCAGAACAGCGGCCCCCATAGCCAGCCCAGGAACAGGGTGACGAAGGCGAGGATGGCGATGAAGGGGTAGCCTTCGCGGTGGATCGGAACGAAATTCGCCCGGATCGATTTCAGCACAGAATCCATGCCTTGCCCTGTCTCCTAATAAAGTCGCGTCCGGTAAACCATGGATCGGCCGAGGTGTGAAGCCGCCCCGCCCGTTTCCCGCGGTCGCAGACGAGGCAAGTGGCGCTCCATATTTCCAATCTCAAGCCTTCAACGGTCGAGAAAGTCGAGCGCCGCTTCCCCATCATCCTGAGGCGCCCGGCGCAGCCGGGCCTCGAAGGAGGGTCCAGGGATTCCCCCAGCACACGAGGCGCCCACTGGATCGTCCTTCGAGGCTTCGCTGCGCGAAGCGCCTCAGGATGAGGGCGGAGCCAGAAGGCTACCGCCTCCGGACCTCTTCTCTGTGTGGCCTCGAGTCGAAGAGCTAGCTCACGGTCTCCAGACCGGCCTTCGGTCCGCGCACGACGATTCCCAGCGTGTCCGTTTCCTGCACCCGGCGCAGGCGCTCGGCTGCCTCGTCGGCCTCGCGCTGGCGATCCCACATCGAGGCGTACAATCCGCCCTGCAGCATCAGCTCGCTATGGCGGCCGCGCTCGATGATCTTGCCCGCTTCCAGCACGATGATTTCATCGGCCGTCACGACTGTGGAAAGGCGATGCGCGATCACCAGCGTGGTGCGGCCGGCCGAAACCCGGTCGAGCGCGCCCTGGATCTCGCGCTCGGTGTGGGTGTCGAGCGCCGACGTTGCCTCGTCGAGCACGAGGATCGGCGGCGCCTTCAGGATCGTGCGGGCAATCGCCACGCGCTGCTTCTCGCCGCCGGAGAGCTTCAGACCACGCTCGCCGACTTCCGAATCGAAGCCGTCCGGCAAGGTCTCTATGAAGCCCGCGATCTGCGCCATCTGCGCCGCCTCGCGGACTTCGTCCATTGAGGCGCTCGGGCGGCCATAGGCGATGTTGTAGGCGATGGTATCGTTGAACAGCACCGTGTCCTGCGGAACCATGCCGATGGCAGCGCGGACGCTTGCCTGCTGCACGTCGCGGATATCGACGCCGTCGATCGTGATGCGCCCCGCGGTGACGTCATAGAAGCGGAACATCAGCCGCGAGATGGTCGACTTGCCCGCGCCGGACGGCCCGACGATGGCGACCGTCTTACCGGCCGGAACCTCGAAATCGACGCCCTTCAGGATCTCGCGCGCGGGATCATAGTGGAAGGAGACGTTCTCGAACCGCACCGAGCCCTGCCGGACCACGAGCGCCGGGGCGCCCGGCTTGTCCTGCACCTCTTCCGGCATGTCGAGCAGGCGGAACATCGCCTCGACATCGGCCAGGCCCTGCTTCAGCTCGCGATAGACCGTGCCGATGAAATTCAGCGGGAAGGAAAGCTGGACCAGCAGCGCGTTGATCATGACGAAATCGCCGATGGTCTGCTCGCCGCGCATGATGGCCGCGCCGGAGAGCGCCATGCAGATGGTCATGCCGGTCGTGAAGATCACGGTCTGGCCGAAGTTCAGCCAGGCAAGCGACGTCCACGTCTTGATCGAGGCCGCCTCGTAACGCTCGAGCGAGCGGTCGTATCGGTCGGCTTCCATCGTCTCGTTGCCGAAATACTTGACCGTCTCGTAGTTGAGCAGCGAGTCGACGGCCTTGGCATTGGCGTCGGTATCGGACGCGTTCATCTCGCGGCGGATCGCGATGCGCCAGTTCGAGGCGACGATCGTGAACCAGACATAGGCGACGATGGTGACAGCGATGACCGCGACATAGGTCAGGTTGAACTGCCAGGCGATCACGACGGCGGCGAGCAGGAACTCCAGCAGCGTCGGGAAGGTGTTGAGGATGATGTGATCGACGATCGAGTCGATGCCCTTCATGCCGTGGTCCATCGTCCGCGACAGGCCGCCGGTGCGCCGCTGCAGGTGGAAGCGCAGCGACAGGCGGTGCATGTGGACGAAGGCGCGGCGGCCGAGCTTGCGGATCGCGTTCTCGCTGACGCGCGCGAACAGCGCATCGCGCATCTGGTTGAAGGCGTTGAGCAGGATGCGCCCGACGCCATAGGCGACCACCAGCATGATCGGCACGGTGACGATGAGGGCAAGGCCGGCCTTGTCGCCGGCGGCATTGGCGGGCGAGACGAGTGCGTCGGTCGCCCATTTGTACAGGAACGGGATGCAGACCGTCAGGACCTTGGCCAGCACCAGGATGACGAGCGCGCCGGCGACGCGCAGCTTCAAATCGTTACGGTCCTTCGGCCAGATATAGGGCCAGAGGCTGACAATCGTGGAGAACGCGGTTGCGTCCTTCTCTTCATCCGGCACGCCCTTGGCGGGCTGCGAGGTGGCGCTGTTGTTCGCGCTCATTGGCAATTCTCCAGATTATCGCGGTCGGCCATCGCGCCATGCGCAACGGCAAAACCGCGCCTCGGAGCGGATCCGGGCGCGGTGGAAGATGGGAGCGCGCGATCCGCGCGCCCCGCTCACATGGTGCTTGCGGCTCAGTTCGTCCAGTTGGCGTCGCCGGTCGGCAACACGAAGGTCTGGCCGGGATAGATCAGGTCCGGATTGCGGATCTGATCGTTGTTCGCCTCGTAGATGGTCGAGAAGCGGATGCCGCGGCCGTAGAGACGCCGCGAAATGCTCCAGAGATTGTCGCCACGGCGGATGATGACGTTCTGCGGAGCGGGCACGTTGCCATCGGCATTGGCGCCCCCGGCGCCGCCGCCGGCCGCGACCGGCACCAGAACGGCTTCATCCGGGCTGCGCTCGAACGGCACTTCGGCACGCGCAACGACCTTGCCGGTATCACCCTCGAGCTGGTCAGCGCGCACGACGCGGCGGCCGGGCTCGACCGTCTGCGGGGCCTCGAGCAGCCAGCGGCCGCCCTCGCCCGGCTTGGCGACGCCCACCGGCTTCTCGTCGACATAGACGCGCACCGGCGCCTTGGTCTTGGCCGAGCCGGCCACGAACAGCTTGCCGTCCTCGACCTCGACC